>NZ_JBILYB010000080.1:0-28074 GCF_044378005.1 Prosthecobacter sp.
TTTCGCCGCACGCGTTTGCCGTTCATGTGATAAGCCACGGTGTAGCAATCCCACCTGCGGACACGGCCCTTGTAGATCGGCACCACAGCGCTGCCATGCTTGATCTTCAAGAATGGCCGCCCTCTTTTACGGGTGCCTTCCTCGCTTGTCCTAATTGTGTCCTGCATACCACCGGATGAGGTGTCAACCTCCGGCGACACGATCTCTATAACCCCTTGATTATGTGAGCTTTGAGAAGTTTTCCCTTCGAGAAAAAAGGGCTCTATGATATAAGATTGGCAATCGAAGCCGAGTATCCATCGGCCTCCATTCGCTCCAGAATCCAAGCCGGTTCGAGTGTCACTTGGCCTGTTGAAAAGATCAATGGGTGAAAAGCCCCCTGACGGTGCAGGGCGTAGGCGAGCACTCGCAGAGCGGTTTGCTGGCGCTGGTAGATTTCGCGACGGGCGCTCAATGCCGCTCCGCACAGTCGCTTCATCCCACTGAAGAAGCTCTCGATATGCCGGCTCTTCTGCCGCCCAGCTCGGCTGACATAGTGGGCGCTGGTGCCGTGCGGCTTCAGCCAGGTGGCGTCCAGGGCGAGTTCTGTGGCCTGCTGCACGCCGCCTTTCTTCGCCACAGCCTTCAACGCCGCCTGCACGTCCTTGCGTGCGCTGAACTTTTGCAACGCCGTGTAGTGCGGCAGCTTGTGCTGCAAGCCCAGCACGCGGCGCAGCCCGGAATGGCCCTCCAGCCAGTCGATGACTCCTCGGTTGGTCGTCTTGAGATAAGTCTTGAGGATCAGGCTGCTCATCAACTGCCGTTGCGTGAAGTCATGGCGGCTTTTGATCGAGCCGCAATCGGCCAGATGCCTTGCTCCGAGCTTCATGGCGAGTTGCGCGACTTGTTCAATCCGTGACTTCATTCCGTTTCTTGATCACTCTTGCCAAAATCAGGAAAATGGTTTCCACAAGGCAAGTGCCACTCGAAGCTACGGAAGACCAAGCACAAAATCGACCAGCTCCTGGCACTCGAAGAACGACGGGCCGACCTTGTGACCTTCGCCGGGAATGACTTTGACGCTGATCTGACCGCCACCAGCTTCGTAGCGTTCTTTGAGCAGCTGGGTGTTCAAATCATACGGCACTACGACATCGGAATCGCCATGCACGGCGAACATGGGCACTTTGTTCGCGGCGAGTCCGGCGAGATTGTCGATGGGATTGAACTTGCTAAGCTTGGCAACGAGTTCGGGCTCGGTCATCGCGAAGTCGGCGAGCGTTTGTGGCTTCGAGTTCTTCAGCGGCCAGCTTGCGAGATTGCAGACGGGATAGATGCCCACCCAGGCACGCACTTTGTCGGGATTCCGAAACGCCCACGCGAGTGTCATCATGCCACCGCGGCTCTGGCCGAGCAGGATCGGCTTCGCGGAAAAGCCGCGCTTCACCATGTCGTCATAAAACAGCGTGAACTTCGCCGAACTCGCTGGTGAGCCGCGCACCTCTCCGAGATCGAAGCCTGCGATGCTGATACCCGCCTTCATGAAGGCCTCGAAATACATCTTCCGCCCCACGATCGAGACGCCGCCGTTCAAGGTCGGCGCATACCACAGCCATGGCTTGCCCTCGGCAGGTTTCGGCGCGGCATAAACCACCGCTTTGTTGCCGCCGACCTCGAATTTTTCGGCCTTTTTGGGTAGGCTGTCTTGAGCGATGGCTTGATGCGCAAACGCGAGCGACAGGAGCAAGGCGATGAGTTTCATGGGTTGGATCGATGTAAACGAAGGTGGCGGTGTTCTTCATGCCAATCCTACCACGGCGTGAACCGCAGTCCGAACAGCGCGAGCACGCTCACGCCGAGCACGCTGAGCGCCGGGATGAAAAAGGGATCGTAGAAGTCGATGACGTGCGGACGCTTCTCCAGCACGACGACTTTTTTCATCTCGTCGATGCTCTTGAAGACGCTCGCCAGCGCCTCGGGCGTGACGGCGTTGAAAACTTCACCACCAGTGGCGCGTGTGATGTTGGTGAGTGGCTCGGAGATTTTGTCGCCCGTGAGCATGATCGTGAAGACGGTGATCTTTTCAGCGCGCAGATGCTCGATGACGGCAGCATCGAGCGGCGGATTAATGTCGCTGCTTTCGCCATCGGTCATGAGGATGATCATGCGGTCGCCGGTGGGACGCAGGGCGAGCAGATCGGCGGCACCATGCAGGGCTTTGCCGATAAAGGTGCCGCCCCAGAGTGCATCGGGCAGTCCATGGCGACCCATCGAAGGCGGATCAAGCTTCGGGTTGTTCGGTTCGATGAAGCGCTTCGAGAGCGGGATCGACTGCGTGTCGAGCGTGAGCGGCAGCCAGTGAATGAAGGTGCGCGAGAAAATGGTGAGCCCGAAGGCATCGCCCTGGCGATAGGTGATGAACTGCTCGATGGCATCCATCGCGGAGTCGAAGCGACGATGACGTCCCTTGGCCTGCGAGCCGTGGTCCTCGGCCATGCTGCCGGAGGTATCGAGCACGAACTGCACGTTGTTGAGCTTCCGCTCCACTTCCGGCGGCGTGTAGGTCATCGGATGCGCGAGAAAAACGATGGCCATCGCGAGCAGTGCCGCTGGCAGGCAGTTCGCGCACAGCACCATGAACTGCAGGATGCGTCCGCGTCCCTGATGCCCATGATCAAAGGGCATGGCGATAGGTTGTCCGCGCCGCGTCCATTCCCAAAAGGCGAGGATGACGGGCAGCGCGAGCAGGCCAAGCAGTTGCGGATGCTGGAAAATCATGTGGCGGGTTCGACCGTGTAAGGCTTGATGACGGCGGCGATGTCAGCGCTGGGCACGGGTGAGCTGGGATGATGCAGCCAGTGCTGGAGTTTCTTCAATGCCTCGCCGGTGCTGCCATGGCTTGCGATCTGGTCGAGCGAGGTGTGCATGGGCTCGGCATTCAGCGCGAGTTCGTTGCGCCAGCATTGCAGCATGGCCATTTCCATTTTGGCCTTCGCATCGGCGTTGAGCGTGCCCGCTTCGAGTTGCACGAGGAAGCTGCGCATCATCTCGGCGAGCGTGGGCGGCGGCGGGCCTGCATCGGGCACTGCGGGCGGTTTCGGTCGCTTCCAAAAGATGAGCAGGAGCAGCCAGCCGATCCATAGCAGCGTGAGCACGGCCATCGTTTCGTAATAGCGACCCCCCACATCGACGCGGATCTCCTCGGTCTCCTGAATGCGCGTGTCGAGGTTCTTCGAGAGCTTCGGGTCGCCTTCGAATTTGAACGCCGGCAAACCTTCCAACGTGCTGCCATCATCGGCGACGAGGTAGTCCTTGAGATCGAAGGTGCCCGCGCGATTGACGATGTATCGCAAGTCGTAGATGCGGCGATCCGGGCGCTCAGTGATCTCGGCGATGCGCACGTTCACCGCCACGCCCCACTTATACGGTGCGACAGCAAGCAAGGGGCCGCTGTAAGTGACGATGGCTGCCTGCTCGACGCCGAGCGGCACGCGCAGTGAGTCGTCGCTGGTTCGCGTGGCGATGTAAACGACCACAACGAAGGCGATGAACGCAGCGAGCCAGAGCGCATGCTTGCGTTTCATCGGCCCGAGCTACCTCCGAAGCCGCGTCGGTTTAAAAAGTGGCGTAGCTTGCCGAGGATGGGCTGGTCGGTGCGCAGGAGCAGGTAGTCGATGCCGAAGCGCGTGAGTTCGCTTTTCCATTCCTCGCTCTTGATGAAGGCACGACGTCCGTGACCGACAAAGCTGCGTCCTGACTCGGCCTCGCTGCCACGGAAGATGCCCGCACCTTTGATGTTCAGCTCGGCAGGATCTTGCAGATGCAGCACGAGGCAATCATGCTCCTGCGACATCACTTGGAGTGCCGCGAAGGCATCGGGATCATGCAGATCGCTAAGCACGATGACGGTGGTGCGACGCTTCAGGGATGGCGCGACCTCGCGGGCGCGTTTGGCGAGCGAGGTTTCTTCGAGGAAGTCGTGCAGCCGCAGTTTATGCGACCATTCCATGACGAGATTGCGTGAAAGCGTGGGCCGCACATGCAACTCACGCGCACCGCAGCCGAGCAGGCCCACGGGCGTCATGCTGGTCTGCGCGGCGAGCGCGATGCCGGTGGCGATGCGCACAGCCCAGGCATACTTGCTCAGCGTTTGCGAGGTGATGCACATCGACGCCGATGTATCGAGCAGGAGGTAGAGCGGGATTTGCTTCGGCTCCTGATACTCTTTGATGAACAGCTTGCCGACACGCGCGGAGACTTTCCAGTCGATGAACTTCACCGGATCGCCCGCCACATAGAGTCGCGACTGCGCATACTCCAGGCCGCCGCCGTGGAAGACGGATTCCTCCTGACCAAAGTTGAGGCTGTTGGCCAGTTGCTTGACCGTAACCTCAAACTGCCGCGCATCGACGGGATCGGGATTGAGCTGGACTTGGCGTTGCATGGGAGGTTTCCAACTAAGGAGACGCTGATTAAAAGCAAGGGTTTGCAAAAAGGCTCTCCTTGAGCGCTCACGCGCTGTTTTTTCTGCCTCTGCGCTGAGGCGTAAACCCTGATTATGCAAAGGGGTAAGCGAACGGTGGTGGGCGGGCTTCGATTGGCGGAAGATGGTGCCCATCTAATGGCGTTTTTGACGGAATAGTGAGAGCTTGAGCACTCGTTTTCTTGCGTGCTGGCTGACCCAGCCGCCTATTGCAAAGCCATAGGATCGTAGTGTCGCCAAGATGGCTTGGTTGTGACTGTTGAGCCCGAAGTACCGGAACAAGCTCATTCGATTGAAGGCCACCATGATGAAGCTGAACGAGGCTTCGGTGGCCCAGAAGTCCTGGAGGCAAAAGGAGTTCCGACACATCGACAAGGAAGTCACCCGGCGGGTTCCAACCCTGCCACACCCGTGTGCGAGTAGGATAACTCGTTTGACTCACAGCCCCGGCGGATGCCTCGCGACGTAGCCTTTGATGGGGCGGGAGCGGGTGGACCATTTGGGGCCTTCGTTTTCGCCGTTGTAGCCGGTGTCTAGCCTCAAGCCAGCGACGACGATGAAGGTGTGGCCGCTTTTGGCATAGACGGTGACGTGCTTGCCGACGCCGCGGCTGCCGTAGCTGCGGAAGCTGCCGGAGGTGCCGGGACTCTTGATCAAGCCGGCGCCGCGCAGGGCGTAGGACACGGTGCCGGAGCAGTCGTAGCCGGAGTCACTGAAGCTGCGGTGGCCGCCGCCATATTTGTAAGGCAGCCCGACGATCTGGTTTCCGGCATTGATGATCTGCATGACCTGCCTGGGCAATCCGGCGGGTGGCACGGCCCGGCCGCCGACGATGACGGCAGTTTTTCCCCGCGAGTAGCTGTACTCCCAGCGGCTGGGTTTGGACCCGCAACTGCTGAGCAGAGTAGCGGCAGTGAAGGCAAAGATCAGGGTGAACCAGGTCCGGGGAGACATGCAGTGATGCTATGAAGAAAGCCGCTGCTGGATCAAGCGCGCCGTTCGCCGACGATGAGGAAGTTATTGAAGGGGGTGCCACCCCACATGGGCTCGATGCGCACTTTGAGTCCGGCGGCGGTGAGCACGCGCTGGAACTGCGCGGCATCGGGATAGCGCGTGGGGGCGGCTTTCATCCAGAAGCTGAGCTTGGCGATGTAATCTCCGAGCACGGTGATGCGGAAGCGCCAGGAGTCATCGCGGAGGCCGGAGCGGATGATGAGCTTCCCGCCTGCGGCCACGCGGGCGGCGGCGGCAGTGAGCAGGGCGTCCTGCTCGGCTTCGGTGAAGAATTGCAGGATGTCCAGGATGACGACATGCCCAGTGAAGTCGGGCAGGCCGGTGCGGGCATCGCCGGAGGCAAAGGCGAGATCGCGATGCCCGGCCCTGGCGGCCATGGCCTGGGCGGAATGGATCTTCCGCGTGTCGTAGTCGAAGCCGGTGACGGGTGCCGCATGGCCGCAGGCGCGCAAGTAATGGGCAAGCAGGCCGATGCCGCAGCCGATGTCCAGCAGTGGGAGGGGGCTGCCGGTGACCTCGCGCATGACGGCGGAGTACACGGGGTCGCTGCGCAGCTTTGACCGCGTGTAGTGCAGCTCCCAGCGGCCTTCGCAGAGGCGGGCGATGGTTTCGAGAGCGTGAGGACTGGGGACGGCGTTGCTCATTTTTTCAGGGGATTGCGCCCACGCAGGAGCAGCAGCGGCAAACGCCAAAGGAAGCCGATGAGGAGACGCGCGTGCATCCAGGTGAGCAGGGTATTGTCACGGAAGTAGCGGAACTGCGAGACGCCGCCCTGCTCGGGGGTGAGATAGCGCACCTTGGTCGGCACGGCGATCATGGGCACGCCCTGCCAGGCGAGGCGCACGGCGATCTCGGTATCGTAATCAAAACGGCGAGCCCAAAGCGTGCCACGAAAGGCCCGCAGCAGCGCCGGGATGGGATACAGCCTCATACCAAAGAGCGAATCGGGGATGCCCCAGTTCAGGGTTTCGATGTTCGCCCAGCCGTTGGAGATCTTGCGGCCCTGCACGCGCAGTTGAGGCGCCTCAGGCCCGAAGACCGGGCAGCCCATCATCGCGCCCTCGGGGTGCTTTTGCGCTAGCTCGATGAAGTGCGGGATGTCCTCCGCCGGGTGCTGGCCGTCGGCATCAATGGTGAGCACATGGGTGAAGCCGGCGTATTGGGCCAGCCGGATGCCGTGCAGCACGGCGGCGCCTTTGCCACCGTTCTTCGGGATCTCGATCACGCTCAGGCCGGGGTGCACGGCGAGGAGAGGCTTCAACAGATCAGCGCTGCCATCGGTGCTGCCATCCATGACCACCCAGACCTCCGGCCAGTGCGCCAGCACGTCTGCCACGGTCTGTGGCAGGATGCGACCTGTGTTGTAGCTGGGGATGAGGACGAGGAGTTTCAAAAAAGGCAGTCGGGAAAAGGGCGCGCACGGTGGGGAGGAATCGCCCGCTGTCCATCCCATCTGCTGGCTGATCATGCAGCCGCAAAGAAGCCGACGTTTACCTCATTTGCTCTCAGGCATTGCCTGCGTAGCATCCGCGCCCCCATCATGCGCCCCCCTGGCCGTCGCCCAACTCATCGCCCTGCTACGACACCACCCATCTCCACCACATCGCTGGCGGAGATCTCGCGTGAGTTTGACGCCTGGCGCAAAGCCCAGGAAGGAAAGCCCACCCGCGCCGCCCTGCGCGATTTCTGGCGCGCCCGCGACCCGAAGCACGGCCCGCGCCCGGACTACCAGCTCTGGCGGCATCTGCACTGCCCCGACTCTCCGCCCGAGAAGCGCCTGGACCTGAATGATCTCGCCGCCCGCGCCCTGAAGCAGCGCGAGCTGCCGCTGGCCGTGCCCGCGCTGGTGCTCGTGGTCGGCTGGCTCATCGAAGGAGCGCGCTCCACCCGCGCCCTGGAGGCTCTGCGCACCGAGTTGGGCCGTATTGAAAAAGCACTCACGGAGCCAGCGGGATCACTCGTACTCTGGCTGGCACATGTGGCGGCTGGCCGCGAGGGTCTGCTGCCTGAACTGAGTACTGTTTTGGCAAAAGTGGACCCCACATGGAAAGCCGGCCGCGCTGTGGATTGGAGCCTCCTTTCGCAGACAGCCTGGCTGCCCGTGCCGCCACGTCTGCTCGAAAGATGGGTCATCACCGCGCTGCGCGACCTCGTGAAAAACGATGCCGCCTGGAGCCTCACCACCCTCCGCATGGCCCGCAGCCTGCGCCCGGCGAAAGCACCTGCGAGGTTCCCGGAGATCGAGATGCTGCTCGACACCGCCGCGCTGCATCGCAGCGCCGGACTGCCCATCGAGGCCCTGCGCCTCACCGCCCTCGCGCTGCATCTGCTGCCGGAGCGAGCCCCCGAAGCGCTGCGCCAGCGGTGCTGCATCGCCGCCTGGTTCCACGCCGAATCCGGCGTGGCCGCACCACCGGGGCTGCGCGTGAGTTTGGACGATCTCCCCTTCCCTGGCGATGGTCCCGCGACTGAGAAAGGCCAGGAGGCCGCACGGCTCTTCCGCGATGACGCGGATAGCTTCCAAACCCAGCTCCTCGCCGAGATCGAAACCGATGCCGACTGGCAGAAGCTGCGTGGTGCGGGTGTGGTGCTGCATCACCCGCTGGCCGCGCTGGCATGGATCGGCAAACGTGCCCAGTCCTACGCGCTGAAGAAACAGCAAGACGTCCTGCAAAGCGCTGCCCGGTTGGCGCTGCGGCATCAATCGTTGGGCACACTCGCCCGACTGCGCGCTGAATTCCCCGAGTCTGCCGAGGCCGTCATCGAGCTGGCCCGCGCCCTGCGGGAAAACCAGCGCCGCATGCCCGTGCTGCGTGATGAGGCCGAATGGCAGCGCGCCACCGCCTGCCTACGCACTGCCTGGGGCAAGCTCGAGCCCACGGCCATCAAGGATGAAGAGACACTCTTCTTCCTGCACGAGACGCTGCTGGATCGGGAGGTGACTCTGACCCGCTGCCTGCCCGAAGAGCTGCGCCTGCTGGCCCTGAAGCATCTGCACGGACGCCGCGCGCCCTCGGTGCTCGTCCAGGCGCTGGATGAAGAACCGAAGCTGCTACAAAGCCTCGAACATCAGCGCACCGTCGAGCTGTGGTCCATCTCCAGCGAGATGCGCGAGCGTGCCGAACTCGCGGGCTCCGTCTGGATCAGCCTCGTCTGCAAAGGCGATGCCATGACGGGGAAGTACAGTTGGATCGCCCAGAGCGCCACGGGTCGAAAAACGAACCAAGCCCGCGTGCGCACAGCGGGAGATTTGAAACCGCTGCTAGATGAGATCATCCAGGCCGCGCGCGAGCTGTGCGCTGACCTGCGCAGCCTCGTGCTGGCTGTCGATGCCACCTTGCTCGCGCAACTCGGGGCATTCTCCGAGGTTTTGCCCGGCGTGGTCGTGACACTCGTACCAGGCTGGGAATGGGCCTTCCGCACCCGGCGTGACTCCGCGAAGTCAGGCAGCGAGGTCAGCTTTGAAATGCTGCGCCCGGAGGGTAGCCTGTCCCCTGCCCCGCACCTATCCCAGCCCCCGCTCGGCCCTCTCGCCAGCACTTGTTTCCTGCTCAGTACAGCGAATGCGGCGGATGCAGCCACCAAGTGGTCGCCCATCACTGCTGAATCCGACGCGGTGACACGCCGCTCTCTCGCCATCGGCGCGCATGGAGTGGTGATCAGCTTCGGTCCGGTGAAGAGCGGCAACTTTAAAGATGATCTCGTCCGCCTGACGTTCGCGCAGCGTGGCCGAGCCTTCCTCATCGCCGCTCGTGAACTGTCGGCAGACGAACAAGCGACCTGCCTCCACGCCCTCACGTCACCGCCGCCCGCCACATCGCTCACCGAACGCGTGCGGGCCCTGATCGTCGCCCAGCCAGGCCTGTGGTCCGCCTTGGGAGTGCTCGAATGATTCGCCGCGATCATGCGTTCCCACGTCATGCTTCGCGCGCTCGTCTTTCTGCTCTCCGCCATCAGTTCACAGCTTTGGGGAAACCAACCGCCCAACGTCCTCCTCATCATCACCGATGATCAGGGCTACGGCGACTTCTCCATCCACGGCAACACGCACCTTCAGACACCGCACATCGACAAGCTCGGCCAAAGCGGCGTGCGCTTTGACCGCTTCTTCGTAAACTCCTTCTGCGCGCCGACTCGCGCAGCCCTGCTCACCGGACGCTGGCCGCTGCGCACCGGCTGCCACGGCGTCACGCACAACCGCGAGGCCATGCGCCCTTCGGAAGTCACAATGGCCGAGGCGTTGAAGACATCCGGCTACCATACCGCCTGCATCGGCAAATGGCACAACGGCGAGCAATTCCCCTTCACGCCGCAGGGCCAGGGTTTTGACCATGTCTTCGGCTTCAACAACGGCCACTGGAACAACTACTTCGACGCCACCCTCCTGCGCGGCACCCAGCCCGAACCAACGAAGGGTTACATCACCGACGTGCTGACGGATGACGCGATCAGCTTCATCACCGCCAGACAGAAGCAGCCCTTCTTCTGCTACCTCGCCTACAACGCACCACACTCGCCTTATCAGGTGCCGGACAAGTACTTCGAGAAATTCAAAGCCAAAGGTTTCGATGAAAAAGTGTCCGCCTTTTACGGCATGTGTGAAAACATCGACGACAACGTGGGCCGCCTGCTCGCGCACCTCGATGAACTCAAGCTCGCGGACAACACCATCGTCCTCTTTCTCACCGACAACGGCGGCACCGCAGGGGTGAAGACCTACAACGCCGGAATGCGCGGCGGCAAAACCAGCGTGCATGAAGGCGGCACGCGCGTGCCACTCTTCATCCGCTGGCCTGCGGCTCAATGGCAGCCGCAGCTCGTGAAGCCCATCACCTCCCACATTGATCTCTTCCCCACGCTGCTCGACCTCTGTGGCGTGAAGCTTCCTGATGGCCCCAAGCTCGATGGCATCAGCCTCCGTCCGCTGCTCGAAGGCAAAGCCGATGCATGGACCGAACGCACGCTCTTCACCCACAATCCCATCGACGAGACGAACAAGTATCCCGGAGCCGTCCGCACCCAACGCCATCGGCTCGTCCGCGAGATCAAAGGCCCCGCCGGTGGCTCCAAAGCCAAATCCAACGATGCCAGCGCCAGTCCCTGGCAGCTTTACGACATGGAGACCGACCCCGGTCAGGAGAAGGACATCGCTGGCCAGCACCCCGACCTCGTGCAAAAGCTCGCCGCACAGTACGACTCTTGGTTTGCCGACATCTCCAGCTCCGGCATGCAACGCTTCCCTCTTCCCGTGGGTCATGCCGGGCACAACCCCGTCGAACTTCATGCCCCGCAGTCCTACTTCGACAAACCCCTCCACTTCGCCAGCGGACCCGGCTTTGCCAACGACTGGCTCACCGGCTGGACCGACCCCGAGTCCAAGGTCTGGTTTGAGATCGATGTCGTGTCCGAAGGCAAATACGAAATCGAACTCGCCTATGCCAGCGATGCCGCAGATTCACTGCTGCACCTCAGCATCGGTGGCCAATCCGTCGAAGTCCCCATCCCCGCAGCTTCAGCGCCGGAGATTCCCCTTCCGCACCGAGATGCCGAAGGCAAAGCACGCTACCGGGATCGTTCCTGGCAGTCCTTGAAGGCTGGCACACTGAAGCTTCCCAAAGGCCCCGCCAGACTCACGCTGAAGCCACTGCGCCTGTCCGGCGCACAAGGACTGGACGTCAAGCATGTGAAGCTCACCAAGCGCTGATCTCACACCGTCTCACCACGCTTCAAGTCCGGCATAAGCCTCACAGGCTTCGTGCTCGTGCGTCCCGTTTGCGCCAACTCCAGCACGAGTTTCGATAGCCGCTTAGCAAACTTCGCCGCATCCGCCGAGTAGCGCGTCACCCGTGGCACCACATGTTCGAGGAAGGCGTCGTCATCGCGTGACACCACCACGAAATCACGCGGCAGCTTGTACCCACTGCGCAGCAGATGAGTGATAACCGTCAGCGTGTGAATGGAGCGGGCCACGACAAAGGCGGTCGGCGCGGGTTTGCGCTTCAGCAGCACATCCAATTGCTCCACGACTTGCTCGGCGGTCTCATGGTGTTGCAGCAGGATTGGCGTGGCATTCGAGGTCGTGAAAGCTTCGCGAAAGCCGTGCTCGCTCTCCACATCACCACCATGCGAGGAGCCCGGCAGCAGCAGCGCGATCTGCCGGTGCCCTTTCTGCATCAGCATCGTCGCGGCATGACGGCAGGTGGCACGGTAGTCGAGGTCCACCGATGGCAGGTCGATGCCATCCGCGCACGACCCAGCGATCACAGCCGCCAGCTCTTGATCAGCAACCCAGCGCTGCATGGCAGGAGTCGAACGAAAGAGAACCCAGGCGGCGGCTTGCACGCGCTGCGTCAGCTTTTTCAACCCGCCCGCAGGCTTCGCCACAAAGCAGTGCGCGCTCGCGTGAACTTCCAATTGGTAATCCGCCTCCGCCAGCAGCTCGCGCAGCGCATCCACCCAGAACAGCACAAAAGGCGGCATCGCCTGCTGCGGCACGGGAGACAGCAGCGCGATCACTCTCGATCTGGTCTTGCCCGGCTGTTTCACCGTCGCGGCCAAAATGCGGCGCCTCTTGTTTTCTACCACGCTGATCACCCCTTCGCGCTCCAGTTGCACCAGCACCGCCCGCAGCGTCGGGCGGCTGATGCGCAGCCGCGTGCAGAGCGTGCGCTCGGAGGGCAAAACGTCCGTCCATTCACCCGCCAGCAAAGCCTCGCGCAGAAAGTCCGCGCTATGTGTGATCAAAGAGGGCCTGGGTGGAACGGCGTGCATGATTCGACCATCATCATGCCCTGGTCATCGCATTTGACCAAGGAGAAATGCGGCAACGTCTCGTTTCGTCATTCATCATTTCCCCTCCCATGCTACCGCATTCCGACCTCCTCCAACTCAAGCGCTGGAACACGCCCACCATCTACAATGGCTGGGAGCAGATCACCAAACGCGATCCTGCCGCCGATGCCTTCAATCTCGAAGAGACCCGCGACTTCATGCCACAGATGGGACCGATGGTTGGCTACGCCATCACCGTCGTGATCGAGCCAAGCAACAAGACGCATCGTGAGGACAATCCCGACGCCTGGAACGAATACCGCCGCTATGTCGCCAACATTCCCGGCCCCAAGATCGTCTGCGTGCAGGACCTCGACAAACCGCGCACGATCGGCTCCTTCTGGGGTGAGGTGAACAGCAACATGCACCGCGCCCTCGGCTGCGTGGGCACCATCGTCGATGGCGCGATCCGCGATGTCGATGAAATGACCAACGCGGGCTTCAAAGCGCTCGCCCGCCGTCTTTGCGTAGGCCACGCGCATGTGCATCCCGTGCGCTGGAACTGCGAGGTCGAGGTCTTTGGCCGCAAAGTCGCCCCGGGAGATCTCATCCACGCCGACAAGCACGGATTCCTCGTCATCGAACCCGAGGCACAGTCGCAGATCCTCGAAGCCTCGCGCTTCATGGACGCCAACGAATGCCAGACCGTCATCCCCGCTGCGCGTGGCAGCGCCGGACTCAGCAGCGACCAAGTCCTCGCCAATCTCGCCGAAGCCGGAGCCCAGTTCGGCAAGAACGCCAAAGCCAAATTCCAACGCGAAGGTGAATGGTAACATCATGCGTTTCATCCTTCTCATTCATCCCATCCTCTGTGGCGCTTTGAGCGCCGCCGACTTCCAAATCGAAAACAGCACCGTGCTCACCAGCGCCGGCGCATACCATTGGTCGCAGTCCCGCCCCGCCATCCTCCCAGGCAAAGTGATTGTCACGACTCAAGAAATCGAGAAACGCGGATCGCATGGCTACCGCGACATCTACCTCACCGAATCAACCGACGACGCAAAGACCTGGAGCACACCCAAACGCATCGACGCGCTGAATCGCCGTCGCTTTGAAGACGGCATCGAGCGCGTGATGGGCGACATTTGCCCGCAATGGCATGCCGCGACGAAGAAGCTGCTCGTCACCGGCAAATGCTTCGGCTTCCTCGCCAACGCGAACACCAACAAGGCCAAGGACGACCGCTCGCAGGAGCGCGTGGCCTATGCGGTGTATGATCCGATGACAGACGTGTGGACCAGTATGAAGATCATGCAGATGCCTGAGAAGGATCACGCTGGAAATCCCATCATCGAGCCGAACGCTGGCTGCCATCAGCGCCACGATCTCCCCAATGGCGATGTGCTCCTGCCCGTGCGTTACCGAGTCGATCCCAAGAAGCGCGTTTACATCACCATCGTCGCGCGCTGCGCCTTCGATGGCGAGACACTCGCCTATCGAGAACACGGCAGCGAGCACAGCATCAGCATCCCTCGCGGCCTGTATGAACCTTCCGTTTGCGCGTTAAAAGGCCGCTTCTTCCTCACCATGCGCGGCGAGCAGAATGGCCACGTCGCCCGCGGCAACGACGGCCTCAACTACGATCCGGCCATCGAGTGGAAGTTCGACGACGGCAAGCAGCTCCTCAGCGCGAACGCCCAACAGCATTGGATCACCCACGGCGACAAGCTCTACCTCATCTACAGCCGCAAAGGCGCGAACAACGACCACGTCTTCCGCAGCCGCGCGCCCATCTTCATCGCCGAAGTCGATCCCGACAAGCTGCACGTCCTCCGTGCCACCGAACAGGTGCTCATGCCCGAAACCGGCCTTGATCTCACCGGCGGCTTCGCGCCCGTCGTTGTGAATGAAAACGAAACCTGGGTCATCAGCAGCGAGATGGCCTTCCCCGAGAGCCGCAAAGACGAAAACAACCGCGTGCTGCTCGCCAAGATCTTTTGGAACCCTTCCCGCTAACAGGGCGCTGATGAAGTAACATGCCACGCCCCACTGACTTCGATTCAGACCACCCGACTCGCGAGAGATGATCGGCGTTCGGAAAGAGCCCGGAAACGGCGGGGCAAACTGGATTCAACCATCATCAAGGTAACATGCGAAAAGGTCGTCAGGCGGGAACTCCACAAGCCCCATGAAAGGAATGTCCGGAGGATCGTGATCTTGTTTCCATGAAGTTGCTCCTTCCTCTCCTGCTCCTCATCTCCGGCATCGCTCAGGCTCAGATGGCGAATCAACCGCCGATGCCGCAGTGGATTGGTGTTTCGACGGAGACGGCAGCAGGGATCGAGACGCGCTTTGAATCCCAGGGCCGGCTGCTGAAGGCGATCCTGCTACTCGCCTGCGAGACGGACACGGAGGTGAGCTTGAGCGGCAAACCGGTGCAGCAGGTCAAGGCGACTCACGATCAGCCTGCGGCAAGTCTGGATCTCACCGCGCTAATCACTCCTGGATCGAATGTGCTGCGCCTCAAAGCGGCCAAACCACGCGTGGCGGCGCTGCTGGAACTGAATGGCGATCTCGCGTCGGTGCGCTGGATTCCGACGGATGCCACATGGACATCGCCTGAGGGGAAGGTGGTCGTAAAAGGAGAAGTGGATGCAGTGAAGAACCCGTTTGATCTGAAGAAGACCTTTGATGCCTACAATTCCTGGCAACTCGCGAAGCCGGGTGCGCAAAGTCAGGCGACGGATCCGAAGGATTTCACTCTGCTGCCCGGCTTCAAGGCTGAGCTGGTTCGCTCATCACAGCCGGGTGAAGACTCGTGGGTGGCGATGGCCTTTGATCCGCAGGGGCGAGTGACTTTGTCCAAAGAGAAGAAGGGGCTGCTGCGCTTCGATCCGAAGTCGGGCAGCATGACGGAGATCGAAAGCACACTGCTGGAGTGTCGTGGCCTCGTGTATGCGCACGGCGTGCTTTACGCGAACGCGAACAACAGCAAGGGGCTGTATCGCCTGCGTGACGCGGATGGCGATGGTGTCTTCGAGAAAAAAGAGGAACTCATGCACAGCGAAGGCGGCGTGGGGCATGGGCGGAATCACATCAAGCTCGGCCCCGATGGGCGCATCTGGGTGGCGCATGGAAACAACGTGCTGCTGCCGAGCCCGCTCGCGGAGGATTCGCCGCTGCGGAACTACGCCAATGATCAGGTGCTGCCGAACCCATGGGATGGCAGCATGTTTGACGGCACGGTGGAGCTGCCCGCCGGGCATGTGATCGCCTATGATCCAAAGACGAGCCGCATCGAGCTGGTGGCTGGCGGCCTGCGCAACCCGCTCGACATCGCCTTCAATCGCGAAGGCGAGCTTTTCACCTTCGATGCGGACATGGAGCGCGATGTGGGCACGTCGTGGTACATGCCGACGCGTGTACTGCATGTGGTGCCGGGTGCGGATTTCGGCTGGCGACGCGGCACCGGGCGGTTTCCGTCGTGGTATGTGGATACGCTTCCGAGCGTGGTGGACATCGGACTGTCATCGCCCACTGGCATCTGTTTTGGTTATGGCGCGAAGTTTCCGAAGAAGTATGAAGACGCACTCTTCATCCTCGACTGGAGCTACGGTCGCATCATCGCGGTGCATTTGAATGCGAAAGGCGCGAGTTACACGGGCACGCAGGAGACATTTGTGTCAGGTCGTCCGCTGAACGTGACGGATGCCTGTGTGGGGCCGGACGGCGCGCTGTGGTTCACCACGGGTGGACGCGGGACGCAGAGTGGGTTGTATCGGGTGACGTGGGAGGGGAAGGCTGGTCAAGAGGGTCAAGATGAAGGTCAAGGGGTCAAGGACCTGCGGGCGCTGCGCCATGAGCTGGAGATGCTGTGGCCGAAGGATGCCAAGGAGGCGTTTACCGCGATCATGCATCTCGAACACGAAGACCGTCACATTCGTCATGCGGCACGGATGGCGCTGGAGAGAGCGCCGACGAAGCTTTGGATAAAGGAGATCCTTGAGGAATCTGCCGGCTGGCGCGGCATTCTTGGTTGTCTGGCTTTAGCGCGTGTGGGCGAAAGCGCTGATCGTGCTCGCATTCTCGTTCGGCTGGATACCCTTTCATGGGATCCAATGAGCGCGGAACAAAAACTCGCCACCCTGCGCACGCTCAGCGTCACGCTTGCTAGGCTGGGTGAGGATGCCTCGGCTGAAGAAAGAACGCGGCTGCTCACCTGGCTTGAGCCGCTCTATCCAGCGCCAAAGCGCGAGATGAATCAAGAACTCTGCCGACTGCTCATTCGACTCGGATCAAAACAAGTGCTGGCAAAGACGCTGCCGATGCTGCGTGAGGCGACGGCGAGCGAAGACCTCATCTTTTACCCGATGCATCTGCGCTATCTGAAACTGGGCTGGTCGCTGGACTCGAAGCGCATCGTCTTAGAGGCGCTGAACCGTGCGGAGAAGCACAACGGGGCGAGCACTTACTTCAAAAGCATCTCAGACACGCGCAGTGAACTGGCGGCGGCGCTGAGCACGGAGGAGATGTCAAAGCTGGCTGAGGTGGTGCATCCGCCGAAGCCTGCCGCGCTTTCTCCGCACGCGATGCCGGGTCACACCTTCCGCGTGTGGAAGCTGGAGGATCTGGAGCCGCGACTCGCCGAAGTGGGCAAAGGCCGCTCGTATGAAAAAGGCAAGGCGGCGGCCATCGCCTCGCAGTGTGTTTTCTGCCACACGATGAGCACGGATCGCAGCCTACCAGCAGGTTTGTTTGGCCCGGAGCTGGTGCAGGTATCGGCGCGCTTCGGGCGGCGTGATCTGTTGGATCACATCCTGAATCCCTCGAAGATTGTGGATGAGAAATTTCGCTTCGTGACGATCAAGCGCGCTGATGGCAGCACGGTCATGGGCAGCCTGGAAAGCGAGGACGATGAGCTTGTCGTGCTGAAACCCAATCCGCTCTCGCCTGAGACGGTGGAGGTCGGCAAGAGTCTGATCAAGGAGCGCAGCGTGTCGGAAACATCCCCCATGCCTGCGGGCCTGCTGAATGCTTTGAAGGCAGAGCAGATCCTGGATCTCCTGGCCTTCATTGAGGCCGGTGGTGATGCGAAGAAGGCTCACTTCCAGCCCTGACGCGTCAGGTCATGCGGCAAGGCTTGGCTCGAGTGCATCTGCATCAAGCAAATGAATCTCTGACAGCTCAGCCGTGGCGGCCAGCCATTCAAACGTATGGTGATAGAGTTCGAAATACGCATCGACGAAGTGCTCGACCATGGTGCCTAATCTGACGGCATCCAAAATACCCAGACCAGGCCTGAGCGCGAGGTTTCCCCAGTCTTGATTCAGCATGCCGATGGCAGTCTCCACAGGTATCCCGGCGAGGTAGGCGGCCAGACAGGGCACCTGCGGCCCCAGATCTGGCCGACATGACATGGCACGGAGAGACGTGAGTGCGTTGAAAACCAGGCCGCTAATTCTAGGTGTAAGATAGCGCAGGGTTTCGTGCAGAGACGGGTTTTCGGTCGCATCCACATGGCGTATGCCGAGTGCCTGATAGGCATTGAAGAGGGTCATAAGGCGTCGCATTTCCGCCATCTGCATGGAGAGAACGACGTAGAGGCAGGTTTGATCCGGCAAGTAGGCCTGACGGCTGTGGAGGACTTCCGGTAGCAGATTTACAGGTGTAAGAGAGAGCAGTCCCAGCGCGGCGGTGAAGCGCGACTCCAGACGCTTTTCATACATGACGAGCGACTCTTCGGTGAACTCCATGGAGACAGCCTGACGTTCGAACTCTTCGCGATAGAGCGTCGGGCTGTGCTCGTGCACGCCATACTGGTGGTTGTCCAGCGGCATTCGTGCGAGGGCAAAGGCGTGCCCCATTTCCAGATCACGGCATCGCTGCCATCCCATGTTCCAGTCATGCCGCAGGGCGCGCATCAGATCACAGGTCTCCCGCATCCAGGCACGGCACTCGCAGATCTCTTTTTTCAAAGACGCGAGATTGACGGGACTGTTGCTGCCTGCCACGAGGCCGCAGAGTACCCGGTCCGAATGGGCGAGCCCACGAAAGTATCGGACCACAGAGTTGAGCGGCTGGGTGACTTTCAGTCCCTGCTGCACGATCTCCTCGGCGGCGACGATGCGGAAGAGTACGATGTTCAGCCCCAGATCCTGCTGGTAGTAAAACTGGGTGGTCTGGCGGGCTAGATCATTGAAATCACGGAACAGGCTGGAGGCGTCTGCGGTTCCAAGCACCAGCGGGGGCAGGTTCAATTTGCCAATCAGGTCGATGCGCACTTTGTCCGAGGGACAGAACAGGGAGCCTTCCGGGGCGATGTCCGCGCTGCTCCGTTCTGACGCGGCCGGCTTTGAGAATCGCGCGGCCAGCAGAGGCAAGTTATCCGGCAGCCGTTCCACTTTGATTCCAGACTGGACCTTGAGGCAAATTTCCTTCCAGGCGCGCTCAAACCGTCCGCGTTCAGGCAGAGCTGCGGCAAAATGCTCCGAACCAACGATCAATGCCTCAAAGTGGTCTGCCTCCCTCACCATGCGGCGCAGCGGACCTGCGCTGGCGATTTTGGCGACGGCCATGAACCCCCAGACCGGACGTTGCGTGAGCCAGATAAACCCGTGCAGCAGTCGCATCCGCCGGGCTGTCCTCTTGGGGGCCACCTTCACGGCGTGGGCCAGCGCCGCCTCCCAGGGATCACGACGGCAGACCGCCCAGTCGAGCCAGGCATTGACGCCACGAAAGATTTGCAAAAGCAGCCCGTGAATGCCGGCGGGGTTGCGCCCCATTTGATTGCAGATGGCACCCGCCAGCTCTCGCACGGTGCAACTGGCTGCGAGAGGAAGTCCGATGATGAGGACAAGATCCTGACTCAGCCAGCCGGAGAAGCCATGACGCACCTCCATGCGGACACTCATGGAGTTGTCTGTCAGCACCTCCATAGGCGGGACGGAGCGGCTCAGTTTGGTGAGATCGGAGATCAACTCGAACAGGTCCGGGTGCCCGGCGGCCCTCAACTGACGGGTGGATGGGCGGCGCGGAGCACCTGCCAGCAGGGGTTTGAATAAAAGAAGGCAATTGATGAAACCCAGCGCCACCAGCCCCAGTCGAGTGGTCGCCCACCAAGTCGGGCCATGCCCCAGCGTCAGGTCTTCGACAGCGTAGTGGAACTGCCAAGTCAGGTGCCAGCCTGAAACAATCAGCAGAGTCACAAAGGCGGCGGGCAGGATCAGCACCACCGAGAGGGGCAGAAGCAGGCGAATCCAAGCCAGCTTAGAGCGTAGGAAATAGGAGCTCTGTGGCGGCGTAACAAAGGAAAAGCTGGAACGTGGATCAGACACGAAAGTGCAGAAATTTGCTGCCGCACTGCCGCCTTCACAAGATTTCCGGTATAGGACCAAAGTCTCATCCACTGCACTGCGATCCAAGCCGGGCACTTCCATCCTTGAGTTGCGAAGCCAGTGCGGGAAGACTCGCCTCATGGAAAAAACGGAGGCGATCATCATCGGCCGCACGCGCTACTCGGAGACGACACTGATCGTCCATTGGTGCTGCCCGGAGATGGGCTTGTTCAAGACCATCGCCAAAGGCGCACTGCGTCCGAAGTCGGCGTTTTCTGGGATGCTGGATCTTTTTGTCTCGGCTGAGATCCGCTTTGCTCGCGCGAAGTCGGGGGACCTGCATACGCTGGCAGAGGCGCGTTGGACGAATCCGCGCCTCGGTCTTCGGCAAAGCTATGGGCGTGTATTAGCAGCGACGTATCTGGTGAAGCTCGTGGAGCTCGTCGTGGAACCACATGCGCCGATCCAGGCGATTTATGAGCTGCTGGTGAAGGCGTTGGATTATCTGGCGGAGCATGATCCGAGCCGTGCGCTGGTGGAGCGCTTCGAGCTGCGGCTGGCAGAGGATCTGGGACTCGTGGGCGAGCGTGCCACGGGGGCTGGTGAGTCGGCCCGCGCCATTGAAGAGAACTTTCACCGCCGGCTGCCCGTGCAGCGACGGCAACTTCTCGACTGGATCACTTCACAAGCAGCGTCGCGAGGCTGAGGAAGACGCCCATGCTGACCACGTCTGTGGCGGTGGTGAGGAAGATGCTGGAAGCCGTGGCTGGATCTGCACCGCAGCGGCGAAGGATGAGTGGAATAAGCGCACCACAAAGGCCGCTGGTGACACAACTGGCCACCATGGAAAGCCAGACGACACAGGCCAGAACAACGGCCTCGGGATTGTGCTGCATTGCGGCATAGACATACATACCGAGACCGGCGCTGATGCCGACGAGCATGCCATTGAACAAACCGAGCATGCCTTCCTTCATCACGAGGCGGCGTTCATCACCCGCCTCCAGATCACCCATCGTCATGCCGCGAAGTGTGACGGCCAGCGCCTGACAGCCGGTGTTTCCCGACTGACCCGCGAGCACGGGCAGGAAGGCTGCCAGCAATACGATGCGCTCAAGGGTGTGCTCAAACAGGCCGACGACAGCGGCGGCGATGAAGGCGGTGAGGAGATTGATCTGAAGCCAGGGATGCCGGAATTTCAGACTGCGCAGCAGCGGCGTGCTCAGTCGTTCCTCCTTCTCCACCCCGACCATGGTTCCCGCCTGGGCGCTGATCTCGATGGCGCGTGCCTCGAAGAGATTCTGGCCGCGCACGAGTCCGAGCAGTCGGCCTTCGGCATCGCAGACGGGATAGACGGGGATGTGGCGGTTCACGGTACTCTTCATCGCTGCGGTCAAAGCCATGTCGGGCTCGAGAGTGAAGACGTCTTTGTACATCACTTCGGAAAGCAGCGACTCGGGCTTGCCGAGCATGAGGTCGCGGAAGACGAGCACGCCGAGGAGTTTGTTCGCCTCATCAGTGACGTAGCCGTAGGTGATAAAGGCGCGCTTCGTGAGCTTGCGTAGCGCCTCGATGGTGTCATGCACGGTCATGGTGGGCCGGAAGACGGCCACGGGCGACTCCATGAGCCAGCCGACGCTGTCCTCGGGATACTGGCGGTTGTGCATCCATTGGCGTGATTTCTCGATGGGTGCGGCGGCGAGGATCTGACAGCGATGCTCATCCTGCATCTCGTGTAGCACCTGCTGAGCCACCATGGGATTCAGCGCCTCCAGCACAAAGACACCTTCCTCCGGTGATTTCGTCTCCAGCAAATCCGCGACTGAATGGGGTGCGAGTGTTTGTACCTCGTCGAGAAGTTCGTCCTGGGATTCGGTGCTCATGTGTGGGCAGATTAAAGCGATGGTCCTGCGTGTTGTCCAAGGCACTCTGCCTCAGCCTTCATCTTTGCCAGACGGACGAATGGCGGCGCCCTTCACATTCGTGAGTGAGTCCCCAAGCTCGGCGCGGAAGGGGTCGGCGAGCTTCTTCAGTCGCTCGACCACATCAGGATTCGCGGCGCTGACATCCTTCGTTTCACCGGCATCCGTGCTGAGGTCATAGAGTGCCAGCTCCTGCTGCGCGACCTTGTATCCATGCCGCGTGGCGATGCCTGCGATGCCGCTCTGGGTGATGGCGGCGGGCTTCATGTTTTCCCAGTTCGATGGCTTGCCATCGCGGCCCGGCGTGTCGTGCGGCGTGATGTAGGGATGGGCGAAATGCAGCTTCCACCCGCCGCTGCGGATGGCTTGCAGCTCGGTGCCTGCGTAGAAGGCGATGGCTTCGTGCGGCGACTTCGCGCCTTCCTTGCCGAACAAGAGATCGCTGACATCGCGACCGTCGATCCTGTTCTTCGATGCAGGCGCGCTGAGCCAGGTGGAGATCGTGGGCAGGAGATCCATCTCCGTGATCGGCTCTTCACAAACACGGCCCGCAGGCACCTTGCCGGGCCATTTGGCGATGAAGGGCACGCGCACCCCGCCTTCGTAACTCGTGAGCTTGCCTTCGCGCAGTGGTGCCGCGCTTCCTGCATGATTGCCGTAGCTGAGGAAGGGGCCGTTGTCGGAGAAGAAGATGACGAGCGTCTTCTCCGCGATGCCCGCCTGCTGCACGGCGGCGAGGATCATGCCCACGCTCCAGTCCAACTCCTCCACGACATCGGCATAGAGCCCGTGCGGCGACTTCCCTTTGAAGCGATCCGAGGCAAAGATGGGCACATGCGGCATGACGTGCGGCACATAGAGAAAAAAGGGCTTTGCCTCATGCCTGCGGATGAAGCTCACCGCCTTCTCCGTGATCCGGCGGGTGAACTGGCTCTGATCAGGATCGGTCTCGATGACTTTTGCATCTTCATAGAGCGGTAGCGGTGGCATCTCGGCGGCGAGGCTGGGGTGATACTTGCTGTTGTCGTTCGAGTAAGGGATGCCCCAGAATTCATCGAAGCCATGCTTCAGCGGCGAGAACATGGGCGCGGTGCCGAGGTGCCATTTCCCGAGCGCACCGGTGATGTAGCCCTGCTGCTTCAGCATCTCGGGGAGCAAATGCTCGTCGGGGTGGATGCCCTCTTTGCTCGTGTGATTCAGCGCGCCCTGCATGGAGACGCGGTTCGGGTAGCTGCCGCTCATCAGTGCCGAGCGCGAGGCGCTGCACACAGCCTGCGTGACATAGAAGGAGGTGAACATCGTGCCCTCCGCCGCGAGCGTGTCCAGGTTCGGCGTGCGGATCGTTTTACTGCCAAAGCAACCTAGGTCCGAGTAGCCGAGATCATCGGCGAGGATGAGGATGATGTTGGGCTGATCGACAGCCTGGAGCGGAGAGCAGAGGGCTGAGAGAAAGAAGAGCAGGCATAAGCGCATGGCTCGCTGAATAGCGGACAGCGGGTGAGTTTGCCAGAAGAGAAAGCTCAGATGAGCTGCCGTGCTTCATTCAGGCTGCGGGCCTGCTCCACCCACTTCTCACGCACGATGCGGTCTTTGAAGGCGAGTCGGTTGGAGAACTCACGGATGTGGCGCTCCTCCCACGAGGCGATCTGACGCCAGGTATAGACACCGAGGTCATGCAGCCGCTTTTCGAGGACGCTGGCGATGCCTTTGATGCGAGTGAGGTCATCCACATCGGGAGGGGCGATTTTATAAACTAGCCCCAGGGCGTGATCGAACTCCGGCAGCACCGTCGGGATCACGGAAACTGAAGGTGCGGCGGGCGGTGGTGCAGGCGTGGCATCGACAGGATTCGCCACCGGAATTGGCGGTGCCTTGATGATGGCGGCAAGGGCAGAAACTGACGAAGACGGGATGAGAGGCTCTGCTGCGTCACCGATCAGGAATCCAAAGGGAGCGACCTCGTCATCATCTACTGCGGGGATGGAACCATTGGCCTGAGTAGATGGCGCCGCAGGTTCGGCGGGGGGCGCGAGCGAAACCTTCGTGCTCTTTACCCTGACGGTGGGGCGGCGGATGGTGGCGGTCTTGGGCTTGCTGGCTGGTGCAGGCGGGCTGACAGGCTGCGTGGCCGGCACGGGCTCGACCACAGGCGGAGTCGCGGGGACGAGGGTCGGTGCTGGCTGCGTCTGAACTGGAGGAATCTGGGCAGGAGGTGCTGCGGGTGTTGGTTTCGCAGCAGGGGGCAGTGTGCGCTCGGGGAAGATTTCACTGACATTCGGCAGCACTTCGGTCAGCAGCGCGGGTGGCGGGTTCAGCGGACTCGTGGAGGGCCTCATCGTTTGTTCAGCCAGCTTGCGCTTCAGCACCGCGATCTCCTGGAGCTGGCCGATGTTTTCCAGTTTCATGTGCTGGAGATGCTTCTTGTACCGGCCCCAGATGGCGGCCCCCATGCACATGCCGAGCAGGAAAAAGAGGGAGGCGAGAGCAAACACGAACACTCCGCTGTGCAGCAGGAAATAGATAAGAGGCTCGGACTCGAGGATGGGAAACTCGATCTTCATAGGCAGGAATGGGAGGAGCTCATTGGATCAGGATTTCGACGCTGCGTATCTCGGCGGGAGCATGCTTGCTGCCCACCGGGACGGGATCAAAGGCCACGGGCAGCATTTCCGTGGCAGGCGCCCCTTGTTCGATCAGGAAGGAGACGATCTCCTCTGCGCGACGACGGGCCAGATCGGCCTCAATCTTCAGCTCGCCAGCCGGGTCAGGGTGACCTCCGACGATGAGCTTCAGCGCTGGTCCGGCGGAGAGGAGTGCTGGCACCAGATTGGCCAGACGTATCTTTTCCTCCGCATTCAGCGTGCTGCTGCCGACACCGAAGATGAAATACTGCCCGGCAAAGACATCGCGCACGGTTTGCAGCACATCTTCGGGCAGGGCGGTCTCGATGCGGCGGCCTGGGAAATGATAGCGCGAAGGGAAATAGGTGAGCTGCATCTCCGCGCGGCGGCCCTTTGTCAAAGGGCGCAAAAAGGTCAGCCAAGCGCTCTCCAGCGTGCGGGTCGCATCGGCGGAGAGGCGCGGGTTGCCATCGGCATGGACACTGAAGTCTCCCGGTGCGGGCGTGCTGTAAAAGCTGCGCAGGAAAGGCACGATCACACCATCCGCCGTGAAAGGCGCGGCGAGAGCAAACTGCGTGGCACGGAGCTTCTCCGCATCCACTGGCAGACTGTGCGGACCCGAGCTGATGGCCTCGATCACCTCCGCGCGAAGCCCATCCGAGGGAAGCATGCCATACACATGAAGCCTCCCATCCCGCCGCACGATCTCTAGTGCGGAGGGCACATGCAGAGCTTCGATGATGGGCTGGAGCATGGGACTGTCCTCCCGCAGCGGCAGCTTCTCACCTTCGGGCAAACGCACGAGCGTGGAGGTGTTCAGTCCCTCTGCGGTGATCTGCAAATCCGGGCGGATCTTTTGCAAAAGAGCCTTCAGTGACTCCGCCGCCGCCTTGTCCGGCATCCAGCCCTCCACCGTCAGAGTGTTATCCGCCAGACGCGCCTTCAGACGCGCCAGGATGCTGAGGCGATTGCTCACCAGACGCAGTGCGCCGATGCCTCCGATCTCCTGTGTGACCAGATTCACCGAGGCTTCGTCAGACGCATCTCCCGTGATGCTGAGGTCCAGGTAACGGAGATCCACCGTGGCACCTTGGATGCCTGCCTTCTTGAGGATTCGTTCCACATTTGCCCGCAGACGAGGCTGCTGGTGCTCCTCAAAATCCCACCAGTGCGCCAGCATCATCACCGGCAGCAGCGCGATGAAGAAAAGGACAACGGTGAAGCGCATGGGGAAGGGTGGGGAAGAGCGATTGACACACCGGAGCGACCACGGATACTCCGCGCCCCTCCGGCAGGTACTCTTTCCCATTGTGCCCGGCGGTGGCAAGTAAGGAATCCTTCCTTCACATCTCCAAACTAACGCTCAGCCCCGCCCACCCATCATGTCAGTCGTCATCGCCGGAACCGTCGCCCTGGACAATGTCAAAACCCCGCAGGATTCGCAGGAAAACCTCCTCGGTGGTTCCGCCTCCTATGCCGCTCTGGCCGCCAGCATCTTCACCCAGCCCGTCCACCTCGTCGGCATCATCGGGCATGATTTCCCCGAGGCTCATCTGAACCTCCTCAGCAGCAAAGGCATCACGCTCGATGGCCTGGAGCGCAGCAGCGGTGCGTCCTTCACCTGGAGCGGAGAATACCACGAGGACATGAACAACCGCACCACGCACGCCGTGGGCATCAACGTCCTCGAAAGCTGGCTGCCAAAAATGCCCGCCGCTGCCGCTGAGGCCAAGATCGCCGTGCTCGCGAACATGAGTCCGGACAACCAGATCCAAACCGTCGAGCAATGCACCGCAGCCGACTTCATCATCGCCGACACCATGGACCTCTGGATCAGCATCGCCAATGAGCGTCTCCACGACGTGCTGAAGAAGATCGACCTCCTCGTCATCAACGACGGCGAAGCCAAGGAATTCGCCAAGACCACGAATCTCATCGAAGCCGGACGCCGACTTCAGGAAAAAGGCCCCCGCTTCGTCGTCGTGAAGCGCGGCGAGCACGGCAGCTACCTCTTCGGCGAAAAGCCCGAGGACTTCTTCTCCTGCTCCGCCTACCCGCTCGACTCCGTCTTCGATCCCACCGGCGCTGGCGACAGCTTCCTCGGCGGCATGGCCGGCTGGCTTCACGCCCAGGGCAAGACCAAGCCTAGCTTCGCCGACCTCCGCCAGGCCGTCGTCCACGGTAGCGTCACCGCCAGCTACACATGCGAAGCCTTCAGCACGCACAAGCTCCAGAAGGTCACCCAGGCCGATGTCGCCGGGCGCCTCGCTGAATTGCAGGGCTACACGAGCTTCCAAGCGTAAGAGGGAGGCCGTTTACAGTTGTTTACGATTGTTGACTGTGGTTGACCGTTGTTTTCAAAACCAATTCCAAACCACCCCAAGCTGGCTTCTCCATCGGCTTGGCCAAACAACTGTAAACAATCGTCAACCACCGTAAACAACCGTCAACTTCCTCTCCCCGCCATGTGGACCACGATCAAAACCTTCAAAGACATCAAGCTTGAGAAAACCGAAGACGGCATCGGCAAGCTCACCATCAACCGGCCGGAAGTGCGCAATGCCTTCCGTCCGCAGACCGTGAAGGAGATGCTCATCGCGCTCGACATCCTGCATGAAGATCCCGACGTGGGCGTCATCATCCTCTGTGGCGAAGGCCCCCTCGCCTTCTGCTCCGGCGGCGATCAAAAGGTACGTGGGGATGCCGGTTACATCGGCGACGACGGCGTCCCGCGCCTGAACATCCTCGACGTCCAGCGCAAGCTCCGCACCCTGCCAAAACCCATCGTCGCCATGGTCGCTGGCTACGCCATCGGCGGTGGGCATGTGCTCCATGTCGTCTGCGATCTCACCATCGCCGCCGACAACGCCAAGTTCGGCCAAACCGGCCCCAAAGTCGGCAGCTTCGATGGCGGCCTCGGCAGCAGCTACCTCGCCCGCATCGTCGGCCAGAAGAAAGCTCGCGAGATCTGGTACCTCTGCCGTCAATACGACGCCCAGGAAGCGCTCGACATGGGCCTCGTGAACAAAGTCGTCCCCCTCGCCGACCTCGAAACCGAGACCCTCATCTGGTGCCGCGAGATGCTCCAGCACAGCCCCCTCGCCCTCCGTTGTCTCAAAGCCGCGCTGAATGCCGACTGCGACGGCCAGATGGGCCTCCTCGACCTCGCCGGCAACGCCACCCTGCTCTACTACATGAGCGAAGAAGCCAAAGAAGGCAAAACCGCCTTCGTCGAGAAACGGAAGCCCAACTTCAAGAAGTTCAAACGAGTGCCGTGAGGTGAACGTCAAGCATGAGGTACGGCTGACCGGGAGCGCGCGCTCGATGCAGGACTGGGGTTGGAATTTGGTAAATCATTCGAACTCGGAGCGGGTCAGCTATTGCTTTCCATGCGCTTGTTCTGCTTTGTTAGTTCTACGAGTTGCCTTTGAATCCTTTCGTCTTGCTTCTGAACAAGCCCGACCTTCGGATGGTAGCGAAATCCCGAGTGCCCTTGTCCAGCAGCCTCAAGCGCTCGGCTGGCAAATTCGCATGCGGAAACCAAGTTGCCGTCATTTTCGCTGATGATAGCCAAAGCTGAATTCCACCTGTAGTGATCAACAGGGAACATCAGACGATCCGCGTGATTGCGGAGGATCTGATCGGCCTCCGAATAAAGCCCCTGGCGCTCATTCGCGACAATGAATGTCGGGAAATCGAGATACCCTTGGGTCTTAGCAGATGGACTCGCTTCTTCTTGCTCAAGAACCTTTCGAAACCACGGGATCGCTTCTTCCGACCTGCCCAGCGCAATCAGACAATGAGCCTTCTGAAGGTAGGTCTGTGCTAGGCCGTGTTTGAAAACCTGTCGATTGGCAAAGTTGAAGGGGTGGTGTAAATAAGGCGACCGATGAAAACACAACGCTTCGCATGGTGGGGGCCGCTCAAAGAGCGGCTCAAAAAAATGGTCC
>NZ_JBILYB010000211.1:0-7337 GCF_044378005.1 Prosthecobacter sp.
CCCCCTGTGCTGCCGATGATGCGTCGATCCGCGCCGCCGTCGGCAAATCGTTGCCGCTGTTGGAGCGCAGTTCGGTCATTGCCATCGACGAGCGCTCGAACTGCTTCACCTGCCATCACACCGGCCTGCCGGTGATGACCTTCATCACCACACGCGAGCGCGGCTTCAAGATCGACGAGGGCAATCTTCAAACACAGCTCCAGTTCACCGCCGACTTCCTCGCCAAAGGCCGCGAAAACTACCTGCAAGGCAAGGGCCAGGGCGGGCAGGCCTTCACCGCCGGATCGGCGCTGTGGACGCTCAAACTCGGCAACTCGAAGCCCGACAACAACACGGAAGCCGTGGTCGAGTATTTGCTCGGCCACCAAAAAGAACTCGGACACTGGAAACCACCGTCCATCCGCCCGCCAAGCGAAGAAAGCTCCTTTAGCGCCACGTTCTTCGCTCTCGAATCCATCCAGCACTTCAGGGTCTCCTCACAACAAGACCGCGCGACTGCCCGCATCGACCAAGCGCGTGACTGGTTGCTCAAGACTCCCGCGCTGAACACCGAGGACCGTGTTTTCAGGCTGTGGGCGCTTCATTCCGTAAGCGCCGACACGAAGTCCGCCGCGCAAGACCTCCTCCGCACGCAACGCGAAGACGGCGGCTGGTCCCAGCTCGAAAACATGACCTCCGACGCCTACGCCACTGGCACGGCACTCGTCGCATTGCATCGCACCGGCAGCATCACGGCGAATGATCCATCGTTTCAGCGCGGCCTCCAGTGGCTGCTTAAAGCCCAGCTCCCCGACGGCTCCTGGCACGTCGTTTCACGCGCGAAGCCCTTCCAGAAATACTTCGAGTCCGGCTACCCGCACGGCAAAGACCAGTTCATCTCCATCACCGCCGCCTGCTGGGCCACCACGGCGCTCGCGCTCGCCTTGCCTGTCGCGCAATAGCATGTCCATCGTGCGCGTAGTCGTGTCACGATGAATCTCTCCCGCTTTGCACTGCTCGCTTGTTTTGTTTCCACGGCTCTCCGGGCTGACCTGCCCAAGCCAACTCTCGAACCCACGCTGCGTGCGGTTGATTTGATGATCGGTGAGTGTGCCGAGGTGAAACTGACCGATGGAAGCACGGCCAAGGTCAAACTGCTCGATGTGAAGGAGAAACGCGACTCGATGGCCAAGGCGGTGCGTGAGGCGCAAGTGAAGGTGGAGGTCAACGGCACCGAAGCCTGGCTCACGAGCGCGAACTACAACCTGCCACAAACCGCCGGCGGTGTGCAGATCGACTGCCCAATCACGCGCGGCTACAACGCGGATAGCGGTGAGGATTCATGGGGCCTCGAAAAAGATGCGCGGCTGCGTGTTTGGCCGAAGGGCACGCCGTGGATCGAGCCGGGCACTTTTGTGTATCCGCTGAAGCAGCGTTGGTTCGCGACCTCGACTCAGTTCTCCAATGAGCCGACCTATGTCGATGGCGGTGACAAGCCGGACCGGAAGAAGATCTATTATCACAACGATCTCGACTTTGGCGGCTGCGAAGGTTTGACGGAGGTCGTGGCGGCCACGGATGGCCTTGTGGTCAGCGTTTCAGAAAAGACGCTGCCAGGCTATTCGCTCACGCCGGTGAGGCCGCGTTACGATGTGGTGTATCTGCTTGATGAGCGCGGCTGGTATTATCGCTACAGCCATCTGCACACGATTGATGCAGCGATCACGATGGGTTCACGCGTGAAGATGGGTCAGCGCATTGGCATCCTCGGCAAAGAAGGTGCCAGTGGCGGTTGGACGCATCTGCACTTCGGCATCAAAAGCCGCCAGCCCTCCGGCAAATGGGGCACGGAGGAGCCCTACGCCTTCGCGTGGGAGGCTTATCAGCGCGAGAACAAGCCCACCATCATCGCCGTGGCGCGTCCGCATCACTTCATCCGTGCTGGCGAGACGATCACGCTCGATGCTTCAAAGTCGTGGGCAGCATCCGGCACGATCAAAAGCCATGACTGGACCTTCACCGATGGAAAAACCGCCTCCGGTGCGAAAATCGAGCGCACTTACTCGAAACCGGGCGCTTACAGCGAGATCCTCAAAGTCACCGATGACGCTGGCAACGTGAGCTACGACTTCGCCATCGTCCAAGTCATCGGCAGCGACGAAAAGAACCTGCCACCGACGATTCACCCGACCTTCTGGCCCACCACCGGCCTCAAGCCCGGCACCGAGATCACCTTTAAAGTCCGCACCTTCCGCACCACTGGTGGAGAGACCTGGGACTTCGGCGATGGCACGCCGAAAGTCAGCGTGAAGTCCGATGGCAACGCCAAAGCCCTCGCCAAAGACGGCTATGCGATCACAAGGCATGCCTTCGCCAAAGCGGGTGACTACCTCGTGAGTGTCGAGCACACGAACGAGCGCGGTGAACGCGCCGTGGGGCACCTGTGGGTGCGGGTTGATGAGTAGGTTGCGACTGCAAGCTCCAGCCGCCTATCAACGTCTTTTCGGGGTGATTCGTCTTCTGCCATGCCTTCTGCTTGCCACTTCCGCCCTGCGCGCGGAGGACGGCATGGCGTTCTTTGAATCCAAAGTGCTACCAGTTCTCCAGCAGCGCTGCTACGAGTGCCATTCGCATGAGAAGAAGATCAAAGGTGGCCTCGCGCTCGATTTGAAGACGGGCTGGCAGACCGGTGGCGACAACGGCCCGGCCATCGTTCCCGGCGATCTGGCGAAAAGTCATCTCATCCAGGCCGTGCGCTATGCCGATCCCGATACGGAGATGCCGCCGAAGGGCAAGCTGGCTGCGAGCGAGATCGAAGTGTTGGAGAAATGGGTCGCGATGGGCGCGCCCGATTCGCGAGTGGCGAAAGTGGCTGCAAAAGCCAAAACCATCGACTTCGAGGCCGGAAAGAAGTTCTGGGCCTTCCAGCCCGTGCGCGATGCCAAAGCGCCAGTGGTCAAAGACAACGCATGGCCGCTGGATGCCATGGATCGCTTCATCCTAGCGAAACTCGAAGCCGCAGTCCTTCAGCCAGCCGCTGATGCTGATGCTTACACCTGGCTGCGCCGTGTCTCGCTCGATCTCACTGGTCTGCCACCGACTCCGCAGGAGATCGAGAGCTTCACGTCGGACTTGTCAGACAAGTCCGACGCCCACGCCGCTGTCGTTGATCGACTGCTACAATCCCAAGCCTTCGGCGAGCGCTGGGCGCGGCATTGGCTCGACCTTACCGGTTATGCCGATCAAATCGGCACCTCGAACAACGTCTTCGCCGAGCATGCATGGCGTTACCGCGACTACGTCATCAACGCCTTCAACAACGACAAGCGCTTCGACCAGTTCATTCGCGAACAAGTCGCGGGTGATTTGCTTCCGGCTGATTCACCGCTGAAACGCGCCGAGAACATCACCGCCACGGGTTTTCTTGTGCTCGGCGATGTCGAAATCGTCGCCGTGGACAAATTGAAGATGGAGATGGACCTCGTGGATCAGCAAGTCAGCAAGGTCGGCACCGCCTTCCTTGGCATGACGCTCGGCTGCGTGCGCTGCCACGATCACAAGTTTGATCCCATCGCGCAGACCGACTACTACGCCATCGCCGGCATGTTCCGCAGCACGAACTCGACTTACAAAACCGACAACGGCGTGTGGAGCAGCGTCCACAAGGCCGAACTGCCCGAAACAGCCGAGCAGAAGACCCAACGTGAGCAACTCCTCGCCGCCAATGAAGCGAAGATCAAAGCGCTCACGACCGAACGCGAAGCTGCTGAGAAGGACAAAGCCGCGCTGGAGCCGCAGATCGCCAAAGCGACGAAGGAAACCAAGCCCGACCTCGAAAAGAAGCGCGACGCGCTGGCCGCACGCATCAAAGCCACCAACGGCGAAGTCGAGCACGCCAAGTTCTTCGCTCCCATCGTGCCGAAAGCCTTTGCCGTGCATGATCGTGAAAAGCCCACCGACATGCAGATCACCATTCGCGGCAATCCGTATGCGCTCGGCGACTCGGTGAAGCGCGGTGTCATGCGTGTGGCTTCGTGGGGCGAAATGCCGCCGATTCCGGCGAATCAAAGCGGGCGTGTGCAGCTTGCCGACTGGCTCGCTGACTCGCGCAATCCGCTCACGGCCCGTGTCACGGTGAATCGCATCTGGCAGAAACTCTTCGGCGAAGGTCTGGTGCGTAGCGTCGACTACTTTGGCGTTCGCGGTGAAGCGCCTTCGCATCCCGAACTGCTCGATCATCTCGCCACTCGTTTCGTGAACGGCGGCTGGTCGCAGAAGCAGATCATCCGCGCCATCGTGCTCAGCCGGGCTTATCGCATGAGCAGCGCGCACAACGCCGTCGCGATGAGCCAAGACCCGGAAAATCGTCTGCTCTGGCGGATGAACCGCCAGCGGCTTGATGCGGAGGCGATTCGCGACTCCATGCTCGCCATCAGCGGCAAGCTGGCGCGTTCGGCAGGAGGAACGGCGCTGCCGCTCGAGTTCCCTGAGAACGTCACCAGCCTCAGCCCAAAAGCGGTGAACCCACCGGCCTTCAACCTCAAGAAGATGCGGCCCATCCAAGACTTCGAGCGCACCATCTACCTGCCCGTCATCCGCACCGCCGCGCAACCCGGCTCCGCGAAACTGCGAGATGTCTTCGACTTCACCCAGCCCGCGCAAATCTCCGGCAAACGCGCCGAAACCGCCGTGCCAACGCAGGCGCTCTTTCTTCTGAACAGCGACATGCTGCGCACTCGCGCGACTGAACTCGCCACCGATCTCACGCAGACTGAGACGAACACAGGCGCACGGCTTGAAACGCTGTGGCTCCGTGTTCTTGGCCGTCCCATCACTTCCACCGAACGCGATGACGCCGTTCAGTTTCTCGAATCCGCACCCGCCAAAGCCGCCTGGATCGAGCTGAGCCATGCGCTGCTTTCCTCAAACGAGTTTCTTCTCCGCCTGTGACCATGAACACAACTCCCGCATTCTCCCGCCGCTCCTGGCTGCAACGCACCGCCACCGGCTTCGGCGCGCTTGCCTTGCACGATCTCGTGCAGGCAGCCAGCAGCCCGCTTGCGGTGAAGGCTCCGCGTTTTCCGGCAAAGGCGAAGCGCGTGATCTTCCTCTTCATGTCGGGTGGGCCTTCGCAGCCAGATTTGTTTGATCCGAAGGACTACATCAAGCGCATGCATGGCAAGACGATCTCCGCGCCGATCAACACGAACGAGCTTCGGGTCGGCACGGACAAATTCCTCGCGCTCGCCACGCATGGCGAGGTGCGTCCGCGCGGGCAGTCGGGCATGATGATTTCCGATTTGCTGCCGCACACCGCGACCATCGCCGATGAGATCAGTCTGCTGCGTGCCGTGCATTCGGACAACAACCAGCATCAGCCCGCCGCGCTGCAATTTCACACCGGTGTCACCGCCGATGTGCGGCCATCGATGGGCTCGTGGATCAGCTACGGCCTCGGCGCGGAGAACAGCAATCTGCCGAACTTCATCACCATCCATCCCGACAGTGACACGCGGCTCTACGGCGCCTCGTTTCTGCCCGCCGCGCATCAGGGCACGAAGGTCGTCATCCCGCAGGGCGACAAACAATCGCCCATCGACTACCTCACCGATGTCTCGGGCGATGCGAAGGCGCAGCGCGCGCGCATCGACTTCACCCAGCGCATGAACCGCCGCCTGCTCAAGGGTGCCGAAATCGACGCGCGGATGGAAGGCATGATCGAGAGCATGGAGATCGCCTTTCGCATGCAAAGCGCCACGCCCGAGCTGGTGGACATCTCCAACGAATCCGAAGCGACGAAAAAACTCTACGGCATCGGCGAAAAGACCACGGACAAAAACGGTCGCGCCTGCTTGCTCGCGCGCCGCCTCAGCGAGGCCGGAGTGCGCTTTGTGCAGGTCACGATGGGCGGCTGGGATCATCACGGCAACATTCGCGATGCACTTCCCAAGAGCTGCGGCGAAACCGATCAACCCTGCGCCGCACTGATCAAAGATCTGAAATCACGCGGCCTGCTCGATGACACGCTCGTCGTCTGGTCCGGTGAGTTCGGACGCACGCCTTGGAGCCAGGACCTCAGCGGCACCTCGCCCATCGACAAACATGGCCGCGAGCATCAGCCCGAAAGCTTCTGCACCTGGATGGCCGGTGGCGGCATCAAACCCGGCTTCACCTTCGGCGAGACCGACGACTTCGGCTTCCGGCCCGTCTCCGGCAAAGTACATCTGCATGACCTGCACGCCACGATCCTGCATCAACTCGGCCTCGATCATGAGAAGCTGACGTGGCGGCATCTCGGCCGTGATTTCCGGCTCACGGATGTCTATGGGAACGTCGTGAAGGAGATTTTGATCTAAATCCCAGATTCAGGCATTCGTAACGCAGCTAGGGATCTCATCTCGATCACCATACTCGGCGGCTTCAGATTTTGTGATCAGCCTGCAGATGCAGGGATTGAGGTCCGATGTGTGTGCGAGATCTGGAGGTCTGGCTCAATACATGGCTTCGCGCCATACTGCCGGGTGGTGGAAGGCCGTTAAGGTGCTTCCAAAGTCACCAGAAGCTCCGGCAATGGTTTCCATGAGCATGCCCTGCCTGAAACCTATCGCAGGATAGAGCCACTCTTCGTTTCCGATGTGCAGCTTTGGGATCAATGCGGTTCCCAAATGCTCGATCTTCCAGCTTAGCAGCATGGGTTCTTCATCCGTAAACTTGGAAAAGAACAGTTCATGATCTGGGATGCTGCCGAGCAGGCCGTTGTCATTTAGCAAATCCCAGACTTCGCCTGTCACTAGATCGAGATGTATGGCAAATCCTGCACTGCAAAATCTGCCATTGGTCATTTTTTGGCGAGAGACGAGGCCAAACATTATCTGATATGGAGCCAACTCAGGAATAATATCCACCTGAAAGCCAAAATGCAGTGGGTGGGCGGGCACTTCAATGGTTCCAAAACTGACTAAATCAAATCTGGCGAAGGCCATTTCAGGACTGACAAGACTGGTGGGCTGGTGCATGGGATGTGATGGAAATTATATAAAATCTCCCGCCCATCCATCTGGAAATCAAATTAATTATGATAATTAACAATAATGAAGGGGTCATTATCAGCTTGGGTTTGCCACATCTGAGGGGAATTAAAGACAAGCCACCCTACAAAAACGGGTAAGTCGGCAGTTCCAACAATTTAGAGAACCTTAGGGGCCGATCTGATCCCGACGACAAGGATGGGTGGAGCTGATGCACTATCGGCCCAAGTCCGCCTCAAGCTTTCAATCGTAGATTGAATTCCAGCTTCGCAGTCGTTTAGTTGACCCTCGTTTCTTCATTTAGACTTCGCCATTCCTCATGTCCGTCCC
>NZ_JBILYB010000212.1:0-7290 GCF_044378005.1 Prosthecobacter sp.
GCCCAGTAACCTGCCAAAGCCGCATCACCCCGGCGGATGGCTTTCTGCATGGCAGAAGATACTTCGCTGAAGTTGTAATGACGAATGGTGCGCAATTGCATGGGGTTAGCGGGAAAGAGATCTGGGAGGTCCATGAATGGAGGCCTCGTCACCGTGACTTCGGGATTCCATCCGTTTGCATCACCAAATGATGCCGTGGGGTTTGAGTAGGTCGCAGGGTTTGGGAGGTGCCATGGGGTGCGTCAATCGAGTTGCCACCTGTCCGCTAACTGCGTAGTTCTCCCCCATGTCCATGAAACTTCCCAAAGGGGTGACTCCCCATAAATTCGCCCGTGCGCTTCAGGCGTGGCGTGAGAAGAAGGCTTTCAGTCAGCGCGATGCTGCGGAGTTCCTCGGCATCAGCAAGCGCACGCTGGAGAACTGGGAACAGGAACGAGCAACGCCCCGTGGCTATGCCGTGGTGGCGCTCATTCGACTCATCGACCCGCCTGCCCAACTTCCACCCTCCACCCATCGTAAGACGCGATGAAAGTTGCATCTCGTTGCGCAACGAAGTCGCGGGTGACTACGGCTCGCGAGCCTCCACCCCGAATCGTGCATGCAACGCGGCACGCACCGCATCCACATCAAAGAGATGCATTCGGGGACTGGTGGCGAGGTAGGGAATAATTCGCTGCGCCACCCAGTTGTCGATGGTTCGTGAACTGACTCCCAAGAGGGCAGCCAAGGGCTTCTTTTTCAGCAGGGGTGATGGAGCATTGAGTGTTGGGTTCATACAGGGATTCGCATGTCAAAGCGTGGATGTGCAGGTTTTAGGCATGATGCCGAACCACTGGGCAGCAGCCTCCTTGGTCACCAGTTCTCGGTAATGCTTGAAGATGATCGCCGGAGAGTTTCCCGCCTCCAGCGCGACTTGGGCCGCACTCTGCACCACGGCGATCCGGTAGCTGATGTAGGAGTGCCGCAGGGCGTTGTGCGGCCATGGAATGCCCAAGCTCTTGGCCAGACGCCGTGCCTTCAGGAAGACGCCATCGTCAGGAACCACAGGGCCATTCCGCTCGATCTTTGCCAGCCAGCCGGCCAGATTGTCGGTGATGGGCACAATGCGGCGCGAGGCTGTCTTAGCCTGTCCGGCGCGCAACTCGATGATTTTCCGCCCGAGATCCACGGCGCTCCAGTTCAGCCGGGCGATTTCAGCGCCACGCAGTCCCGCGAATCCCCCGATAGCAAGGATCGGAATCAAATCCTCCGTCGCTGCCTTCATGAGTTTCTCCATCTGCTCGGGAGTGAAGATGCCGACATCCGTGTCCGCCTGCTTGCCGCGCTTGAGGGCTTCCGCCACGGTGGCTTCACCCTTCGGCAGGTAACCTCGCCGCTTGGCAAAGGAAAACAGCTCCTTCACACGTTTGAGCCAGTTGTTGCGGGTGACCATGGAATGCGCCCCTCGACGCAGCCAGCCGTCAATCATGGCCCCGGTCACCTTGGTGATCTCGCCAGGGAACGATTTGGCGAACTGGCGAAGGTTCCCGTCCAGCAGCTTGAGGTAGTGCGCATTCACCCCGTCTTGCTTCTTGAGCAGGAGAAGTTCGTCAACCACACGAGGCACGGTGATGCCAGCCTCATAACTGCGCGACCTCGTCAAAAAGTCCTCCACGGCCATCAACAGCGGCACCTCTCCAAGCTTGCGCCGGCACTGGAGGTATTCCTCGACGACTGAAACCAAGGGCAGTCCCAGCGGCTGGAGCATGTGCTGGACAGCCCGAAGGGCCTCCCGATCCTGAGGCCGCAGGTCATTATCGCTGCTCATGCCGCGTTGGATATTGAGTGCGGCCTTGCGCGCCTCTTCCTTGGCAGCATCCAGTGAACCGAAGGTAAGCCGCTGGCGCTGCTGGTTGAGGTAGAACGCGACAGTGAACCGGGGCATTCCACGGCAGGTTCCCCGGTAGATGGGCACGGCTGCGGAGCCATGTTTGACCACGGCGATTGGTTTGCCCTTGCCCCGAGAGGGGAGGGCCTGAGTTGTCATGCTTTTGTCATGCATGACCATGGGTGGGGTGTCAAAGTGTAGCCCCCTGATGCCGTTCAAAGCCCGTGGAATATGGGCTCCAGAGTGATTGTTTGCCCTGTTTTGAGTGCTCTTTTTGTAAGCCCGTTGGGCTTTGGGGGATCTGTCATGGATCACCCATGCTTCCGAATCACCTGGATGAACTCTGGCAAATACGTTTGCGCCTTCTTATCGCCGACGCCGCGGATCTTTAATCCTGCCTCGATGCTCTTCGGTTTCAGACGGGTGAGGAACTCGAGGGTTTGATTGCTGAAGATGACGTAAGCGGGCACGCCTTCGGCCTGGGCGAGGGCGTTGCGGTGTTTTTTGAGCTTCTCGAAAAGGGCGTCATCAAAGCCCAGCTCGCGGGTGGAGACTTCGGCTTCGGTGAGCTCGACGCCGGGCTTCGTGGGCTGGCTGGCGGCGGGCGCGGTGCTGGGCCACATCATGCGGATGTTGGAGCCTTTGCGCATGATGTCGGAACCTTTGGGCGTGAGGGTGACGAGGGGATATTCGCCGGTGCTGGTCTCGATGAGGCCCTGCTTTTCCATCTCGCCAAAGAGCGGATGCATGGCGCTGGTGCCGACGCTTTTAAGCAGGCCGTAAGTGCTGAGTTGATCGAGCCCGGCTTCGACGATCTCCTTGGATTTGCTGCCGACGAGCATCTGGATGATGCGGCCTTTGCCAAAGCGTGGCTCCCAGGTGCCGTCGGCGCGTTTCGTGGACATGCGGGCGATGCCGCTGAGCGCCTGCCGCAGTAGGGTGACCTCCGCCGCGGTGCCTTCACGGGCGATCTGCACGCCGCTCCGGCGGCAGATGTCGCAGGTGCCGCAGGGCTGGCTTTCATGCTCGCCGAAGTAGGCCAGGATCTGCTGCTGGCGACAGCGCTGCTCGTCGTAGCAGAGGTCGATCATGGACTTCAGCTTGGAGCGGTCGCGACGGTCTTTTTCGCGGAGGGCGTTCGCGTCGATCTTGAGATGGCGGGTGAGCACATCGGGCTGGAGCAGTCGAGTGCCGCGCACGCGTTTGCCGGGGATGTCGAAGCGCTCAATATAACCCGCGCGTGCCAGGTGACCGAGCGATGAGCTGACGGCCATGCTGTTCTTCAATCCGGCGTAGTCGGTGAGGTCTTCGATGGTGGCTTCGACTTCGTGCTGGGAGTTCGCCTTGTTTAGCAGCGCCTGGTAGATGCTCTGGATGACATCGATGCTGGGGTTAGCGCCATCGAGGAAGAACTCCTGCGTTTTGGTATCGGCGAAGTTGAAGAAGAGTTCGCAGTAAGAAGGCTCGCCATCACGGCCAGCACGTCCGGCTTCCTGGTAGTAGGCCTCGATGCTGCCGGGCACGTCGTAATGCACGACGAAGCGGACATCGCTGCGGTCGATGCCCATGCCGAAGGCGTTCGTGGCCACGGCGATGTCGCGCTCGCGGTTGATGAACTGATTTTGCCGCGACTCGCGCTCTTTGTCATCAAGCCCGCCGTGATACTCCACGGCCTTGATGTTCATTTCAGCGAGAGCCTCGCCCACTTCATCGACCCGCTTGCGTGTGGAGCAGTAGATGATGCCTTTTTTGTGCTCGCGGATGATTTGTTTCAGCCGGGCATATTTGTCGTCGTGCTTCTTGGTGTGCGTGACATTCAGGCTAAGATTCGGCCGCTGAAATCCACGGATGGTGACGAAGGGATCACGCAGAGTGAGCACTTTTAATATGTCCGCACGCACCTCGGGCGTGGCCGTGGCGGTCAGGGCGACAACTTGGGGTCTGCCGAGTTCTTCGAGTGCCTCGCCGAGGCGGAAGTAGTCGGGCCGGAAATCATGTCCCCACTGGGAGAGGCAGTGCGCCTCATCCACGGCGAAGAGGGCGATCTCGACCTGCCGCATCGTGTTCGTGAACATGCGGCTGCGGAAGCGCTCCGGGGCGACATAGACGAGCTTGTATTCGCCGCGTCGCAGCGCCGCGATGCGCTCCTGCTGCTCGCTGAGGCTGAGGGTGCTGTTGATCAGCGTGGCGGGGATGCCGCGCCGCTCCAGCGCATCCACCTGATCCTTCATCAGTGCGATGAGCGGACTGACGACGATGGTCACGCCTTCCATCACGAGTGCAGGAAGCTGATAGCAGAGCGACTTGCCACCGCCCGTCGGCATGATGACGAGGGTATCGCGCCCGCCGAGGATGTTCGCCATGACCTCCTCCTGCCCATCCAGGAACTCGCGAAAGCCGAAGTACTTCCGCAGCGCTTCACGGGCGTCGTGAATCGGTGTGGTGTCGGCGGAGAGGATGTCGGGTTCGGGGGGCAAGGGAGCTCACTTCATGCGGAGGGAGCGGCGCAGATGCAAGCAGGCTTCTCCATCACGCCCGGCGTATGATTGAACCCATGCCAGCGCCGCGCGTCTGTGCTACGCCCTCTCATGAAACTTCTCCCGCTTCTGCTCTTGATGCCCGCCATGCTCCTGGCTCAGGCAAAGACGTCCGCAGCCCCGGCGTGGGCGAGTTCGCTCACGAAGTCTGCCCCAGGCTCCTTCGCACCGCTCGCGCCCTGCCGTGTCGTCTATGATTTAAGCTGGAACAATCTCGTCTCCGCCGGCTCGGCGAAGGTGGTGATGCAGGAGGCGGGCGGGTATCAAGTCGCGCGCGCGGAGGCGGGCACCTCCGGCTTCGCGCGGTCGCTGTGGAGCTACGACTGTGTGATGACCTCCGTGATGGAGCGTGGGCCGCTGAGGGCCGTTTATTTGAATCACTCCGAGACGGATACGAGCGAGACCGTGGCCTACAAGGTCGGCTTTTCGTCGCTGAAAGTGCTGACGGAAACGCTTCTCACTCCCAAAGGTGGCGCGGCGAAAAAGAGCACAGCCATTTGCCCTTACGGTCCTGCCGATGATCTGCAATCGGCCATCCTTTACGTTCGCAGCCAGCCCCTGAAGCAGGGCGATTCGATCACGCGTGTCGTGCAGCCTTTTGATCGTCCCTACATCGCGACCTTCACCGTCGTTGGCCGAGAAAATCGCAAAGTGGAAGGCACGACTTACCCGACCATCAAACTCGATGTGCAGATTCGTAAACTCGACCGCAAGACGCTCGTGCTCGGCAGCTTCAAAAAGGTGAAGACCGCCACCATCTGGGTCAGCGATGATGCGTGGCGACTTCCCATCGAAATGCACGCCGATATCTTCGTCGGCTTCATCTCGGCGACGATGACGAAGCGAGAAAAGCTGACGGGCAGAGCAGGGCAGGGGACTTTGCCTGTGGGGCTGGGTTTGTAGTTCGGGCTTCAGCCCGTTCTGGTGACACGAAGAACGGGCTGAAGCCCGAACTACGAACTCAATCCATCACTACAAACATCGCCGCGAAGGTATTCGGAGTGAACTGCGTGCGCTGGGCAGGGGAGGTGATCATCTGCGAGATGTCGCCATCCAGGTACAGAGCGTCCTGGCATCCGAGATGGAGAAATAGACGCGCCATTTGATGGAAGGTCACACGCCCTTTCACACGGTCCTCACGATCGCTCATGACGAAGATAATCTCCTTCGTCGCTGACACGATGCCTACGGCGCTCCGCTGGCGGAGATTCGGCGAGTTCACATTGAAGGCTGGATGAATCACGCCTTTTCGCAGGATGAGTGGACCGGATTGATTGGCGAGCCTCGGATGGATGGTGAGCGAAGGATATTCGCTCGTCTCCACGATTCCCGGGCCCGCCTTGTCATCGAGATAAAACACACCATTCGGCTTCAGGAAGAAGTTTCCCTCCCCATTCGCTGTGTTCAACGCCACGAGTTCTGTGCCATCGCAAATCGTGAGGCCGCACGGCTTTGGTCCTCTCTCGTAGATTCCTGCATTCGTCGCAAAGGCGATCTTTTTCCCCTCACGTTCGAGCTGCTGCTGGAGTGCTCCGAAGTTTGACAGCGGTTTCCCCGAACCATCCAACCAGCGGAGGTGCAGCTTCGACTGCTGTGCTGCGGGCACTCGGTAGAGATGATAAAGCGCGCCCTCGTATGTCAGGGTCTCGGTGCCCAAGAGCACTGGCGAGATGGCCAAACCAAGGAGGACAAACAGGCGATGCATGAAGGTTGGGTGACCCGTCACTTTGCAGGCTTCTTCTTCACCACGGCTTTCAGCAACGTCGCTGGCTTCCAGCCTCGGGGCTGGGTGATGCCTTTGCTGGTCCACTCCATGCCGCGCTCGACCCAGTCTTCGCGCCATTCTTCATAGGAAAGGCCATCGTCGTCATCGCTGACACCAAATTGGAAACCGCAGGCGGGGCAGATCTCGAAGGAGCCGCCGCCAGACTTGCTGCGGGGGGCTTCCTTCAGGTGGTCGAACCCGCAGACGGGACAGTTATGGGTGGTTTTCATCACTTGAAGGGCAGTTGCGCGGGCTGGATGAGCTTGCCGGGCTGACGCTGCCAGTAGCTCGGGTTGTTTGGGCGGAAATAGGTCTTCGTCGTGCCGTTGCGATTGTAGGCGGCAAAGGCACGCGTCTTCGGATCATAGACGCGGAGGGTTTCATCGGCGTCATCCCACTTCATCTGAAGCTGTCCGGCCTTCGCGCGCTGGAGGAAGTGCCAAGCTTGGGCGGCGTAGTCTTCCGGTGACTGGCTTTGGAAATCAGGGCCGTGGCGGTTGTAGTGATCCTGGAGAGATTCCCAGTAGCCCCAGCTCACACGCGCTGGCGGTGCTCGTGCGGCGGTGGATGGTGTAGGCGCGGGTTTCGTCTTCGGTGCCTCCGGAGTGAGGGCATCGACAAGCTTTTCGAGCATGGACTTCGGTGCCTCCACTTTGGGTGGGACGGCACCGGCGGGTTTGACATTGCTGCCCATGGTAAAGCTGCCCGCACCGAGCTGCTGGCGCGCGCTACCGACCTGGTAGAAATAGGTCGTGCCCTGGGTGAGGCCGCCGAGGGTGACGGTGTGGTCATCGGTGACTACGCCTTCGAGCTTCTGATCGAGCTTCCCCGCCGTCGTGCCGTAGCTCACGCGCGTGCCGCAGGCCACATCGGTTCGCCAGGCGATGGTGGCGCTGCTTTCACTCTGCGTGACTTTCGGGCCAGAGACTAACTCCACCGCGTGTGCCGTGACTACGGTGAACAAAAGAAGAATGGCAGCGATGACTCGTGGCATGATTCCGAGACTAGCGGCTGCCAGTGAAATGCCAAGCGCCGGAATCTCAGCTAACGAAACCGCATTCGAGCCGTTCTGACTTGCCGCCCGCGCGGCCTCCTGCCAGTCTCGCCCCATCTTCCCATGA
>NZ_JBILYB010000082.1:0-27127 GCF_044378005.1 Prosthecobacter sp.
GAAACGCAGGTCCTTGGCGTGACTTGCCGGAGGGGTTTGGCCCCTGGCGCACGATCTACGGCTGGCACCGACTCTGGGCTCGAGAAGGCCTTTGGGCGAGGATGCTTGATCGGATTGCCCGCAAGGCGGATGACTCCGGGCGCGGGGGAAAGGAGGAGGAGGAAACGATTAAAGCCCACAAGCAGCGGACGGGCAGGGCGCGAAGTGCTGTAGTATCAAAAGCAGGAACACCACGGCCACGCTCTGCGGTAACAGAAAAGGAAGTAGCAACCGCAGGCCATACGACACTTGAACCAGAGGGAACGAAGCGGCGGCGCGTGGTTCCCTTTCTGTGGAGCAATCGAGGAGTGTAAATGCACCGGGGGAGGGGACCGAGAACCTGCCACGCGCTGACCTATCAGAATGGATTTCATGCCGCAAAATTTACTCGCATTGGCGGGCCTCAGATCGTCGCCAGTTAGGGGACAGTTAAGCGGTGGAAACTGGCGTTTGCTGTCAATTTCTGGCAAAGACTAATGAGAATCAGAGGCCGAACAACAATTACAAACCATTGATTTACAGTCTATTGCACGGAAATTCATAAGGCCGAGCCTCTGGATTATGAGTCCCCTGCTCTAACCGTTGAGCTACAGGAGCGTGCTGGCGCTGGGGGGCGAGTATGGCGGGAGGTGAAGTGTGTGCAATGTGTGATTTGCGATTGGCGCATCTGCTTTGCCCGCTATGAATGGCCGCCCATGAAAATTCTGGTCACAGGCAAAGGCGGCCGCGAGCACGCCCTCATCACCGCTCTCAGTGAGTCTTTGGAACCGCACGAAATCTTCGCCCACCCCGGCAGTGATGCGATTGCCTCGCTGGCCACCCGCGTGGATGTGCCGACTCTCCCGGACCTAATCGCCTGGATGAAGGACAATGCCATCGACCTGTGCGTGGCTGGCGAGGAGGCGCTGCTGGTAAAGGACCAAGGCTTGGCAAATCTCTGCGCCGAGGCTGGCATCCCCTGCTGGGGTCCGGTGAAAGAGGCCGCGCAGCTCGAAGCCTCGAAGGCTTTTGCGAAACATTTCCTCAAGCGCCACACCATCCCCACAGCCTCTTACACGGTCTGCACCACCGCCGAGGAGGCGCGCGCAGCACTCACCGAGTTCCCCATCGTGCTGAAGTTTGATGGACTCGCCGCCGGTAAAGGTGTGGCAGTCTGCCTCGATCTCGCCGAAGCGGAGGACTTCATCACGGACGTGATGGAGAAACGCATCTTCGGTGCGGGGAATCTCGTGGTGGAAAGCTGCCTCGTTGGGCCAGAGCTGTCCGTCTTTGCCTCCGTCTGCGATGATCAATACCACATCCTGATGCCCGCCCGTGACTACAAGCGCATCCGCGATGATGACCAGGGCCCGAACACCGGCGGCATGGGCGCGGTGGCGAGCCGTGAGATCGTGACACCCGAGGTGCTGGCCCAGATCGAGCGCGAGATCGTGCAACCGACGGTGAAAGGCTTGATCCAGGATGGCCTGAACTACCGCGGCTTCCTTTACTTCGGCCTCATGCTCACGCCGGATGGCCCGAAGGTGATCGAATACAACTGCCGCTTTGGTGATCCTGAAGCCGAGGCCGTGATGCCGATGGTGCGCGGTGACTTTGCCAACTATGTCTTCCATGCTGCGAAGGGCCTGCTGAAGCCCGAGCTGCTGCACTTTGCCGAAGGCTGGAGCATCTGCGTGATCACGGCCTCGGCAGGCTACCCAGCCACATCGCACAGCGGCGATGTGATCCACGGACTCGATCAGGTGGAAGGGGCACGCGTTTACCACTGCGGCACCCGCAGAAACACAGCGGGCGACTTTGAATCCAACGGCGGCCGCGTGCTCGCCGTGGCCGTGCAAGCGGCATCACGCACCGAAGCGCGAGAGAAAGCCTACGCGGAGTCGGCGAAGATCACCTTTGATGGGATGCAGCGACGGAGTGACATCGGCAAACTGCACTTCGAGTAGAACGGCCAGTCTCACGCCTGCTCCGTCGTCTGGAAGTCGGGGTAGGCGTTGGCTGCGTGCTCGGTGAAGTCGAGGCCGTTGATCTGCTCCTCTTCAGTGGCGCGGATGCGGACGACGAGTTTGATGAGCACGAAGACGAGGTAGCAGGCGACAAAGGAGTAGAGGCTGATGCTGGCGACTCCGAGTGCCTGAACGCCGAGGCGCTCGATGCTGAAGCCTTTCTCATCAAACAGGGCGACACTCAGAGTGCCCCACCAACCGCAGGCCAGGTGGACGGGCACGGCACCGACGGCGTCATCGATCTGCCAGCGCTCGAGGGCGATGGTGGCGATCGTGGTGACGATGCCGCCAATGGCACCGATGACGATGGCCGCTGCCGGGCTGACATTGCCACAGCAGGCCGTGATGGCTACGGCACCGCCGAGCGCACCATTCATGGCGATGTTCACATCAGGCTTTCCTTGGATGAACCACATGGAGATCATCGCCGCAATGCCTGCCGCCGAGGGACTGATGGTGGTATTTACCACGAGCCGACCGATGACCGAACTGCCACTGAGTGATGAGCCAGCGTTGAATCCAAACCAGCCGAACCACAGCAGCAAAACACCGAGCGTGACGAGCGGGATATTATGACCAGCGATCAGGCGCGACTCGCCATCTTTGCCAAATCGACCGTGGCGCGGCCCCACGGCTAGGATGCCCGCCAGCGCACAGGCACCACCGCAGGCATGGACGACGGAGGAGCCCGCATAGTCCACGAAACCGAGAGCCTCCAGCCAGCCCTTTTCACCGCCGATGCCATACGCCCCACCAAAGCTGCCCCAGGCCCAGTGGCCGACCACGGGATAGATGAACGCCGTGAAAAGGGCGCAATAAAAGAGGTAGCCGAGGAACTTGGTGCGCTCTGCCACGGCACCCGACATGATGGTGCAGGAGACGCCCGCGAAGCCCACCTGAAAGAACCAGAAGACCCAGACCTTGTGATCACCTGGAAAGCTGGACAGCCAGAATGTGTCCGCACCGACGACGCCATTCCAGGAGGTGCCGAACATCAAGGAGAAGCCGATGAGCAGGAAGACGAGGGAGCAAATGCAGAAGTCGAGGAAGGACTTCATCACGATATTGATCGTGTTTTTGGCCCGGCAGGCCCCGATCTCCAGCATGACAAACCCCGCCTGCATGAAGAAGACCATCGCTGCCGTGAGGACGATCCAGACGTAGTTGATGTTCCACTGAGTCTCACTGATCTCACTCGCTGGTGCAGGCACGGGCGCAGGTGCCGCTGCGGCAGCAGGTGCTGCGGCCTCCGCCACGGCAGGTGCGGGAGCTGAGGCGGGCAGTTTCTCCAGCTTTTGCTCATGATCTTTGAGGATGCTCAAGATGCTGTCGAGCTTGCCCGCGACTTTGTCGTTGGAGTCGAGACGGTTGATGATGCCGTCGAGTTTGCTGTCGAGTCGCTCGTTGTTCTCGATCTTGCCGAGGATGCCATCGAGCTTCTTTTCCAGCTTGTTATCAGGAACCCCATTGGAAAGAGCAGATGGCGGAGCTTCGGGCGTTTGCGCGTGTGCAGCACTGGAAATCAGGAGGGCCGCAATCGCGGCGGTGAAGGTGATTCGTTTCATGGGGAAATTAGAGCCGGTGGTCGGCCAGAACAGTTTCGAGTTCGCTCATCAAAGCCTGACGCTTGCTGCTGTTCGGCACCTGATCGACGAGGGCCACGGCAAGCTTGCGGACCTCGGCGCCTGGCAGGCTGTAAGGATCAGGCGTGCCTCGCTTCACCAAAGTGCGGTCGATCATCATGGAGAGCTGTGCCCGTCCCATGACCTTGCCGAGAATGCCTTCGAGCTGCTTGCGGATCTGGCCCCAGTTGTTCACCACGGGCTCCGCTTTGTCGGTCATTTCCTGGAGACGTCGCGGACTCGTCACCACGAGTTCCTCGATGCCATCCGATGTCTTGAGCGTTGCCGCACTCATCTCATTTGAGAGCTGTGCAAGCGCTAGAGCCTGGTCGTTCAGTAGGACTGCCGCAGCACTCGCCACGAGATCTGCATCTGCCCGAGCGGTGAGCAGCAGCACCAGGACGCTTTCATCCTGGATGACGATGAGCAGCGTACCACCATCAAACTCCAGATAGATCTGGCGCATTTTTCGCCGCACCTGACGGTAGCCATCCACCATCTGACCGATGATAGCCTGGAGGTCCAGCGAGCGACCGTCGGAGAAAGGCATCTGCTTGTGTACAGTGTTCTTTCCTTTGAAAAGGATCACCCCTGCCACGCCGTCGAGACGTTGAAGGGAGGCCGCAGCGGCAATGAGCGTGTTCGGAGTCATGACCGGGCTGGATTAGCTGCGCTGGAGGGATTCACGAACCTGCCAGAGACCGCGCCGGTTGCTGGACACCGCGCCATGCCAGCCAGTGGAGGAGGAGCGGAAGGCCGTCTGCCCCTCGCGATCCTCCACGATCCCCAGGGTGAGCTTCCTCATGCCCAGGGTCTCAGCCAGACGCTGTCCGAAGTAGGTGACATATTTCACTTCGCTGGCAAACCTCTGGGCAGACTCCGAGTCACCGCCAGAAACGACATCGCGTCCAGAAGCTGTCTCGAGCTTGATGAGTCCTGGATCTGGCTCCATGCGAATGACATTCGAGGGTTCTTGCGAGGGACGATTTGGGTTTAGCGGGATGATGCGGGTTGGTTGTTCCACATTGCTGTTTCAAGCACGGCTTGTGCCAAGTGGGCACGGCCAAGGTTGAAAGGATCGATGCATGTCCAATTAGCCTCACCAAAAACGCGGTGAGGGCTATGAGTGAAACAAGTCTCCAAGGTGAAAAACTCTCCATTGGCTTCTGCCAAATCTGAGCACAGTGAACTGCCCCCCCCGGTCACTCCTCCCGCCATGTCCACCACGCCCTCCTATCTCCTCGTGGACGGTCACAACGTCATGCACGCCTGGCCGGAACTCGCTCGCCACATGCGCAGCGCCAGCAAGCGGCCTATCGCCCGCGCGGAGCTGATCCAACGGCTCCGGCATCTCCAGGACATGACGGGCACGCAAGTGGTGGTCGTCTTTGATGGCACGACGGCGAAGATCACGGAGGAACGCGAACCCGATGGACTCCAAGTCATCTATGCGGATGCCGGCCACACGGCAGATGACCTCATCGAGAAGCTCGCTGCCCGATACGCCAAAGAACGACCCATGCGCGTGGCCTCGGCGGATGGACTCGTGCGCGAGACGGTGGCTGCCTTTGGCGCGGACTGGCTAAGCCCAGAGATGCTGAAAAGCATGTGCGAAGATGCCGAACGCCAGATGCGCGGGACGATCGACAAGCTCAAGACCCGCCGACATCTGCTCGCGTGGATCGGTCTCGGCGGTGCGGGCTTGGCGCTTCCTGCCTGGGCTCGGAAAACAGAGCCCGTCGCCATCAGCAGCGCTCGTTTGGAGGCGGCGGCGAAGTATTGCGCCGAGCGCAAAAGCACGGCGCTGCTCGTGAGGCAAAGCGGGCGGGTGATCCACGAAAGCTACCCGAACGGCGGCAAGCGCGGCCAGCCGCAGCGGATCTACAGTGGCACGAAGGGCTTCTGGGGACTCGCGGCCATGGCGGCGGTGGAGGATGACCTGATCACGCTGGAGGAGAAGGTCGCCGACACGATCTCCGAATGGCGGGACGATACACGCCGGAGCAAAGTCACGGTCGAGATGCTGCTCGACTTCACCGGTGGGCTGGAACGCGGCCTCGCGATCCACGAGGATGGCCTCAAAGATCGCAATCTCATGGCGATGAAGCGCCCGATGGTCGCCACGCCGGGAAAGTCCTTCATTTATGGCCCCAGCCAGCTTCAGGTCTACCACGAGCTGCTGAAGCGGAAGCTGGCCAAGAAGAAGCGGAAGGAATCTCCCACGCGTTATCTGGAGCGGCGTATTTTGAAGCCTCTCGGCCTCGGACCTCAGCGCTACATTCCCGATGCGGCGGGCAATCCGCTGCTGGCCGCTGGGTTCCTGATGAGTGCCAACCAGTGGGCAAAGCTCGGCGAATGCCTGCTGAACGAGAGTGATCCGATCCTGAAGCCCGAGTCCTTCCGCACCTTGCTCGAAGGCTCCAACGCGAACGCGGCCTACAGCTTCGGCTTTTGGAATAATCGCGCCGCTGGGAAGGAATCGCCCCGCGAGATCGACATCGAAGACCAACTGGATGTCGATTGGGACAAGCAGTCCTGGAGTCGCGTCTGCATCGGTAAAGATGCCCCGCAGGATCTCATCGCCTGCATCGGCAGCGGCTATCAGCGGCTGTATGCGGTGCCCTCGCTGGAGCTCGTCATCGTGCGCCAGGGGACGAATGCCCGCTTCCGCGATGGGGAGTTTCTGCGAACGATCTTGGCTTAGTTGCGTCTCACATCGCCCCTGGCGGTTTTTTCCGGCAGAACTACACTCGCCCCCACGTTCCCCTTTTTGTCATGTCCACCACCCTGGAAGCCCCCCCACCAGCCACGGCCAAGCCGCCCGAAAACACCGAGGCCGGAAACTACTTCGTCTCGAACTACCCGCCCTTTTCCTTCTGGAAGCCGGATCAGGTGCCCGTGGTCGAAGCCGTGATGCAGCGCCCCGCGCCCACGGACATCCCGCTCGGCATCTACTTCCACATCCCCTTCTGCCGGAAGCGCTGCCACTTCTGCTACTTCAAGGTCTATACCGACAAGAACGCCAGCGAGATCAAAGCCTACATTGACGCCGGAATGCGCGAGATGGAGCGCTACGCGCAGACGCCCTACATCTCTGGGAGAAAGGCGCACTTCGTCTATTTCGGCGGCGGCACTCCGAGCTACCTGAGTGTGCCGCAGCTCCGCGATCTCACCAGCCGCATGAAGGATCTCGTGAGCTGGGATGGCGCGGCGGAGGTGGCCTTCGAGGCCGAACCCGGCACGCTGAATGAGGTGAAACTCACCGGCATTCGCGAAGTCGGCGTCACCCGTCTCAGCCTCGGCGTGGAGAACTTCGACGACCATATCCTGGAGTCCAACGGCCGAGCTCATCGCAGCGGCGAGATCGACAAAGCCTATCACTTCGCCCGCACGCTCGGCTTTGAGCACATCAATATCGACCTCATCGCCGGGATGATGAACGAGACCGAGGAAAACTGGAAGGTCACCGTGCAAAAAGCCATCGACCTCGGCCCCGACGCCGTGACGATCTACCAGATGGAAGTGCCCTACAACACGACCATGTATCAGCAGATGAAGGCCGAGGGCAAAGTCACCGCGCCCGTCGCCGACTGGCCGACGAAGCGCCGCTGGGTCAGCTACGCCTTCGATGAATTCGTCAAAGCCGGCTACACCGTCACCAGTGCCTACACCGTGGTAAAGGACCCAGAGCGCATCAAGTTTGTCTATCGCGATGCCCTCTGGGAAGGCTCCGATCTCCTGAGCTGCGGCGTGGCTTCCTTTGGTCACCTCGGCGGCGTGCATTATCAAAATCAGTCCGATGTCGGCCCCTACATGCAGGCCATCGATGCGGGCAAACTGCCCATCTTCCGCGCTTACGAGACCAGTCACGAAGAGCGATTTGTGCGTGAGTTCATCCTGAAGGTGAAGCTCGGCCACAGCGAGTTCGCCTATTATCAAAACAAGTTTGGTGTGAACCCACGGCAGTTCTTTGCCCCACAGCTCGAAAACCTCGCCGCAGAAGGTTTCGCCACCTTGACGGACACTTCACTCACTCTCAGCCGCGACGGACTGCTCCAGGTGGACCGCTTGCTGCACGACTTCTTCCTGCCCCAGCATCGCCAGTATGCTCGCTACACTTGAAGCGCCGACTCAATCGGCCCCCAGACAGGATGAGGACATCCTGGCACCCATCATTTTCTTCTATGGCATCGGCAGCACGCGCCCGCGTGTGACCTTTGTCCAGGCGGAGGAACTCCCCGATCACGAGCGCCACCTGCTGGCCCATGACCGCGACATGACACCGCACCTGCGCGACTTCCACGGCTGCGACATCGACCTCGACGTTGCCGCTCGTGCGCGCATCGGAAACTACCTCGTCCGCGCCTCCGTGCTGCATCGCCGTAGCGATGGGAAGCCGATCGAGTTCGGAGCCATCGGCATCCATCTTGATCTCCTGCCCGAGGAGGCGCAAAAGCTCGTCCTCGAAGGTCGCGTCCCCTTTGGTGCCATCCTCGAGCGCTACGAAGTCCCCCACAGCAGCCACCCGCGCGGCTACTTCCGCATCGCCGTCGATCAGCGCCTCGCTGAGCTGCTCGGCGCCACCAGCGGCCAGATCCTCTTCGGCCGCTGCAACGAACTCCGCCACGGCTCCGGCCGCGTGCTGGCCGATGTGGTCGAGGTGCTGCCGAGAGGGGCGTGATCGTGGTCATTTGCCAATGGCAGCGATCACGGCCAAACTAGCCCCGTGACCTTCGGCACTCCCTTTTTTGAAAAGCTCCTCCTCCACCTCGATGGCACCCATGCGGGGCCGATGAACATGGCGGTGGATCAGGCCTGGCTGGAGCAGAGCGCGGTGCCAGTGCTGCGGGTTTACACCTGGGATCAGCCGACGGTCACCATCGGCTACGCGCAAAATCTAGCGAAGCTGGAAGGCCTGCCCGCGTGGCCCATCGTGCGACGCTGGACTGGCGGAGGCGTGGTGATGCACAGCGGCGATTACACCTACTCGGTCATCGTGCCCGCCAGCCATCCCTGGGCGGAAACACCGGCGGTGGAGAGTTATCGTCGCATCCATGGCTCGCTCGCCGAGTCGCTGGCGAAGCATGGGCAAAAAGGCTGCCGCCTCGCCATGCAGGAGGATTTGATCGAGGGGCCGTTTTGCTTCGTGGCCCCAGCTTTGCATGACGTGATCCGTGGCAAGGTCAAAGTCGCCGGTGCCGGGCAGCGGCGCGGCAAGCTCGGTTTCCTCCATCAAGGCAGCGTCCAGCAGGTCAGCATCGCCCCCGACTTCTGGCCCAAGTGGGCCGCAGAATTGGCGAAGGAAGTGCTCATCACCCACGACATGCCCGCCGCCATCCAATCCCGCGCCGAAGAACTCACCGCCAAACGTTTCTCCCTTCCCCAATGGCTCTCCGACCGCGACGACCTGCTTTAACAGTGAACCGAGAACTGAGAACTTCCCCATGCTCATCTTCGTCTATGGCACCCTGAAACGGGGACACTCCAACCACGGCTACCTGCGCGGCCAGCAATTTGTGAGCATGGCCATGACCCAGCCGCGCTATCGCCTGCACGACCTCGGCGGCTATCCCGGCATGGTGCTCGATGAACGCGACGGCATCTCCATTCACGGCGAAATCTGGGAAGTCGATGCCGAGTGCCTTGCCCGGCTCGATGAACTCGAAGACATCGAAGGCGGCGAATACGCCCGCGAACTCATCCCGCTGATCCCGCCCCACGATCAAGAGCGCGTCGAAGGCTACCGCTACCTCCGCGATGTCTCACACGCCCCCGACATCGGCGGCAGTTGGTGAGACAGTAGCACCCTCGACCTGATACACCGTGCCCACGAGCACCTCATCGCGTGCCCAGTCCAGGGTCGTCGTCGTGATGATCTTCTGCGTGCCCGCAGGCAGCAGGCTCAGCAAAGCACGCCGCCGATGCGCATCCAGCTCGCCGAAGACATCGTCCAGCAGCAGCAGGGGTGGTTTGCCAGCCGCCGCCTCCAGCACACGAGCCTGGGCCACCTTCATCGCCAGCGCCACGCTGCGTTGCTGACCTTCCGAGGCATAGGTGGAGGCATCCAGACCATTCAACGTGAGCGTCACATCATCCCGATGCGGCCCCGCCGCTGTCTGCCGGTTGCGGGCTTCCTCATCACGTCGCGCAGCCAGCTCCTCGGCCAGATTTTCTCCGGTAAAACCAGGCTCGTAGGCCATCTCCACCCGCTCAGCCCCCGTGCTCAGATCGTGGTGAACACTCGCCACATGCGGCTTCAGGGATTCGATCAAGTCCGCCCGTCGCGACCGCAGCACCTGGGCAAAGTCATCCATCACCCGCGCAAAGGCATCCGCCTGCCGCCACTGGATCACTGCATCGCGCTTCAGCACATGATTGCGCCCGCGCACCGCCCTCTCGTAGCCACGCAGAGCCTTCAGATAGTCCGGGAAGATCTGACTCGCCGCGAAGTCCAGGTAGCGCCGCCGATGCTCCGCCCCACCGCGCAGCAGATTCATATCGCGATGATCCATCCACACCACCAGCCCGCTGCTGCTCAGGTAATCGCCCGACTTGCCACACACCGCCCCATCCATCGCCAACCGCCTAGCCGTGGCGGACTGCGCACAGCGCAGCCTTTTCCCATCCAGCGTGCCCTCCACCAGCATCGTCGTCGCCCCAAGTCGGATCATCTCACCGCGCTGGCTCGTGCGCGGTGATTGCAGCCGCAGCAGCACGCACGCCGCCTCCATGAGTGAAGTCTTCCCCTGCGCATTCCGCCCGATGAAGATCGTCGTCTCCGGGTGCAGCACCACACGGCATTCCGCAAAGCAGCGGAAGTCGCGGAGCAGGAGGTCAGTGAGCATGAAGGAGGAAAAAGAAACGCCGATTCCGATGCCACGGATACCTGGAGAATCAAGACAGCGACTGAGCACACAATCTCGCCCGAGAGCGATATGCCTGATTGTGAAAGTGTCCTCGCTTTGTAAATACAGATGCTCTGCTGACTTCGGCCATCCATGATCGCCCAATTTCAAACCACCCAATGGACTCAAATCCTTCAAGCTGGAGAACGGGACAGTTCTAATAGTGTGAATGCTCTCGAGCATCTTTGCCGCCGCTATCAACCGCCGCTGCTGGCTTATGTGCGTGGGTTTGGGCTGAAGGAGCATGATGCGCAGGATGTGACGCAGTCGTTTTTTCAGCATTTGCTGGAGAAGAATCTGCCCGCCCGGGCCAATCCGAACTTGGGACGCTTCAGGAGCTTCATGTTGGTATCGCTGAGGAACTTCATCCATGTCACGCATCGGAACGCGAGCCGTGAAAAGCGTGGGAACGACATCGAACACGTGAGCCTGGAGAGTGCTGAGCATTCGCACACGGAAAGCATGCTCGTGGAGGATAGCGCCACTCATGCCTTTGATCGGCAGTGGGCGCGCACGCTGATCCAGATCTCCATGGATGTACTTGCTGGTGAGCAGGAGGCTCAGGGAACGACGGATCGCTTCGCCCTGATGCGCCCGCTGCTGCTCGATCCTTCGGGTAGAGAGGCTGTATTTGCGGAGCTGCGCACGCGCTTTGGCATGGCTGACGGGGCTGCTCGCACCTGCCTGAGCCGGCTACGCACGCGCTTTCGTGAGCTCGTGCGGATCGAGGTGGAGCGTGTGGTGAATGATCCGGCTGAAGCGGATGCCGAGATCGCCTATCTGCTGCGCGTGCTGACTTCAGACACTACTTCTTAGCCTGCGGCGTGCGGTTTTGTGAGAATCGCGCACGCCATTCGTCGGCTTTGGCTGTGTCGCCTGACTGCTCGAAGTGACTCGCGAGCGCGGTGACGTGCTTGTCGTGAAATGGATAGTGAAGAGTGGGCGAGACACTGTCGAACACGCGATCCAGAAGAAGCTCCAAGGACTCCCAGCGCTTCAGCTCGACATAGGCGGAGGCAAGATACACGGCGGTGTTTCGCGGCTGGCGCTTGGTGATGCCGTAGTAGCGGATCTGCTCATCAAAGACGGCCTGCATGAGATCTGCGGCCTCGGCGGTTTTGCCAGTGCCGAGCAGGCTGAGGGCGCGGTCATAGCGCAGCAGGATGACCATGGCGGTGTCGGGGATGCTGGCCTTCCTGGCTTCTTCTTCGGCGGCTTCATAGGCGGGGATGGCGTCGGCATGACGGCCGACGTTGGCGAGCAAGACGCCGCGTCTGAGGAGAATGCGGACGATGAGGTTGCGCTTCATGGCACCGCCGCTGCGGGCATCGGCCAGTGTTTGATCCATGAGCTTCAGTGCTTCGTCGTGCCGACCTTCGTGAAAGGTGATCGTGGCGAGATCAAGGTTGGCGGTGAGCATGTCGAAATGATCGACAGGCAGCTTCTGAGCACGGCCTTTGCTCAGCATGTCGCGCAGTGTATCGGCGGCGGCGGGATCTTTGGCGGTGACCAAGGCTCCGCCGAGCGTGCGTTGGGCGGTGAGCGTGGTGGCTGTGAGGGGGCCCGAGACCTCGGCGTTGAATTCCCAGGCGCGACGCAATGCCGGGATGGCCTTGGCGGCGCTCTCGTGATGCATGACGGCATTGCCGAGGCACATCAGAGCATTCACTTGCACGCTTCGGTCGATGCTGGGATGCTCGCGGATCAGGGTTTCAGCATGGCGGGCGGCCTCGTAAGCGAGCTGGTAGTCAAACTGCAAGCCAGCGGCTTCACTGACCTCCAGCAGCAGTCGGCAGCGTGCTTCGGGTCGCCCGGCGAAGTCTTTGGCACTGACCTTCTCCTTCACACTGCGCAGCATGGTGATGAGCGTGGGGTTCTTGCGCTGGTCGGTCGTGGTGCTTTGCCAACTGCTCACCAGCACCTCCGTCATGGCTTCGGACTGCCGCTGCTGAGTGCGGGCGAGTTTGGCCTGATGCAAGGCGATGCCGATTCCTGAGGCGAGGCTGATCACGGCGAGCAGCGCTGCTACCGTGAGGGCACGGTGTCGCCGGACCAACTGTGCCGTGAGGTAGCTCACACTCGGGGGGCGGGCGGTGATGGGGCGATGATCGAGATAGCGCCGCACGTCCTCTGCCAGAGAAGCCGCGCTGGCGTATCGGCGTGAGCGATCCTCCTCCAGGCAGCGGCGGATGATCCACACGAGATCACGCGCGGAGGGCAGTGAGTCCGTGAGCTCGCGCAAGAGCACGCCGAGAGCATAGACATCCGTGCGTGTGTCCACATCCTGCGGGTCATTCACCTGCTCGGGACTCATGTAGCCGCTTGTGCCGAGCACGCTGGACTGGGTCAAGCTGAGGTCTCGCGAGCTGGCTTTGGCAATGCCAAAGTCGATCACCTTCACCTGACCGTGGGCGACCAGCACATTGCCGGGCTTTAAGTCACGATGGATGACGCCCTGCTGATGCGCGTGTTGGATGGCAGCGCAGAGCTGAATGAATAGCTCCAGTCGCTCAGTGAACTTCAAACCCTGCCTCTGGCAGAAGAGCGTGATCGGCTCACCTCCGGCGACCAGTTCCATGGCGATAAACGGCTGCCCTGACTCGCTGCGGCCGACATCCAGCACGCGGGCGATGCCCGGATGATCCATCTGAGCGAGTGACTCCTGCTCGATCTGGAATCGCTTCAGCACCTCCGCGCTGTCCATGCCGGGCTTGAGGATCTTCAGCGCGACCTCGCGAGTGATTGGCTCGATCTGCCGAGCCTGCCAGACACGGGCAAAGCCACCTTCGCCAAGCAGCGTGATGAGTTCATAAGGGCCGATGCGATCTCCTGGCGACATGGGTTTCGAAGTCATCGCCCCTCCTTTCCATCGAGACGCTTCAGCTCCTCTCGTGCCCAGTTTGTCATCTCACGATCACCCGCTGCTGCCGCGGCGGCGCTGCCGTGGGTGAGGATCTCACGCAGCGTTTCCACCGATACGGGAAAGGTGCCCGCTTTGATCTGAAGGAGCACATCTTTGGCGAGGTCATAGGCTCTGGGCGCATGGCCGAGACGCGTGGAGATGGAGCGATGCATGGCCGTGATGAGTGCTGACTCCACCGCCTGTGCCTGACGCTGCTGACGCTGAGCCTCCAGCATCTGCCAGAGCGCGACTCCGGCACCGATCAGCAGAGAAATGGCCACCAGTGCCGCATTCGCCGCGAGGGTGCGATTCCTCCGCAGCCAGCGACTCAGGAGATAAAGCCGAGTCGGTGGGCGTGCGCTCACCGGGCGGCCTTCCTGCCAGCGGCGGAGGTCTTCTTCCAGCGCTTCTGCACTGGCATAGCGGCGCTCGCGATCCTTCTCCAAACAACGCAGCGTGATCCAATCCAAATCACTGCCTGTCACGGTTGGCCGCACGGGCTCGACCTCGCGGATGTGACGCAGCATTTCCACAAGTGGCATCTCCGTGGCGAAGGGTGGCCGATCTGCGATCAGCTCATAAAGCAATGCGCCGAGGGCATACAAGTCTGAGCGAGCATCCGCACTGCTGCCAGGCGTGGTCTGCTCCGGGCTCATGTAGGCGGGTGTGCCGATGAGACGGCGATGGCGTGTCATCCAGCTTAGATCTGGGTGGCCCTCATGACTCAGCGCCTTGGCGATGCCGAAGTCGATGATCTTTGGCTGTGGCCGTCCATCTATCTCCGTGACGAGAATGTTGGTTGGCTTCAAGTCACGATGAATGACGGCCTTTTCATGCGCGTGTTGCAGCGCTGCACAGACTTGGCGAAAGAGCGCGATGCGTGCCTCCAGGCTGAGTTCGTGCTGTCGGCAATAGCTGGTGATGGGCAGCCCATTCACAAGCTCCATGACAATGTAGGGCCGATCCTCCGGCGTGAGTCCGACATCATACACACGAGCGATGCCCGGATGATCCAGCCGTGCGAGCAACTGTTGTTCTCGCTGAAAGCGGGCCAGCACTTCTTCGGAGTCGATGCCGGGCTTGATAAGCTTGATCGCGACCTCGCGCCGGATGGGTTCACTTTGCTCGGCGAGCCAGACGACACCGAAGCCACCCTCGCCTATCTTTTGCACCAGCTCATAAGGTCCGACCTGATCAAACTCAGCCGCCGAATCTTCATCACCACGCCTCAGGACGTCCTCAAATACGGCGGCGACCTCGGCGTCGGAGTAGATGGGTTCGGGTGGCATGGATTTGTCTGTCATAGTGGTCAGAGTGGTGGTTTTTGCCAGCGGTGACATAGGCGATGAACATGAAAAATGGAGGACACACAAGGCGTCCTCCATTCTGGGAGCGAGCATCAGTCGCTAAATCAAAATCAGGGCGCGACCGAATCAGGCACGACTTCGAACATGAGGTTTTTGGTCACACCTGTGGCGTGTCCTACGAGATAGCTGAGACCTGGCGTGTATTGATCGCTGAAGACGAGGCCGACGAGTTTACGCACACGCGGTTTGGTCACGCCGAGGATCGTGTCGGTCGTGGTGATGCTGCCAGTGACGATGCCTGTGGTCGTATTGATGGTCAGAGAAGGTTTCCGCAGAGGCGAAATAAAGGTGCACTTGTTCGCTGTGGACAGATTGAAGCCCTCCTGAATCGGAGAGGCGAGTTCACCAGCGTAGTCGTGAATCGTGAGGATGCCGAGTCCACCGGTCCCAGTCAGCAAATTGAGAATGCGGGCACCGACGGCGGGTTTCACATAAGGCAGTCCTTCCATGGAATCTCCGCCCTGGATGCCTGTGGGATAAAACACGGTCGTCGGCGAGGTGGGCGCTGGTCGGAGGATGTCCATGTTACAGCTGAATCGGTGCAAGGCGGCGCTGCTGGCGGTCTCGATGTAGTTGTCATAAACGATGCATCCTTTGTTGCTGTAGCCAGGAACAAAAGCGGGGGCGTAGCTTTCATCTGGGCGACCGATTTGCTGGCAGATGGCAGAGCTCCCCGTGACACTGGTGCCGTCATAGGCCACGCCGACCATGGTGACTGCTCCAGTGGGTGAGATGGTGCTGCGGAGGTAACCGCGCGCACTTTCGCCACTGCCGCCGCTATCCGGATTCGCGATGTTGTAGGTGGCTGCGAGCACCGAGGGGCTGGTCTTTGTGAAGACCGACTGGCGGTAAAGTTGTTCGCGGGAGCTGTCTCCATCCATCTGCACTTCAAGGTAGGCCTCCTGACTGGCATCGATCATCACGGTGATGGGAGTCAGTGGTGTCGCCCCTGCCGCGACAGGGCGCGGGATGGAGCGCACCGTGGTGCCGTCGGTGTCGAGCTGTCCTGCCAGCGTGTATTTGGCAGTGCCTACCATCAATACGGCACTGTAGGAGCCCGTGCTGGTGAGCGTGAGCACCATGGACCCACGCTTGCCCAGGATATGACCTGCCAATGACCAAAGCCCACGACGCGTGTGAGCCACCGCCGGGACCTGACGCAGACGGATGCTCACGAGCTTCGAGGTGCTGGTCACAGCTCCATTGTAGCCGCCATCCGCAGCGATGTAGTAGGTCGTCCCCGTTGCGGCATAGAAGGTCGCTTTGGAGAAGGTGTAATCGTTGCTGTAGAAGTAGTTCCCGTAGTTGTTGTTCGAGGCCAGCGGGGTCAGGTTGGTCACCGAGACAGCGGCTGCGGGATTGGTGAGCTTGTAAATGGCCACCGTCGTGTCCCGCAACGCATTGGCTCCGCCATAGAGTCCGCTGTGGACCGTGTCGATGGTGCAGAAGCCGCTCTCCGTGGGCGTCCACTTCCACCAGGCACTGCGGTTGCCAGCGTTGCCAGGGTAATTGAAGTGATGGGTTGTTTCGCCAGCTTCATAGTTGAAACCGGAGAGGTCGGTGACGTTGGAGGTTAACTGGGACAGCAAGGCGTCGGGTGCAGAGGCGATGTTGTTGGCACCAGCCGGGAAGTTGGCCAGGGCCGCCTTCGGCAGAAAAGAGGCTGCGACGAGCAGCGAGGTGATGATGGCTTTTTTCATGAGCATTTTCAGGGATTAAAAGGTGTACACCACTTCCATGAAGAGGTTCTTCGTGACGCCGGTGGCATGACCGCGCATCCAGACGTTGGGTCCTTCGCGGTAGATGATTCCCTGGAGCTTGCGCACGCGGGCCTTGGTCACGCCTTCGATGGTATCCGTGGTGGTGATGCTGCCCGTGACGAGGCCATTGGCGGGGTTGACCGACAGGCTCAGCTTTCGTGGCAGCGGGTTTGCAAAAGTGATCTTGTTCGCCGTGCTCAGACTGAGGGGTTCATTGATGGGGTCCACCATCTCGCCCGTGCTGCCACGGATGCGCAGCTCACCATTGCCAGTCGTGTCGAGGAAGCCCTGCGCACGTGCATTCAGCGCGGGCTTTGTGTAACGCTTCCCTTTCAGCTCGAAGGTGTTCAGGTAGCCGTAGCGGTAAAAGGGCTGCGTGGTGACTGCGGGGCGCTGATACCAGCAGTTCGCGGAGATCTGCGGATCATTCGAGACATTCGTCACCAGCGTCGCCCTTCCGGGGAAATGGACGAAGCCTTTGTTCCCATGCAGTGGCGAGAACGCAGGGATGGAGAAGTCGGTGCTGCTGCCGCCGACTTCATGAATGAAGCTGCCCACGGTGAACTTGGAGCCGTCTGGACCCGTGCCTGCAAAGTTCACGGCACCTGTGGCAGTGACCGTCGCCTGCATCCAGCCGCGCTCGTGGTAATCATGCGTCGCGTGCAGACCGCCCATGTTGTAGATGCCGACCATCGGATTCAGCACCGTTTTGCTGTAAACCATCTGCCGAGGAAACTCTCCACCGACGGTGAAGGTTTCTGTCTCCAGCGAGTAGCGTCCTGCACCTGCGCCATCGATTCGCAGGGTGATGGGCGGCAACGGTGGAGTTCCTTTTGGTCCGACCGGATACACCGATCTCACGGTGGTGCCATCGCGATCAAACACACCCGCGAAGGGATACTTCACCGCTCCCCGCTGAAACGATGCTGTGTAACTGCCGCTCGCCGTCGTGGTCATGCTGAGGCTGCCAGCACCATCCAACTCCGAACGCATCAACCAGACCATTCGGCGTGTGACACCTCGGGCAGGGATCTGGCGCAGACGCAGTTGCGTCTGCTGAAGGTTGGGCATGACAGTGCCTTCATAGGCTCCATCGACCGCGATGCTGTAAGGCGTGCCCGCCATGGCATAGAAACAGACTTTGGATTGATAGGCATTGGCCGCGAAGTCTTCGGTGCTGTGATTGTCATTGTCAGCCACACGGGTCAGCGGAAAGGCGCTGCCTCTGTAAACGCAGATCACGGTGTCTTTAACTGGCTGACCAAAAGACGCAGGCGTGATCGTGTCCACGAAGCAAAAGCCCGACTCAGTGGGCGTCCACTTCCACCAGACAGACTTAGCCGCCCCATCATACTCTCCAGGGTGGTGCCCAGGCTCTCCAGACTCCTTGGTAGCAAGCAAGAGACTGGTGTTACTCGATACATCGTTTTGAGTCGTGACTAGAGGCGCGTTGGCGAAGTTGTCCTCGCCAGCCGGGAATAACGCCTGTGCTTTTGAAATGAAGGTGCTGAGCAGGCAGAGCCCGAGCAGGGGGATGTGGGTGGGTTTCATGGGGGGATGCGAGCGATCTCACGCTCTCATGGGTGAACTAATCCCCGCACTGACTGCTGTTACACGGCCCGGATCATTTTCTCTGCCAGCCCAGGCAGACTCAGGCTCTCGCCAGCATCTTTTCCCGTTGATCTCCCCTTTCTGGCGGGCATGAGTCGCGCCCCCCACGATCATGGCTACCTTCCGCACCGTTAAAGGCTTTCGCGACTTCTTCCCCGAGGACTGCGCTCTGCGCAATTATATCTTCGACACCTGGCGCTCGGTCGCACGTCGCTACGGCTTCGTGGAATATGAGGGGCCGCTCGTCGAGAGCACCGACCTCTACAAAAAGAAGAGCGGCGATGAAATCACCAGCCAGCTCTACTGCTTCAAAGACAAGGCCGACCGCGATATCTCCCTGCGCCCCGAAGTGACGCCATCGCTCGCCCGCATGGCCACCACCCGCCAGCGCGACTACAAGAAGCCGATGAAGTGGTTCCAAATCGGACCCTGCTTCCGCTACGAGGAGCCGCAGGAAGGCCGCTCCCGCGAGTTCATCCAGTTCAATGCCGACATCTTGGGCGATGCCAGCACTGGCAGTGATGCCGAGCTGATCGCCCTAGCGGTGGATGTCATGCTCGCCTTTGGCATCAGCGCCGAGGACTTCGCCGTGCGTCTCAGCAACCGCCAGATCTGGACCCAGTATCTCACGGAGAAAGCTGTGCCCGAGGAGCACACTGGCACCTTCCTTCAGATCATCGACAAAATCGAGCGTGCGAAACCCGAAGACACTGCGGAGAAGCTTTCCAACATCGGCCTGAGCCACGAAGACGTCCGCGCTTTCATGGCAAAAGCGGATGAAAACCACCCGGCCTTTGCCGCCCTGCGTGCGGATCTGGAAGCTCGCGGTCTCTGGAAATACGTGCGCATCGACGCGAGCATCGTCCGTGGCCTAGCCTACTACACGGGCACGGTTTTTGAGGTCTTCGATCTCAAGCATGGCCTGCGTGCCGTGGCAGGCGGTGGCCGCTACGACAAACTCTGCGCCCTGATGAGCGATGGCAGCGTGGATATGCCCGCTGCTGGCTACGCCATGGGTGATGTCGTGCTCGGCATCCTGCTTTCCAAGACACCCGGCGCCCAGTTTGGCATCACCGAGTATCTGAACTCCCAGATCGGCGTCGATGCCTACATCGTCGTGGCCGATGAAGCCCAGCGTGCTCCCGTGCTTGCCGCCGTGCAGGCCCTGCGTGGTGCCGGTGTCCGGATCGACTTCAGCATGTCTGCCCAAAAGGTCGGCAAGCAGTTCCAGGCCGCCGAGAACCAAAAAGCCCGCTTCGCCCTCGTCTTCGGTGCCGAGTATCCTCAGGTGCAGATGAAAAACCTCATCAGCCGCGAGCAGACCATGGTTTCGGCTGATGACCTCGTCGCCACCGTGATCGAAGCGCTGAAGCAGCCGGTTGTCGGACCGCTGATTGCCTGATTTGTCATGCGCATAGTTCGCGTCGCCATCGTCGGCTCTGGTGCCGTCGGCTGCTACTATGGCGGTCGGCTCGCTGAACACGGGCATGACGTGCATTTTCTCATGCGCTCCGACTTTGATGCCGTGAAGCGAGACGGCCTGCACCTCACCAGCCCGCTGGGAGATGCGCATTTGCAGGTGAAAGCCTACCGCAGTGCCGAGGAGATCGGCCCCTGTGATCTCGTCATCATCGCGCTGAAAGCCACCTCGAATGCTTCCTTGCTGGAAATCCTGCCGCCGCTGCTGCACGAGCACACCGCGCTGCTGACGCTGCAAAACGGCCTCGGCAATGAAGAGTTCCTCGCCCAGCATTTTGGCGTGGAGCGCGTGCTGGGCGGGCTGTGCTTCGTCTGTATCAATCGCACAGCTCCGGGTCAGATCCTGCACATTGCCCAGGGGCGGATCAGTCTGGGCGAGCACACCCGCTCGCCACAGCCTCGCACGCAGGCCATCGCGGAGATGCTTCGGGGCGCGAAGATCGAATGCCTCGTCGAGCCCAGTCTCGCCGCCGCACGCTGGAAGAAGCTCGTTTGGAACATCCCTTTCAACGGCCTCTCGATCGCCGCCGGAGGCATCGATACCGCCGCCATCCTCGCTGATGCCGCGCTGGAGCAGCGCGTGCGTGATCTCATGCACGAGATCATCTCCACCGCCCGCGCTCTGGGTCACGAGATCCGCTTCAGCCTGATCGATGACATGATCGAGCGCACCCGCACGATGACGCGGTATCGCCCATCCTCGCTCATCGACTTCGAAGAAGGTCGCGAAGTCGAACTCGAACCCATCTGGGGCGAGCCCGTGCGCCAGGCGGAGGCTGCCGGACTCGCCATGCCGCGAGTCAGCGAGCTTTATCAGGAGTTGAAAGCGCTCGTCTCCGCTCGTTGAATCGGCGCATGAGCCTCGCTTTGATTCAAAATGCCAGTCCTGAAACCGCCGTCGTTCTCGGCTCGGGACTCGGCAGTGTGGTGGATGGCTTCGGCGTCGAGGCGGAGGTTTCATTCGCCGATGTGCCCGGTCTCAGCGCCTCCACTGTCCCCGGACATGCCGGGAGTTTCGTGCTCTGCCGCATCGCGGGCAAAGCGGTGCTCATTGCTCAAGGTCGCCGACATTTGTATGAAGGCCTGAGCGCTCACGAAGTCACCGCAAGCATCCGCTTCATGCACGAGATCGGCGTGAAGCGCGTGGTGCTCACGAATGCCGCCGGAGCCATCAAAGACTCCATGGCTGTCGGCGAGCTGATGCTCATCACCGATCATCTGAATCTCCAAGGCACCACGCCGCTGCTCGGCGGCCCTCATTTTCATGACATGAGCGAGGTGTACTCCGCCACTTGGCGCACCCGATTCATCGCCGCTGCCGCGACGCTCCAGATGCCACTGCATCAGGGCGTGTATGCCGCCCTGCTCGGCCCCCAATACGAGACCCCCGCCGAAATCCGCATGCTGCGCACGCTCGGAGCCGATGCCGTCGGCATGTCCACCGTGCCCGAGGCCATCCAAGCTCGGGCCCTCGGTATGGAAGTCGCCGGAGTCTCCATGCTCACGAACTGGGCCGCCGGCCTCAAACCGCAGACGCTCGATCACAGCGAGGTCGTCGCCGTGGGGAAACAAGCCTCCGTGCAGCTCGCAGCACTGCTGCGGGAGGCACTGTGAAGCCAGCCATTCGAAGCCGGGCGAGAAACGGTGCTGCCCATCCTTCGCTCTTCGAGCTTCGGAGGGCATTCTTCGCCTCCTAAGGTCGGCGAAGAATGGCGGAGAGGGTGGGATTCGAACCCACGGTGACCTTTCGACCACGTCAGTTTTCAAGACTGAAGCCATAAACCACTCGACCACCTCTCCAGATGCATTGCGGCGACGATCTCTTAACGAAAATCGGTGTCTCTGCCAACAGGAACTTTCGTTGCTGCGAAAGCTCACGATAGACAGAAGGGGGCTGAATCGTAAATGCGCGCCCCTTTTCCCATGCGTCTCCTCCTGCCCCTCACCCTCGCCGCGAGCTTTGCGGTCCATGCTGCTGACAAAAAAGAGCCGCCCATGGCTCCTGGCGGAGTTTATCGCGCCCATGACATGCAGCGCCCGCGCCCACCGGTGATCACGCCGCCGGGCTTCAGCACGCAGGACAAGGCTGGAGCCGCGCCTTCGGATGCCATCGTGCTTTTTGACGGTAAAGACCTCTCCAAATGGAAAGGCGACCCGCGCAAAGACACGCCTCCAGGCGATGACAAACCGCGCTGGAAGGTCGAAAACGGCTACATGGAGATCACGCCGAAGAGCGGCGGCATCCGCACGCGGGAAAAGTTCAAGGGAGACTACCAGCTCCACATTGAGTGGCGCACGCCCGATGTCGTGGTGGGGAATAGCCAGGGCCGGGGAAACAGCGGTGTCTTCATCGGGGGCTTCCCAGAGATCCAGGTGCTTGACTCGTATCAAAACGACACCTACCCAGATGGCCAGGCCGCAGGTCTCTACAGCAACTACCCGCCGATGGTGAATGCGAGCCGCAAGCCCGGCGAATGGCAGACTTATGACATCCTCTTTGAGCGGGCACAAAAAGGCGCCAAAGCCCGGCTCACCGTCATCCACAATGGCGTCGTCGTGCATTACCTGCGTGAGTTTGAAAGCACCGCTCAAGAGGGAGATCTGGCGCTCCAGGATCACAACAACTCCGTGCGCTATCGCAACATCTGGCTGCGTCCTCTGCGGGTCGATTCGGATGCCAAAGGCACCAAGTCCACAGCGGCAGCATCGGCACCGAAAGCCGCTCCAGCCGCCAAAGTCATCCGCATCAAGACCATGACCGCTCAGATGAAGTATGATCAAAATGAGTTCACCGTGCGCCCAGGTGAGCCCGTGAAGGTCATCTTTGAAAACGGCGACGACCTGCCTCACAACCTCGTCTTTTGCCAGCCCGGCACCGACACAGCCACGATGGCCTTGAAGCAGATGGAGAAGCCCGAAGAAGCTCTGAAACGCAACTGGCTGCCCGACGATCCCCGCATCTGGGCGCACTCGAAGATGCTGAACCCGCATGAGAAGGATGAGATCATCTTCACCGCGCCTGAAAAGCCCGGCGACTACCCTTTCGTCTGCACCTTTCCCGGTCATGCGCTGACAATGAACGGCAAGATAAAAGTCCTGCCCATCGGCCAGGGATTGAAGGACCTAAAGTTCGCACTCTATCTCGGCAAATGGGACAAGCTGCCTGACTTCTCGAAGCTCAAACCCCATCGCGAAGGCGTGGTGCCGGACAACCTCATCGACATCAAGCTCGACGACTACAAGAACGAGTTCGGCGTCGTCTTCACCGGCAAACTCAACGCTCCACGCAAAGGCAGCTACCGCTTCTATCTCACGGGTGACGACGGCGTGCGCATCAAGATCGACGGCAAAACCGTCGTCGAATACGACGGCATCCATCCAGCGGGCGACATCAAGGAAGGCAGCATCCAGCTGGAAGCAGGCGACCACGAACTGCGCTACGAATACTTCCAAGGCGGCGGCGAGATCTTCGTCTTTGCCGCGTGGAAAGGGGCCAACTTCGACATCACCCCGCTCTCAAAATGGCAGCCCAAAGGTTACGAACTCGGAGCCAAAGCCAAGAAGCAGAAAGACTTCGAGCCCATCCCGCTCATGGTGAAGCAGGAGCCCGTGATGTATCGCAACTTCATCGCTGGGGCAGGCAATCGCGGCATCGGCGTGGGTTATCCCGGTGGCATCAACATCGCCTGGAGCGCCGAGAGCATGAACCTCGCCGTCGTCTGGCGCGGTGCCTTCATCGACGCCGCGAAGCACTGGAACTCACGCGGCGGCGGTCATGAGAAACCACTCGGCTACGATGTCTTCCAACCCACCGGCGAGGTCACGCCAGCCTTCTTTGTCACAGAAAAGCCCGACTCGGCTTGGCCCGTGTGGGACAAGGCGAAACGCTACGAAGGCTTCACCTGGAAAGGCTACACGCTCGATGCAAAACGCAGCCCCACCTTCCGCTACACCTGGAAAGGTACCGAGATCGAAGAGAGCTACACGACCAGCGGTGATGGCAATAAACCCGACGGCAAGCCCACGCTCATCCGCACCGTAAAAATCAACGGCACTGTGCCAACCAACGCTTGGTTCCGCATCGCTACGGGCCAGCTCGAAGCCAAAGAAGGCAGTTTCATCCTCAAAGGACAGACGCCTGCCAAAATCACAGCCGCAGGTGCCAAGCTTGCGGGTAAAAACCTCGTTCTCCCCGCGAAGGCTGGAGTCATCACCGTGACGTATCAATGGGCTCAATAATTCTTCTTCATCGCATCGCTATGAAACACTTTTCTCTATTTATCGCCCTCTGCACTCCGCTCTTCGCCGCTGATCCGGTCGAGTCCGACTATTACAAGATCACCACCTTCGAGACACCGAAGGAAACCGCGATGGAGGTCGGCTCCATCGACCTGCTGCCGGATGGCAGGCTGGTCATGGGCACACGACGCGGAGAGATCTGGATCGTCAGCGGCGCGGGCAGCAGTGATCCATCCGCAGTCAGCTACAAGCTTTATGCCAGCGGCTTGCATGAGGTGCTCGGCATCGCTTACAACCCCAAAGACAAGCTGATCTACGCCACCACGCGCTATGAGATCACACGCCTGAAGGATGTGGATGGCGATGGCCGCGCGGATGTCTTTGATAACGTGAGCGATGCCTGGGGCGTCTCGGGCGACTACCATGAATACGCCATTGGTTCGCGCTTTGACAAAGCGGGCGATCTCTGGGTGACACTCTGCCTCACGGGTTCCTTCAGCAGCGCTGTCCCCTTTCGTGGCTGGGCTTTGCGCATCAAACCGGATGGCAAAATGGTTCCCACCTGCTCCGGCATCCGCAGCCCTGGTGGCATGGGCTTTGATGCGGATGGCGAGGTCTATTACTGCGACAACCAAGGTCCATGGCATGGCTCATGCACCCTTCAGCATCTCGTCCCCGGTTCATTCCAAGGTCATCCCGGTGGCAACATCTGGTATGATCAGGCCCCGAACATGGGACCACGCCCCATCGACCCGATTCCCGAGGCTTTTCAAGGTGATCGGGGCCGCAAAGACGCACGCCCTGGCGGTGATCCAGGCCGCATGGTGAAGGAACGCGAGCGCATCAAGGAACTGCTCCCACCTGCCGTGTATCTCGTGCATGGGAAAATCGGCAACAGCGCCAGCGCCATCATCTGCGACACCAGCGCTGGCAAATTTGGCCCCTTTGCGAAGCAGCTTTTCATCGCCGATCAGAGCCACAGCAATCTTAGCCGCGTCTTCCTGGAAACCATCAACGGCATCAAACAAGGCGTCGTCTTCCCCTTCCGCCTCGGCTTCACCAGCGGCCTCATCGGCGGACGCATGGATGATGAAGGTCGCGTCTTTGTGGGCGGCAGTGATCGCGGCTGGGGCGCACGCGGCGGGAAGCCCTACTGCTTCGAGAAATGCGAGTGGACCGGCAAGCTGCCCTTCGAAGTGCACGAGATGCGCGCGAAGAGCGACGGCTTCGAACTCACCTTCACCCAGCCTGTCGATGCCAAGACCGCTGGCGATGTGGCCAGCTACTCCATGCGCGAGTTCGTCTATGCCTACCGCGAGCAATACGGCGGCGATGAGATCGATGAGATCCTCCCAAAGATCACCGCCGCCAAAGTGGCCGCTGATGGCAAGAGCGTGCGCCTCACCATCTCACCGCTGACGAAAGGCCACATTCACGAACTGCACTTCGAAGGCGTGAAAAACACGAGTGGCCAGCCTCTGCTGCATACCGTTGGCTACTACACGCTGAACGAGATCCCGAAGTGACTGGGACGCCAACGGGCTCACTGATAGGTATCGTCCAGATCAAGCACCACACGGAAGCCGTGATCTCCGGCGACGATGACTTTGTCATCAATCTCGCGGGCGGTGTGAACCACGGAGGCAGGGATTCCCAGTGCCCATGATCCGCCGCGCAGAGCCAGGCTCGGCGTACTTTTGCCCTCCAGTTGAGGACGTTGGATGACCACCCACTCGGCAGCGTTTCCGAAAAGGTCGTGGAGGCCGAAACGATTGGCGGGAAAGGAGCCGCAGGGCGCGGTGCGTGGATAGTCATCGCGGTATTGCCAAGTCGGCCAAACGGCGGGCCAAACGAACTGCCGCACCTCTTCACCGGCAAAGTTGGCGCTGGCGAGCACTGGCGCGACCTTGGCAGGACTGAGCAGGCTGTCGGAATCCTCATCGGCCTTGCAGTCACTCGCTTGTGCCCATTCGCGGCTGCTTGGCATGCGGTATCTCATCGTAGGACCGATTAGGCCCTCGCGCTGTTCCTTCCAGGTGAGCCAGTCGCAGAAGCTGCGGCAGTCGTGAAAGTTAAGGCCGACGACAGGATGCTCGTCGGTCTGTGGAAACCCTGGCTGGCTCCAGCTTCCGCTGCCCATGCTCCAGCCGCCTGCGGTGAGAGTCAGGATGCTGTCGGTCGTCCGAGCCTTGAGTGAATCCTCGATCCAAGGAGGCGGCGCGACGCGGCCTGATGCAAAGGATTGGGCATATTCACCACGCCGCGTTTCATAGACGGAGAACAGGGATCGCAGACCCGGCACGGGAACGAATTTCATGCCAAGGCTGTTCTCCCAGGGCTGCTCTTTGCTGGCAGTCGTCGGATAGCGAGGAGCGGGTGGTGGCGCTGGCTGGGAAGTCTCTCGCTGCCACCAAATGCCGATCATCGCGGCGAGCGTGATCACCGCCGCACTGCCCACGACGAGCGCCGTCATCATCCACAGCCGACGACGTTTCGCGGCCACCGTTTGGAAGTCGCGGATGTGCTCCACGGATGTGCGCAGTTCACGCACGCTCGCATGACGCTTCGTGGCATCATCACTCATCGCGCGGGTGATGACCGCATCGAACTGCGATGGCACGGCGGCGATTTTTGAAGCCGGCGTGAAGCTGCCCATGGGCACCTGGCCGGTGAGCAATTGATACAGCAGCACGCCGAGCGCGTAGATGTCCGCCCGCTCGTCTGCCACTCCGCGCCGCGCCACTTCCGGTGCCATGTAGTAGGGCGTGCCAAAAGCTTCGCGTGTCTGAGTGAGCGTGAAGGATGAGAGAGATCCGGCCACGGCTTTGGCGATGCCGAAGTCCGCCACCTTCACCTTGCCATCGTTACCGACGAGGATGTTCGCGGGCTTGATGTCGCGATGGATGACGCCTTTTCCATGAGCGCTTTCCAGGCCTTGGCAGACCTTGATAAAAATATCCAGCGCCTGATCCGTGCCGATCCTTCCCGCATCCAGCAGGCGCCGCAAATCACAGCCTTCGACGAGTTCCATCGCCAGGTAGTAGCGCCCGTCCTCCGTCTCGCCCACGCTGACGATGCGCACGATGTTGGGATGATCGAGCGATGCCAGTGCCTCGGCCTCGCGGCGGAAGCGCTCGGCCATCTCGGCATCCTCGCTGATGCTGCGCGCGAGCACCTTGATGGCGATGGGCTCATCC
>NZ_JBILYB010000083.1:0-26973 GCF_044378005.1 Prosthecobacter sp.
CGCAGAGGCAGATGAGGCGATTGCCATCGAGCAAGGGATGACCTGAGAATCCCCACATGGGCGTTTTTGCATCGAACTCGGCTTTGAAATCATGCGACCACAGTACCTTGCCATTCGCGGCATCAAGACAGAGGAGATTTCCTTCCGCGCCGAGTGTCCATACCTTGCCCTCACTCACCACGGGTGTGCAGCGCGGGCCGGTGGAGTAGCTCATCGTGTAGGTGCAGTCGTAGCGATGCTCCCAGGTCTGCTCTCCTGTGGCAGCATCGAGACATAGCACGCGCTCCGTGCCAGGAATGATGCCGCGTGAGAAGGCATTGCCGGGTGCAGCACTCTTCTGCGCCACCTGACGATCCATGAGATAGACTTTGCCATTCGCGATGGCAGGTCCGGTGTAGCCGCCGCCGATCTTCGTGCGCCAAAGCACCTTCGGGCCGCCTGCTGGAAAGGCATCGACGATACCCGTCTCGCGCCATACACCATCACGCTGCGGGCCGAGCCACTGCGGCCAATCGTCGGCATGAAGAGCGGCGGAGACGAGGAGGAGGAGCAGCGTGCGCATGAGGCAAACAAACTCGCTCAGGAGGGTCATGTTGCGGACAATTTATGCACCGCCTTGCAAAGGCAGCTTCACCGTCACCACCGCACCGCCGTCTGGATGATTGCGCAGACTCATTTCGCCGCCATGCGCAGAGATGATCTCCTGCACCACGTTCAGCCCGACGCCCATGCCGCCTTCTTTTTCGGAAAAGAAAAGCTCTGCACCATGAGCCAGTGCTTTCTCTGTGAAGCCAGCGCCATGATCGCGAAAGCTGATCTCCACGCGTTGCTCCCGGCATTGCTGGGTGATCTCCAACTCACCTCCGCGCGGCATGGCCTTAATGCCATTGAGCATGATGTTGCGAAACACTTGCTGCAGACGTGTGCGGTCGCCCTGCATGGGCATTCGCGGGAGCTCTGGATGCCTGATCAGCACCCCCGCGTGATCCGCCTGCGCTTTCAGCGCCGCTACCGTCTCCGTCAGCACTTCACGGGCGTCCAGCGTCTGCATCTTCGGAGGCACGGGACGCGTGAGGTATAGCCACTGGTTCACCAGACCCTCAATCACCCGCGCCTCACTTTGCACATGTTGTAGCGACTGCGCGGACTCGGCATCCATCGCCCCCACATCCACGAGCTGTGCATGGAGCTGGATGGACGCGAGCGGGTTCTTGATCTCATGGGCCAGCCCCGTGGCCACACGGCCCAGCAGCGCCATGCGCTCGGATTGTTCGCGCCTCTGCCGCTCCTCGATCAGGTCATCACGCGCCTGTGTCAGCGCCCGCGCCAGCTCGCCGATCTCATCGCCACGCTCCGCCTCTGCGGGGACGTGATCTTTGGACGCAAAGAAGCCTTCAAGTCCGCGCGTGAGCTGCTGCACCGGCCGCACCACCTGCCGTGCGATCACCCAGCCCAGTGCGGCTGAGAGCAGCCAGAAGGCGAGCAGAGCATTCCGCGTCGCGAGATGCCACAGGCTCAGCGTCACCTCCGGCGTCCTGCGGATGAAGATCATGTCATGCCGCTCATCCAGCTTCAGCACGAGTGCCTGCCACTGGCCTGATAATTCATGCACTATTCCCATGGGCAGTGTTTTCAATGGAAGGGATTCATTCTCGGTGAGTGCTGGCTCCAGCAGGCCACTTTCATCACGGAAGTGAATCTGCATTCGCAGAAGCTTGCCGAGATCGTCTGCCAGTTTTGCACTACGCGGCAGATTCATGCGCTGAACAAAATCCGCGTCTGCCTGAGCCAGCGCCAAGAATACGCGCCCATGCTCAGCCTGCTGCTGATGCCGCAGCCAAGCTAGCAGCAGCAACGAACCCGCCACCACAAATGCAGCAAAGGTCACGACGAATCGCGTGGCGAGGCTGCGGTACTGTGGCATAAAGACGTCCATGCCGCTTCATCCACCTTTTGCGCCGCTGCGCAAGGTCCAGGAATGAGTTCGATTCGGACTCAGGCCTTCTTTCCAATAAAAGTCAGGTAGCGCCAGAGATCGCCATAGCCGTGCTTCACCTCGCAGACGAGGGGCAGGAAGTGCTGGCGGAGTTCATGGAGCACTTGGCCTTCCATACGGACATGGTTTACGCCCATCCAGCGGCGGAACCAGGCCCAGCGGCTCTGGTGAAAGTCCACGACAGCCACGAGACCTCGCTCACTAAGATCCTCACGGCAGATTCGAAGAACCTCTTCGAAGCCAGGGTTGATCATTGAGAGTGAATAGCTCAGGACGATGAGATCAAACTTCTGATTCATGGCCACGGGCGCATCGTAGCGACGATGCAGCAGGCCGACGCGGGTGCCGTAGCTTTTCACTTTGACGCGGGCGCGATCCAGCATGTCGCGGGAGAGATCGAGCCCCATGATCTGAGCTTTTGGGAAGCGTTCAGCCAGCTCCACCAGATTCTTTCCCGTTCCACATCCGATCTCCAAGATGCGCTGTGGCATGGTGATCTGCTGCGCTGCGCTGCGGATGAGTTTGCTGCGGCCAAAAAGAAAGGCCCAGCGGGTGAGATCGTAGATGCCAGCGTGCCAGCGATAGTAGCTCGCGAGCGAATCATTGTTCGTCGTTTCGGCAGCGGGGAGTGCGGTGGACATCGTGCTCATGCGGTGACTTTGGCAAGGAGTGTGCAGCCGTAGGTGCCCACGCGGTCCTGTGCGTGAGTGCGCGTGGCGAGGACGTCATTGAGCTGGAGCCGCTGACGGGCAAACTCAGGGATGAAGTCGATCATGGGACTAGCCGAGCGCATGAGGATGGTGGTGCCCGGCGTGCTGTTTTCCAAAATGAGCTGCCACTCTTCGGCAAGCGCCTGAGGTTTGTGTGCGGCGAGCCAGTCCTGGTGATCCAGCAGCACGAAGTGGCTGTAGGGACCTGGGTTTTCGCGGAGGAAATTCGCCACCGTGGTGCTGTGCGTGGTGATGCGGCTTACTCGCTCGCGCAGCGTGGGTTGATGCTCTTCTCGGAGGTAGTTCGGGCAGCACTCGCGGGTGTAGTGACCGGTGAGATAGACGCGCCAGAAGTAGTTTTCCCAAAACGGGATCTCGGTAAGCACGTGCTCCATCTTGGAGCGGATGTAGCCCGTGAGCCCGCCTTCGAATTGGGTCTCGATGAGGCGCACCTGGGCACGTGGGACGCCGAGCATCGTCATCGCCATCGGCTGACGCAGCAGCCAAGTTACGAGGCCACTCCAGAGCACCGGTTTGATGTGAGCATAGAGACGCTTCTGCTCCTCCAAGTCCGTCACTTGAAGCAGTGCATCGACATAATCACGCACCTTGCTGCTGCCAAAGAAGGTGTGCAGCGCGATCCACGCCATCTGTCCCGCCGTGCCGCGATAGTAGAAGGAAGGATTCAGCGGCGAGCTGCGGAAGTAGTAGCTCTTCGACTTCCAGTAACGGCTGGCGAAGGGATGCAGATCGGCACGCGATGTCTCCAGCAAGCCTTTAAAATCAGGATGACTGCCCTGGCCGAAGAGCTGGAAGAGTTCCTCAAACTCACCGCGCTGGATCATCGCGATCTTGAGCTGGAGAAGCGCATTCTGGCGAGGATTCATGTCCACCGCATGGATCTCGGCTGGACCATCGAGCAGATAGTCGAGCGCATTGCAGCCAGCGCTGGTGATCATCACCAAGCGGCTGTCCGACCGGAGATCCAGCATCTCACGATCTAGTCTCGGGTCCTCCCAGCAGGTGTTATAGACGAGATTCCCGCCATGAACTTGGCTGAAGATCGCATCCTGTGCGCGATGACTGATCGTGGGAGACTTGGGTTTCGTGCTCGTGGGCATGTCGGCCCACCAAGCTTCCTTTTTCCACAAACGCAGGCAGCTTCGTGCAACGAAATCGTTAGACCTGCACTACTTGAAGACCACGTCCACACCCATCGCGCTCTTGGAGGCAAAGCCGGGAATGAGTGTGGGTTTGCGGGCGGCGATGAGGCGATAGATCAGAGACAGGCCGTTCAGGATGATCATCCGATCCACCACGCGATAGCCACGCTGCCGACGCATGAGGAACTGCACGGCCCAGGCGAGGTAACGCGGGTTCAGCAGCAGTGGCTTGAAGTCGGTCTTGATGCGATAACGAGCCCGCAGGCCGCGCTTGGCATACTTGGTTTTGTAAGCGGCTTTGGCGGCAAGCAGGCGCGACTCGATGTCGGGTGCATCTTCGGCGAAGTAGTATTCACGGGCCAGAGCCAGCAGGCGGAAGGTGTCGCGCATATACTCGATGTCTGCCACGGGAACACCGGCGCGTTCGGCGAGCGGGATCATGCGGTCGAGATTATCGAGACAGCGGCGGGCACTGCGCAAAGCCGCGTCGGCATCGCGGACGAAGTAGCGGAGCAGTCGGCGGAGGCTGTGCGAAACGAAGATGTTTCCCCAATAGACCTGGAGCATCGGCGGGATGCGCACACGGCGGAAGAAGAGCTTCTGCCGTGCATATTCCTCGATGTAGAGCAGCTCGCGGACGCACTCGTCGGCGAGACGAAGTAGCTCCAGCAAAGCATCGGCATCGCCAAGACGGCGCTCTTTGGCAAAGTCACGCACAGCGTCTTCGACGAGCGCGCCGTGCCTCATGATGCGGATGGTGACGAAGGTATTCAGGTCCGTCCACACCGCTTCGGGATCGAGGAAGGCGAGCCGACGAAACGGCACCCAGCCGCCGGTTTGGCACCAGACCATGCAGCCGATCACATTCTCCGCCTGCCGCAGCTCGCGGGCATACTCTTCATAAAGCCAGCCGACAGGACTCGGATACTCGCCGCAGCCTTCGTATTCGCGCCGCGTTTGCAACTCCACAATCTTGGGCAGCGGAGTGCGGAAGAAGTTCCGATTCAGTGGCAGGTAGCGGAAGAAATCGCTCTCGCCATACTTCATCGAAACGACAAGCGCTGAGCTGGTGATGCCTTCAAACACACTCGCGAAGGTATCGCGATGCCACATCAGATCGCCGATGGGATACGCGCCGACCGTCCAGGTGCGGAAGATCATGCGGCGGCCATGCTTTTCAAAGACGGGCAGCAGAGCGAGCAGGAACTCACGTGCATCATCAGGCGTCTTGATGACAAGCTGGCTATGGAAGTCGTCCTTCACATCCTTGCCGTCGGATTCACCAATGCGGACGATGACGCCTGCTACCTCGGGAAAGTCGATGAAGAAGCGGTCGAGAAGCTCGGCGAGGTAGTCATTCGGCGACTTGTGCGCGATGCGCAGGCTCTTCAGCAACCACGGCGTCGCGGAGAAGACATCCATCGTGACATGAATGGCGAGACCTGCGTTTTTCAGCACGGCAAAACAGCGCTGCATCTCCGTGCGATACCGCTGAATGCGCTGGCGCACTTCCGGCTCGATCATGTCGTGCAGAGCAAGGTGGGCGACATCGTCGATGGAGGCTGCATTGAAGCCCCAGCTCGCCGCCTGCCGCGCCAGCACATTCAAATCACGACACACCTGCTCCCACCACGCCGCTCCCTGACGCCCGGCATGATCCCAGGGGATCTTCGACCAGTTGATGACACGCCGCTCGTAGCCGCGAAAGAACGGCCCGATGGTGTCGATGAGGTGAAGTTCAGTCACGCGCGGCTGCGATGCGGCATCCTGTCCACGACGCAAAAGGCCAAGCGTGACGAAAGTGTCACTTCAGCTTCCAGAGCGTCTTGTCACTGCGCACATAAACCGCGCCGTTGCTGATGGCTGGGGAACAAAGGACGGTTTCCTTCAGCTCGACGGTGTGGATGACTTCGCCTTCTTTGGCGGTGGTATCGACGACTTGGAAGTCGCCGCGCTCGCTGGCGATGTAGATGTATTTGCCAGCGGCGACGGGGGAGCCGCTCATGGGGCCTTTGAGGCGGAGTTTCCAGGCTTCGTCACCGTTGGCGAGGCTAGCTTTCACGAGCACGCCGGCTCCGTTGAGCACGTAAAGGGAGTCACCGACTACCACTGGGCTGCCGGTGCCGGGCTTGAGGCCAGTGGCGCGCCAGAGCTGGGAGACGGAGCCTTTCTCGGGGGTCAAAGCGGTGACGCCATTCGAGGGGACGTAGATCGCATTTTCGGTCACGGCGGAGCTGGGGGTGGTGGAGGCACCGTCGGTGTAGTCCCACTCGATCTCGCCTGTGCGTGGGTTCACGCCGGTCAGACCTTTGCTCGATTGCAAGGCGACTGCGCCTTTGAAGACGACGGCGCTGGTCCAGTTCGCCGCTTTCGGGCGCTCCTTCTTCCAGCGGTTCTTGCCAGTCGCCACATCAATGCCGACGGCCAGGGACTCGCTGTCGTTCTCGCTCTGCACCACGAGGGTGTCACCCACGACGACGGGGGAAGAAGCCATACCGAGGCTGTTGCTGGCATTGGCATAATCAAAGGTCAGCCCGCGCAGCCAAAGCAGGTTGCCCGCGAGGTCGAAGGCGAAGAGATCGTTCGACGAATACAGCGCGAAGACGCGCTCGCCATCGCTGCAAGGCGTCGGCGCGGCCACGCTGGTCTTGTTGTGCGCCATCGTGCGGCCCGTGGCCTTCATCACGCGTTCCCAGAGCTTCTTGCCATCGGCAGCGCTGAAGCAAAACACATGCAGGCTCGCCTGATCCGGCCCGCTGGAGCAGGTGACGAAGACCTTGTCTCCCACCACGATCGGACTGCTCAACCCACGCCCCGGCAGCTCCACCTTCCAGTCGATGGCGACCTTGGGACCAGGAGCCGTGGCTTCGGTGGAAACAGCAGAAGCATTCGGGCCGCGGAACTGCGGCCAGTCGGCGGCGAGCGCCAATGACGAATGCAGAATGACGAGTGACAAAAGGAGAGTGAGGGCGGGTTTCATGGGAGGCGGGATTGATCGAGAGCTGCTTTGTTTCGGCGAGATTGGTAGAAATCACGGAGTTTGGAACGGTATTCGACAACAGACCGGTCCAGCAGGAATAGGTAGCTGATCAAAAGCTGGAGAATGATTTTCAACCAAGAGGTGGTCGCACTAAGGCCAGACTTTTCCGTCAGCATCAAAACAAGAGTGAGAGCACACGTGCATGTAAGTGCCCAGCCCCAAAACACCTGCAAGCTTGGTGCGTGGAAGGCAATGAAGTATGCAAACAAGGCGCTTGGAAGATATGCGGCGCTATGCCAAACGAGCGTCCAGCCGCCACCCTGCCAGTAACTGCTATCCGAAGATACCAATAGCATCGCCAACATAGCAGAAGCCACTGTTACCAGCTTAGCCGTCGGCCGATTGGGAATGGATGCAGTGCCAAACATGACCGTGAAAGCCTCATCTTACTTCTTCGCCAAAATCGCAGTGCCCGTGTCATCACATACACGGAGCTGGAACTGCCATTCGACGGTCCAGGATTCGGTTTGCTCGTTCTGGCAGCATTTGACGAGGATCTTGTTTTTACCCTTCTGGAGCTTCACGGGGAGCTTGTATTGGTCGAGCTTGGCGCCGCGATGGTATTCATCACGGGCGAAGATGAGCTGGCCGTTGAGCCAGACTTTCCAGCCGTTTTTGCAGCCGAGGCGGATCTGGGCTTCGCGCTCTTCGCCTGAATCAAATTCGGTGTAGGCGTAGCCGGTGACCTCTTTGAGGATGGTGTAGGGCTTGTTGAAGTCGATCTGGCCGTACTCGTCCGTGCTGGTGTAGTCGATCCATTTGGCGTCGGCGTTTTTGCCGGGATAGCTGGCGGTGAGATCGATCTTTTCTTCGGGAGGGAAGACGGTGTCGAAGCCCTTGCGCTCGACATTCGTGAAGGGCGCGATCAGCTTCCAACTGCGCACGAAACCGAAGTGCTTTGGCAGATCGACGGGGCTGCCGAGGTCCTTGAGTTTTTTGGCGAGGTCTTTGATCTGATCTTCATCGCGAGCGCCTTTCATGGCCTGCTGAAAGGCGGTCAAAGCGGCGTCCTTCTTGCCCTGCTCCAGCGCTTCGTCGCCAGTGCTGGTAAGCTTCGACACGGGATGGCGGCGGAGTTCGCTGCTGGGATCTTCGAGGAGCTGCGGGGTGATTTTCTCCGCCAACTCGGGTTTCGCACGCTGGATGATGTCGAAGGCGACGACACGAGGCGCGGCGCTGTTCTTCGTGTCCATGAGGAATGCCTGCACCGCCTCGACTGGGAGCTTCTTCGCCTCGATGGCCTGATCCACGACGACCCCGACGGCGGCGCGCAGCCAGTTTTCAGCCAGCGGATTGGCCCCGTTCATGGCGGCGAGGATTTCCGGCAGGGCGGTAGGATCTGCTTTGGCGATCTGCTGCCAGGCGGCGGTGGCTTTTTCATTGCCTTCACCTTCCTTGCTGACGGCGCGGAGGTCGGCCAGCGGTTGCGTGAGTGTGGCAGCAGACAGGCTGGAGGCGAAAAGGAGGCCGAGGAGAGCGGGGATTTTCATGCGATGGGCGATGCTAGTCACAAAGAACGCTCGCCGCCAAGAGACAGTTTCGGGGCATCTGACATCCATTATTCGCGGCAGCGTTTTGGAGTGCTCCAGTCCTCTGGAGCTTTCGCAGACCTGTGGACACTCGAAAGCGCCGGAGGTCCGGCGCACTCCAGGACGCTGCCGCGCTGCATGACACTCCGTCTTGCGCAGGTGCTCTGCCATTCGTAAGCCCTGACTGCACGAATGCTTCCCTCCATCAACAACCTCAAGCTCCCCGACGTCTGGCAGCACCAGGCGGTGAATTTGCTGCGCGAGGGTTGCGACGTGGTGGTGAGTGCGCCGACGGGGGCGGGGAAGACCTACATTTTCGAGCTGCTACATCAGTCGCGCTCGCTCCAGGGGCAGGCGGTTTACACCGTGCCGACTCGGGCGCTGGCGAATGACAAGTATGCCGAGTGGAAGGACGCAAAGTGGAACGTTGGCATCGCCACGGGGGATGTTTCCGAAAACGTCGGCGCTCCGCTGCTGGTGGCCACGCTGGAGACTCAGCTCGAAAGGCTGGTGCGTGGGGAAGGCCCAGCGCTGCTGGTGATCGACGAATACCAGATGATCGGCGATGACCAGCGCGGATCGCACTACGAGGCGGCCATCGCGCTCGCGCCGAAGGAAACGCGGCTACTGCTGCTGAGCGGCTCCGTGGCGAATCCCGAGGATGTCGCCGCCTGGATGCAGCGCCTCGGCCGTCGCGCCGAAGTGGTGATGACGAAAGAGCGCCCGGTGCCGCTGGATGAGATGCCGTGGGAAAGCCTGCCGCAACGCATGGCGCGGCATTTTGAGCAGTTCTGGCCGAAATTCGCCGCCGCTGTGATGCTGGCGGATCTGGCCCCGCTGCTCATCTTTTCACCCCGGCGTAAAGAAGCGGAAAACATCGCCCGCCGACTCGCCGCAGATTTGCCTGCGGGCGATCCGCTGGAGCTGACGCCGGAGCAGCGGGCCGTATGCGGAAAGGATCTGGCGAACCTGCTTGAGAAGCGCATCGCCTTTCATCACAGCGGTCTGAGCTATGCGGCACGGGCGGGAGTGATCGAGCCACTGGCAAAGGCGGGCCAGCTCCGAGTCATCGCCGCCACGATGGGGCTCGCGGCGGGCATCAATTTCTCCGTCCGCAGTGTGCACGTCGCGGCCACGACCTTCCACGATGGCAAGAGCGAGCACAAACTCGCCCCCGATGAGCTTTTGCAAATGTATGGCCGTGCCGGCAGACGCGGGCTGGACGAGCGCGGCTACGTGGTGACGACGCGGCAGAGTCCCTCGCTTTTCGATGCTCGGCCTGCCCGCCTGCATCGCAGCAATCTGCTCGCCTGGCCGATCTTCCTCCGCGTGATGAAACACGCCGCGCAGACGCAGCAAAACGCTTTTCAGGAGGCGGAGAAATTCGCCCAGCGACTCTTTGCTAAAGCACCGCCGCTGCTCGGGCTGGAAGCCGAGGTGCCTGAAGGGGCGCTCCAGGGCGAACTCCAGAATGCGAAGGCCCTCTTCGGCCTCGAAGCCACCGAGAAGCAGATCCTCAACTCACGTGGCGAGTGGGAGCGCAAATCCACCACGCCGCCGGAGTGGCTGCCTTTGGCGCAGGCATGGATCGCCAGCACGGAAAAGATCGCGCTCGCACTGAGCGTGCCTGGCTTTGTGGCGCAGTTCGCGCATGGCATCGGGCGCGTGGGGAAGCTGGCGAAAGAGCGCTACGGCGTGGAGATCCCGCTCGGCTCGAAGCTCGATGATCAGCCCGGCGATATCCGCCCCACGAAGAGTCTGCGGAAGATGCTCAAACTGCCGAAGAAGCTCGAAGCCATCCCGGTCGAGGAAGTCGAGATTCTGCACGGCAGCGCACTCATGGAGGCTTTGCATCAGTCCTATGCGTCGCATGAAACTCATGAGTCCCATGGCCTTCCGACGCTCACACGCACCGTCGAAAAAGAAGGCCTCGTCTTTGCCGTCTTCGATCTCGGAGAGATCAGCGTGTCCGTCTATCGCGATTCACACGGCGTGCCTCTGCATCGTCCGCAGGAGCGCACGCGTGTAGTGAAAAATGACACTGGCGTCCACACCGCAGCCGAGTCGGCCTCGGATCGTCAACCTCGCACCGGCTCCCCCATCCATGCCTGGCGCTCGCTGGGGCTGATCGATGAAGACGGTGCGCCGACACGACGCGGGGAGGTTTTCTCCTTCTTCCAAGGTGGGGAAGGGCTCGCCATCGCCGCCGCTTTGGAGGACGACGGCTATCCCATCGACGACCTCGTCCGCCATCTCGCGAACCTGCGTGGCGGCACGAAGTTCGACATGCCGATGGCTTGCGACTCTGAGCGACTCGGCGCCATCTGCCGGAACACTTACGGCTTCATCAATCACCACGGCTACCTGGAGCACGGCCTGCCGCCCGATTACGGCGAAGGCACCGCCGAGCTGCTGGATGCCCTGCTGCATCCTGAAAGCCCCGATGCCCGCGAACTCCGCCAGCAGGACGTGGCCGAGGGCGACATCTCCCGCGCCTACATCGAGTGGCTCAGCCTGCTGCGACACATCATCCACGCCCCGCAGCATCCTTGGCAACGCTGGCAGGCACTTCAGGACGAGTGCAGCAAAGTTTTAAAACACCACGGCAAAGCCCTGCGCCACCTCTTCTACCTCGACCTCCCGCCGCTCACGAACAAACAACGCCACGGGAAGACGAAGCATCACCTGCTGGCGCGGTAGGCTGAGCAAGCCGGTGCCCTGTGGAATCGATCCTGGTTTCTTTGCGCAGGTTGGACAGCCGCCGAGGGCGTCATGCCACGGCTAAATCTTTTGCCACGCTGGCGCAGAAAGACGTCATCTGAATGCGTTGATAGCGCCCGCCATGCGTCACGCTCTCATTCTCCTCCTCGCCTTCTTTTCCTTCACGCTTCAGGCAGCGCTGCCGCCGGAGCAGCGCATCGTCTTCCTCGGCGACAGCATCACGCAGGGCGGTGGGTATGTGGAGTTCATCGAGGCGGCGCTCATCGCGCAGCACCCGGACTCGGACAAAAAGATCATCCCCATCGGCCTCAGCAGTGAGACGGTGAGTGGCCTGAGCGAAGACGGGCACGCGGGTGGCAAGTTCCCCCGCCCTGATCTGCATGAGCGTCTCGACCGCGTGCTGGAAAAGGCGAAGCCGCAGCTCGTCTTCGCCTGCTATGGCATGAACGACGGCATCTACTTCCCACTCGGCGAGGAACGCTTTCAGGCCTTCAAGAACGGCATGAAGAAGCTGCATGACAAGGTCGTGGCCACCGGCGCGCGCATCATTCACCTCACGCCGCCTGTATTTGACCCGGTGCCGATCAAAGCCCGCGTGCTGCCCGGCGGTCTGGCGGCCTACCCTCAACCCTACGAGGGCTACAACACGGTGCTGGATGCCTATGCCGAATGGCTGCTGAGCATGAGAAAAGAAGGCTGGGAGGTGCTGGACATCCACGGCCCCTTCAATGCCGCGCTGGCCGAGAAGCGGAAGACAGATGCGCAGTTCACCTTCTCCAAAGATGGCGTGCATCCCGGCCCAGAAGGTCATCTGATCATGGCCAGCGCAGTGCTGAATGCCTGGGAGCTGAAGGTGAAGGCCGACGGCACGCCTGACCACGTCAATGGCGCGGCGATCTTGAACGCGATCAAAAAGAAGCACGCCATCCTCCGCCCGGCCTGGCTCAGCCACACCGGCCACAAACGCCCCGGAGTCGCCCCCGGCCTGCCTTTGCCCGAAGCGGAAAGCAAAGCCGCCACTCTCGATGCTGAGGCCCGTCGTCTGGCAAAGTCAGCGGAGATCGAGATCCCCAACAAGACGGGCGAGTGGAATGGCTATGCGAAGCACGAGCTCATGATCGCGGACAAGTCCGTGACGATCGTGGCACCGAAAAAAGCAGCGGCCGGTCGCCCGTGGGTCTGGCATGGGGAGTTCTTCGGGCACAAGCCTGCGCCTGACATCGCGCTGCTGGGCAAGGGCTTCCATATCGTGTACATGAAGATCAATGACATGCTCGGCTGCCCGGATGCGGTGAAGCTTTGGAACCAATGCCATGCCGAGTTGACCACGAGCTACGGTCTGAGCCAGAAGCCATCCCTCGTTGGCCTCAGCCGCGGTGGCCTCTACTGCTACAACTGGGCCACCGCCAATCCTGACAAGGTCTCCTGCATCTACGGTGATGCCCCCGTGTGTGATTTTAAAAGCTGGCCCGGCGGCAAGGGCAAAGGCAAGGGCGACCCGAGAAACTGGGGCTTTGTGCTTAAACTCTGGGGCTTCAAAGACGAAGCCTCCGCACTCGCCTACCAGGGCAATCCGGTGGACAGCCTCGCCCCGCTGGCCAAGGCAGGCGTGCCGCTGCTGCATGTCTTTGGCGATGCGGATGACGTGGTGCCCTGGGATGAAAATACCGGGCTCATCGAGTCACGCTACAAGGCGCTCGGCGGCAGCATCACGATGATTCGCAAACCGGGCATCGGCCATCATCCGCATGGTTTGGACGACTCGACGCCGATCATCGAGTTCATCGCCAAGCACGCGAAGTGATCCTCACTCGGGCCGGTTCCGCATCATGTCGGCCACTTGAGCGAAGAAAGGAATCATCACCTCCGCCGCCTCGGGGCTGATTTCCACTTCGCGCATCGCCTCGCCCATCAGCTTCAGCCATTGATCCCGCTCAGCGAGACCGATGGAGAAGGGGATGTGTCTCATGCGCAAACGCGGATGCCCGCGCTCCTGAAGATAGGTTTGTGGACCACCAAAACGATAGACCAGGAAGTCGGCGAGGCGCTTCTCCGAGCCCGCCCAGTCATCCGCTGGATACATCTTGCCGATGAGCGGGTCCGTTTTCACCCGGCTGTAAAAAGCCGCCACGGTGGCGCGCAGCTTTTCTTCTCCAACATGCTGGTTCAGGGTGTCGATCGTGATCATGGAATCATGACTCATCGACATGTGCCGCGATCAGGCAAGAACGGTTTGTAGCTGAATTTTGCGAAGGTGAGTTCGGAAACACGAAGAACTGCTCCTCCAGCCTGGCACAGGGTTACTTCTTCTCCAGCAGCACAGCGCCCGAGAGGATAGCGCTCGTGGTCGGTGTGGTGGCGGTGACGGGGGGCATGGCACCGAGATCGGCATCTTGGGGCAGCTCGGGAAGGAGGAAGTGACCTGCGCCGATGGGTGAGACGCCATCGTGGGTGAGGATGCCGCTGAAGGTGGCGGTGCGCTTGAACTTCTTACCCGCGAAGGCGGCGCGTAGGTCATCGTCCTCAACGATGAAGCTTCCGCCGAAGAGACCTGTGGTGGCACTGAGGCTGGTGAGCTTTACGCTGCCTGGATTCCCAGCGGAAAGCAGGGCGGGCAGCTTGGCTTTGTTCCCGGCGAGAATGTCGAATTCATCCACATCAGGGTCGATGTCGGAGGGCAGGCCGCCTGCGGTGAAGAGCAACTGCGCTTTGTCCACGCCAACGGTCATGCCGAGGATGAGTGCCGGTGCCACGGGCGGGGTGAAGAGAGCCCCGACTGCCGTGATGGTCTCAGGCCCGTAGCCACTGGGGTAAGTGCGCGACTTCGTGTTGGCCGGACGCAGCCATGAAGCCGTCCCACCGAGCACGTTGGAGTCGAGATTGCCGGAGTCGAGCAGGTCGATGTCGAGCTCGCCGAGCAAGGAGCCTTTCGACACGAGAGTCTGGAAAAGCAGGATCTGCCCCTGCGGTCCGGCGAAGGTGGCGCAGGTGTAGCTTTCGCCATCGCCCGTTTTGCCAGCGAGGGTGAGTTTGCCATCTTTGGCGAGGGTGAAGGAACCGAAGCCATCTCCACGCGGCATGGTCAGCGGTGCGACGGGTGGACGCAGGGCAAAGGTGAAAAGCTTCGGCAAGGCTGTGGCCAGATTCAGCGGTGGGGTGCCCGTCGCCTTCCAGACATGCCGCCAGCCCTCGACGGCTGCGGAGTGAGTGGGATCATCCAGCGTGGAAGTGCCGGTGGCGAGCTTGTTGGCAGCAGGATCGAGCGTGAACTCAAAGGTCAGCGTGGTCTTGCCCGTCCTCGGGATGGTGATGGTCGCCGTAGGTGGAGCCAATGGCGGGACTGAGTCGATGACGATGCTGCCTTTGAAGGGAACTTTGGCCGTCCCGAGCAGGAAGGAACCACTGACCACGCCCGTGCTGGCGATGGTGAAGTCCACTCGCCCGCCAAGCCCGCCATTCAGAGCTGCCTCGCGTGCCACTGTACCCGTGAAGCTACCCACAACTCCCGCCGGCAATGGCGCGATGGTGATGGTCTCTTCCGCACTCGAAGTGCTGCCTGCACTGTTTGTGGCCGTGACGATGATTTTGTAATCTTTGGCCTCCGTCGGCACACCAGAAATGAGCCCAGTCTTGGTATTCAGAAGCACGCCCGTTGGGAGGGTCTTCGCCGAGTAGGAGGCCGGGGACTCACTCAGTCCGCCGTTCAGTTTGATCTGGTGCGTGTATTCACTGCCCACAGCTCCATCCGGCATGTTTTGCGCCTGGGTGACCTGCGGTTTCGCATTGAAGACACGCACATCGAAGGTTCCAGCGATCAACGTACTGCCCGGCACTGAAGCCTCGCAGGTATAAACACCGGAATCGGTGGCCACATCGAGCGTGTCGAGCGTGAGAGTCTTCAGTGTTTCTGCGAGCGTTTCGATCACGGGTGGGGCACCCGAGGTCTTTTTCCAGGTTAGCGTGGCAGCGCCTGAGACTGTCACCGTCGGCTTCACAGTCGTGCCCGCAAACTGCACGAGCAACTGCGTCACCGGCTTCACCACGGCGAGCACGACGGGGACACTTTCCACCGATTCACCCGCTGCCGAGACGACGACGGAAAAGTTCCCCCCGTCCGTCAGTTTCACTGCTGAAAAGGCGAGCGTGGCCGTGGTGGCACCCTTGATGTTCGTGCCGTTTTTCTTCCACTGGAAAGTCGGCGTCAGTGTCGGGTGCGTGGCGGCGACGGTGAGTGAGGCAAGTTTGCCCTCTTCCTGAATGACCGCCACAGGTGGCACATTGATGGTGGGTGCATTGGTGCCAGAGCCGGCGAGGCTGATGTCGAAAGGATTCTCATTCGAGTCATTGCTGGTGATGCGCAGGGTGGCGGCACGGGCACCGCTGGCTGTCGGAGTGAAGGTGACGTTAAAGGTCGTGCTGGCTGTGGGAACGAGTGTCGTGCCGCCAAGAACAGAGGTCACAAACTCGGACGCCTGGGCTCCAATGACACTCAGCGTGAGCCCCGTCAGATCCTCTGTGCCATCATTCGTCACGGTCAAAGACCGCACTTCGGACTGGTTAAGCTGTTTCGTGCCAAAGTTCACGGTGGAGCTGCCATCGTTCAGTTCCGCTCCGCCCGTCAGCTCGACAGTGATCTCGGCGAGGCTCGGTGGCGAGGCAGTCACGGTGACTGCCTTTGTCGGACCAAAGCCGAAGTCCCGCCCAGAAATGATGGGTGACACAGCCAGCAAAAAATCGCCCGTCACAAGCGGGGTGAAGGGGAAAAGCCCATTGTCCACGAGTGTGGTGGTCGTCGCACCATCAAGGTTCACCAGGTTGGCAAAGGAGATCGCGTCGATGTACCAGCCGACACCATCGTCCGTCTGGTTGAAAAGGCTGCCGCTGAAGAAGCTGTAGTTAAAGCGAAGCCGGATGTCTTTCCCCGCAAAGGCAGCCAGATCGACGTTTTGTGACTGAAAAGTGAGCTCTCCAGCTCCGCCTGTGCCTGCCTGGGTGAAAACAGCACTCCAGGTGGAACCGGAATCCGTGGAGATCTCCACACGGGCGATCTGGTCCGACGTGGCAAAACCCAGGCGGCTGCGGAATGACAGACTGGCTCCAGCTTTGACGTGGAAGGCGTTGGTGTAGGTCAGCGTCTGCGTCCCAGCTCCCGGGTTCGCCATGCGATAAGCCCCCGTGCCTGAATGCTTCACTGTCGTGGAGGTACTGCTGTAAACGCCTGACTTAACCACCGTGACGCGGGTCAGATTATCGGCTTCATCTGCCAGCGCATTCAGGTTTGCGATGGTCCGCGCCTTATAGCCAGAAGCACCCGGCACCGTATTGTGGGTTAGATTCGTGGTCAGCAAGGCCCCCATGGCGGCGGGGCCTGATAGGGAGGGTGGCACATAGGCCGGGATGAAATCCACCTTGACGTTCGCACCACCCACGATCTGTGCCGAGGCATCGCCGCTGGCACCGAGACCTGAAAACGTCACCGCCCGAGTGGCATCAGTGGTCGGTACCGGCACGGTGTAACCTCCAGAGTTTGCTGTCACCGCGTGGAAGCTGGAGCCATCCACATTCACCGTCAGCCCGCCGATGCCCTCGCCCAGATCGTAGAAGCTGTTGCCATTCAGATCGTAGTAGGCCACACCCGTGACGAAAGCTTGATTGTTCGGGCTGCCGACACCGAGATCCTGCGTGATGACCTGGGGGCCGACGGTGTTGCCACCCACCGTGTTTGTGCCAGTCACTATGCCGATGCCTATCTCCCGAAAATCACCGTGGATGTTCACACGATGACCGCGCCCAGCCTGCATCCCATCTGTATCCGGCGGATTGTCCGGACCCCAGTCGATCTGAAATCCCGCGTGGCTGAAGAAAGTATCCTTGCCGGTGCTAAAGACATTCTCCCCGACGCTATCGAAACTGTAACCGGCTGCCAGCGCACGCTGCCCGATCGTCGAGCCACCGCTCCCAGTATGCGTCTGCGTAGCCGTATCAAAGAGGAACTGCGAGTGTAAACGGGCTGCCCCAGTAAGTTGCGCATTCATCGCCAAGGGTGGCCGGACTTGCAGGACCGCAAACTCGTTTTTCAGCATGTTCAAGTTCACCGCAAAGCCACCAGGCGCAGGTCCCACCGCCACGAGTACATCAGGGTGAGTTGAGGTCGCCAGCATGATCCCTTCCGCCGTTGGGTTGGCGCGCGCACGGTTGATCAGTTCGAGCGAGAGCTGTTCGTCGTCCGTCGGATTGCCGATGGAATAAAGCGTCGTCTGCCCGGTGAAATCCGCCGCCTGGATCGTCAGCACTTCTTTTGCTTCACGATGTTCCACCGGCGGCGGAACCGGAGGTGCGGGTGATGTCTGGGCCAACAATGGTGAAGCCAGCAGGAACATGCTCAAGAATGCTTTCATTTTTTCAAATCTCCTTCAGTTCAAACACCTTACAAGGGCTGACTCGCCTGATTTTATCTGCATCGTTTGATTTCGCCCTTTTCATCCCGCCTGCGCCCGGCATCATCGGCAATCCTTCGCCCACTCATGCTCCCAGACATCGCCTCCCTCGCGCACTCGCTCAGCATCTCGAATGAACATCTCGCGCTTTACGGCACGGACAAAGCCAAGATCTCCCTCAAGGCACTGAAGGACAAGCCGCAGAAGGGCAAGCTCATCCTCGTCTCTGCGATCACACCCACTCCCGCTGGCGAAGGCAAGACGACGATGTCCATCGGACTCGCGCAGGGTTTGAAGAGGATCGGCCAAAGTGTCGCCCTCGCGCTGCGGCAGCCTTCCATGGGCCCTGTCTTCGGGCGCAAAGGCGGTGCCACGGGCGGTGGTAAAAGCACCGTGCAGCCCTCGCAGAGCATCAACCTCCACTTCACCGGCGATTTCCACGCCATCACCAGCGCGCACAACCTGCTCAGCTCTGTGCTGGACAATCAGATCTTCAATCAACAAACCCGCCTCACGCCCTCGACACTGCTCTGGAAACGCGTGCTCGATGTGAATGATCGCGCCCTCCGCCGCATCCGCACCAGCGCCGGAGCCGCCACCGAGCGCGCCACAGGCTTCGACATCACCGCCGCCTCGGAAGTAATGGCCATTCTTTGTTTGTCCGAGTCCCTCGCCGACCTCCGCGCGCGGCTCGACCGCATCGTCACGGGTTTCACTCCCGAAGGCGAACCCGTGCTCGCCAAAGAAGCCCGCGCCACCGGAGCTTTGCTCGCGCTGCTTCGCGATGCCCTCCAGCCCAACCTCGTTCAGTCCGTCGAAGGCGTGCCCGCCTTCCTCCATGGCGGCCCCTTTGCGAACATCGCCCACGGTTGCAACTCCGTGCTCGCCACCCGCATGGCGCTCGCACACGCCGACTACGCCGTTACCGAGGCTGGCTTCGCCTTCGATCTCGGCGGAGAAAAATTCATGCACATCAAGTGCCGCCAGTCAGGATTGCAGCCTGAGGCCATCGTCATCGTCGCCACGGTGCGCGCTTTGAAAATGCACGGCGGAGTCGCTCTCGACGCCCTCACCCATCCTGATCCCGAGGCGCTGAAAAAGGGCCTCGATAACCTCGCCGCCCATCTCGACAGCGCCCAGCAGTTCCAGCGGCCCGTCATCGTGGCGATCAACCAGTTCACCAACGACAGCGCCGAGGAGATCGCCCTCGTGAAGGAGTTCTGTGCCGAGCGCGGCGTGCCCTGCGCTCTCGCCAATGTCTTCGGCGAAGGTGGTGCCGGAGCCACCCAGCTCGCTGAAACCGTGCTCGGAGCCCTGGCGAAGGCCGAATCCAAGCCTCTGCCCTTCCTTTATCAACCCCACGACAGCGTCGAGCAGAAGCTCCACGCCATCGCCACCCGCATCTATGGTGCCGACGGCGTCACGCTCACGGATGAAGCGAAGGCCAAGTTCGCCCTCTTCGACAAGAGCGACTTCGGTCACCTGCCCCTGTGCATGGCGAAGACGCAGAACTCCCTCTCCGACGACGCCACCAAGCTCGGCCGCCCGAAAGGTTTCACCGTCACCGTGCGCGACTTCGAGATCGCCAACGGTGCCGGTTTCCTCGTCGCCCTCACCGGCACCATGATGCGCATGCCCGCCCTCCCCAAAGTGCCAGCGGCGGAGCGCATCCAGGTCAGCGAGGATGGCGTGATCAGTGGGATTTGATTTCTTGCGCCGTGTGAGTCCCCCGACTAAACCCCGCGCGTGCACACCGCCTTCGTCCTCGGCGCGGGGCTCGGAGAGCGGCTGCGGCCGCTGACCGATCAGCTCCCGAAGCCTCTCATCCCCGTTTTTCATAAGCCGCTCATCACCTATGCCTTCGACCATCTCATGGCGGCGGGGGTGACGTCCTTCGTGGTGAACACGCATCATCTGCCGCAGGCCTACGCGCAGACTTTTCCGGACGGCAGCTATCGCGACGCACCCATCGCCTTTCGGCATGAGGCACCGGTGCGTCTGGAAACCGCCGGCGGCATCGCCAACGTGCGTGACCTGCTCGGCAGCGAGCCCTTCATCGTCTATAACGGCGACATCCTCACCACGCTGCCGCTGGAGCCACTGATCCGCGAGCATCGGGAGAGTGGGAATCTCGTCACCCTCGCCCTGCGCAGTGTCGGGCCTGCACAGCACATCGCGTTTGATCCAGCCACGCGTCGCGTCACCGACATTCGGAACATGCTCGGCACCGGCAATCCCGGCACGCATCTCTTCACCGGCATCTACATTTGCGATCCCGCGTTTCACGACTGGCTCACGCCGGGGAAAGTCGAGTCCGTCATCCCCATCTTCCTGAAAATGATCCAGCAGGGTGAAAAGCTCGGCGCTGTCGTGCTCGATGAAGGCGACTGGTGGGATCTCGGCAGCCGCGCCGCGTATCTCGAAGCCCATCACGCCCTCGCCACCTCGGGCCGGAATCCCGCGCCTGCCATCCATCCCAGCGCTCAGGTTTCCAGCGAGGCCAAACTCACCGGCCTGAACGTCATCGGCCCCAACGCCATCGTCGAAGCCGGGTCACAGCTCGAAGACTGCATCCTCTGGCCCGGAGCACGAGTCACCAGCGGCAGCTATCTGAAACGCTGCATCGTCCGCAGCGGAATCACCGTCACCGGCAGCCACGAAGACGCTGACTTGTGAGCAGATCAGCCCGCTCTCCGGGGCTGAGGCTGTTCTTGGGCTTCGATCACGCCGCGTGCTTCCACGATGCCCGGAACCGAGCCTCAGATTTGGGCAAGTGGTGCTGTCAGGCCGGAATCTGAGCCTCAGATTTGGGCAGGCGGTGCTGTCAGGTCGGAATCTTAGCCTCAGATTCGGGCAGGCGGTGCTGTCAGGTCGGAATCTTAGCCTCAGATTCGGGCAGGCGATGCTGTCAGGTCGGAATCTGAGCCTCGGATTCGGGCAGGCGATGCCGCTCTGGGAGGCGCTTTCCCTCAGACATTCTGGATTTCTTGGGAGCAAACAACCCTTGCCTCCGCCCCATCTGCGGTCATAGCCTCCGCCTCCTTTTACGGCTACCGCCCATGCCTCCCGAACACGAAGCCTTGCTCATCCTCACCCGCCAGCAGTTCCCCGAACTGGAGGGCGTGGACTGCGTGGTGGAGGCCATCCTCAAAGGCGGCTCCGACCGGCATTACTACCGCTTTGAGTGGTCTGGTGAAAAGCACCCGCCGATGGTGCTCATGGTCTATACTATGGCCCGACGCGACAACCCGAAGTTCGTGCCCGCGACACGCCGACTGGCCGCGCTCGGGGTGAATGTGCCAGCCATCTACGCCTTTGATGAGCAGCGCCTCTTTGTCTGGCTCCAGGATCTGGGGCGCGACGACCTCCATGCCCATGGTGACGAGCCCTGGGAGCAGCGGCGCCCGCTCTACGAGGCCACTTTGCGCGAGGCGGCGAAGATCCACGGTGTCACGGCGGAAAGCCTAGCCGCGGAGGAAATCGCGGCCATGGAGCCTGAGTTCAACGAAGGCATGTATGAGTGGGAGCAGAACTACTTCCTGGAGCACTTCGTCCACGGCCATCTCGGGCGTGGGGCGGATGCGCAAGGCGAAGCCCATGCGGCCCTCACCCAGCTCCGCCAGCGCCTAGCCCAGCTGCCGCGCTGCCTCGTGCATCGCGACTTTCAGAGTCAAAACGTCCTCATGCGTGATGGCTCGGCCTGGCTCGTCGATTACCAAGGCCTGCGCCCCGGTCTGGCGGAGTACGACCTCGCCTCGCTGCTCTTTGATCCCTATGTGACGATGAGCCGCAGCGAGCGGCATGACCTGCTCAGTTACTACGCCGAGCTGCGTGGGCTGGACCTGCCGGAGCTGCGGGAGATCTTTTACCTCTGCGCCGCCCAGCGCCTCATGCAGGCTCTGGGTGCTTACGCGAATTTGTATCGAAACCAGGGCAAAGCGCACTTCGAGCAGCACATCCCCGCCGGGGTGAGAAACCTCAGCATCGTGTGTGAAGAGGCACCCGAGCTCGCTCCCTTGCTCACGCTCTTCACCTGACCTTCTGATGCACGCCTTCCTACCCGCCGAAGGTTGCGCCGAGTTCCTGGCCGATGAGTTGAAGCGCTCCGGTGCCCAGGTTCAGCCGCAGGGGCATCACGACTTCGTTATCGGCGATACACTGCCGCAGCCACCGCTTCTCGCCTTTGCCCGCCAGACACTGCCGGATGCCCGCGAAGTGCTCGGAGCCTCCATCAATGGCTGGGCGGATGCCATCATCGAAGCCATGCTCACCACGCTGGGCGACGACGATCCCTGGCAGCTCCACCTCTGGCCGCAGTATGGCGAAGGCCGCGCCGGGCATCACCGCTGCGAGCTGATCCACACCGCCTTCACCGAGCGGCTGAAAAAGCGTCGCCGCGTTCGACTGAAGCACGAGCAGGCGCAGCTCTATGCCAGCACCGCTCTCGTCCAAGCCGCGCTCACCGCCCCCGATGCCGGATTCGTCTCCGTCACCACCGCCGCGCGCCGACAGGAACTTCGCGCCATCGTCTCCGACTTCATCACGGGCGAAATTCCTCATGCCGAAGACAAGGCCGCGCCTTCACGAGCCTTCGCGAAGGTCGTCGAGGCTGAACTGCGCCTCGGGCAGAAGATCGAACGCGGCCAGACCTGCGTCGATCTCGGCGCTGCGCCAGGAAGCTGGACCTACGTCGCCATCCAGCGCGGAGCCAGCGCCATCGCCGTCGATCGCTCGGAGCTGCGCGATGACCTCATGCGCAGCCCACGCCTGCATTTTCATCAGGGCGATGCCTTCAAATTCAAACCCGAGCAAACGGTCGATTGGCTCATCTGCGACATCATCGCCGCACCCCAACGCAGCATGGATCTCCTGCTCGAATGGCTGCGAGAGCAGCGCATGAGGCGCTTCATCGTCACGATCAAATTCAAAGGCACCGACGAGTATCACCTGCTTGATCAGCTCAAGCGCGAAGCGCCGGCGCTCTGCTCCGACTTCCGCCTCACCCGCCTCTGCGCGAACAAAAACGAGGTCACGGCTTTCGGGATCACTTCCCCTGCTCTTTGACCACGTCACGGGCGAGCTTCAGGGCATCGCCGCCGACATCGAGCAGTGCGTCCGAGACACCTTTTTGCTTCCGCTCGGGGAGTGGTGTGCGCGGTGCACCGCTCGGGTTGTAGCAGTTGACATCGGGCAATGGGACGGACTTGCCGGTCTTGGCATCTATGACGGTGGCTCCTGCTTTGGGCTGCTCTTTAGGCGCTTCTTCGGGCTTCTTTTCGGCAGGCTTTTCAGGCTCAGGCTTCTTTTCCGGCAGGGATTCCGGCGGCTTGGCATCGGTCATTTTTTCCTCGGCGGCCTTGGAGCGCACGGCCTGGTAGAGCAGATTGTAATTGTGCCGGATGGCGGCAGGAAAGGTCACGCGACCAGGCTCAACGATCTTTTCCCGCAGCAGTTTCGACGAGAGGTCCGCCACGAGATCTGTGCCGATCTTCACCGCGCGGTCCACATACGGTGCGGCCACAGAAGTGGAGGCGGAGGCACCGCCTTTGATCAGCTCGCTGCTGATCGTGCGACCCTGAAGCGCGAGACTGCTCTGTGCGGTGACGAGCGTGCCATCGGCGGCGAAGCTCAGCTCCAGGCTGGCGTGGTCATCCGTGGCCATGAAGCCGCGCACATGGTCGATGCGCACGGAAACAAAGATGCCGCCATCGGGCGAGGGCGACATCTCGGGCTGATAAGTGCGATAAGTGGCCTCGGAGATTTCATACTCGGCAGCCTTGCCCTTGCGCGCCTTCCAGCCGCCGAGGCTCGTGCCAAAAACATCGACATCAATCTCCACCGCCGCCTCGGCGGACAGGGAACAGAGCAGGCTGAGGAGCAGGAGATGAGTCTTCATGGGGGGGAATCTGCCACGTCTGGCGCGGAAGGCGTGGTTAAACTGGTTCCCGCAGCGTGTTATTCAAGCGCGTTTCGTCCTTGTGACCCACCGAGGGAATGCGCCATGATTTCCACCGTCATGACTCCTCCCACCTCCCCCGACTTGAAGCGCCGCTCATTCCTTCGCGCGGCATTTTCCGGCGCTGCCATCACGCCGGGTCTGCTGTCTGCCGCCGATGTGGAGAAAGCCATCGCGCAGAGCGAGGGCAAGTTTCATGAGCCGGCCATGGATCTGCCGCTCGTCGAGGATGCGGATGTCATCGTCTGCGGTGCCGGACCTGCGGGTGTCGCTGCCGCCATCACCGCCGCTCGTTCGGGTGCTAAAGTCCGCGTCTTCGAGTGGCGTGGCTGCCTCGGTGGAGTCTGGACCGCCGGCCTGCTCGGCTACCTGCTCGACTTTGACAAACCTGGTTTCAACCAAGAGCTGCTGAAACGTCTGGATGAACGCGACATGCGCCGCGGTACCAGCAAGCAGAGCATCTGCTACGAACCCGAAGGCATGAAGCTGCTGCTCGAAGAGATGTTTGTGGAAGCAGGCGTGAAGTTCCAATTCCACACCCGCGTCTCCGCCGCCTACAAGGAAGGCAATCGACTGACCACCATCGTCACGGAGTCCAAGTCAGGTCGCCAGGCATGGCGCGCGCCGGTGTTTATCGACACCACGGGCGATGGCGATCTCGGCGCGCTCGCAGGCTGCGCCTTTGAGTTTGGCGAAGCTGAAGCCTGCCCCTGCCAGCCGATGTCGCTGAATGCGCTGCTCGTGTGCAAAGATGCCGAAGCTCTCGCGGCCTACATTCACAAGTCTGATCCCAGCAAAGCCGATGGTCTAGCCAAGGATGCCTTCCTGGCTGAGATCAAACGCACGGGACACTTTCCCTCCTACTCGAAGCCGACACTCTGGCAGGTGCGGGATAATTTGCTGCTTGTGATGATGAACCACGAATACGGCGTGCCCTGCTTTGATGCCGCGAAGATCACCGAAGCCACCGTCCGCGCCCGCGCCGAAATGAACAAGATCGTCAACGGCCTGCGCAAGCTCGGCGGCCCGTGGGAGGCTCTGCAAATCGCCGCCACAGCCGAACAGATCGGCGTGCGTGATGGACGCCGCATCGCGGGTCGCTACACGGTGAACAAAGACGACCTCATCGCCGGAGCACGCTACGATGACGCCATCGTACGTCCGACCTTCCCCGTGGATATTCACGCGCTGAGCAAGGAAGCCAACAAGACCGCCGCCTACAGCAACGCCGGCGTGAAAGTGAAGCCCTACGACATCCCACTGCGTGCGCTCATCGCCAAAGATGTGGACGGCTTGATGATGGCAGGCCGCTGCATCAGTGGCGATTTCATCGCCCACGCCAGCTATCGCGTTACTGGTAACTCCGTCGCCATGGGGGAGGCCGCTGGCGTCACCGCCGCGCTCGCCGCCACGAGCAAGCGCCTGCCGCACGACGTGCCCTGGAGTGAAGGTGAGGCCAAATTGAAGGTGCTTGGACAACGCGTCTGAAGCTACCATGAAGCGGCACTTCGTGAACTCCGTGAGCTTTGACCACGGAGCCATCGTGGACTGGGACGAGCATCCCTTCACCGTGCCCGCCATTCGGGAACTTCGCACGTTGCAACTGCATCCCAAGGTGACCTTCTTTGTCGGTGAGAATGGTTCGGGAAAGTCCACCTTGCTGGAAGCACTGGCTGAGAAGCTCGGCTTCAAGGCGGAAGGCGGCAGCCGCATCGCCAGTCCCGGCACTCATGCCTATACCTCACCGCTGACCCAGCATCTGACTCTGTCACGCACTAGCAATCGGCCCATGGATGGCTTCTTTCTGCGCGCCGAAAGCTTCTACAACTGGGCCACGGAACTGGACGAACTCGAAGCCACACCCTTCTGCGGAGGCGTCTTGCGTTCCTACGGTGGCAAAAGCCTCCATGAGCAGTCGCATGGTGAATCATTTCTGAATCTGCTCACCAGGCGCATCGACGGCCAGGGCCTCTTCCTTTTCGATGAGCCCGAGGCCGCTCTCTCACCCCAGCGACAGCTCTCCATGCTCGTGCGGATGCATGACTTGGTGGGCGACTTTTCCCAGTTCATCATCGCCACCCATTCCCCTCTGATCATGGCCTATCCAGATGCCTGGATCTATCACTTCGGCCCAGAGGGCATTCAGCGCATCGAGTATGAGGAAACCGAGCACTACCTGATCACCCGCCGCTTCCTTCAGGATCGTCACACGATGATGAAGCGCCTCTTTGCGGACCCGGAAGAGCCTGAGAACTGACCTCTCACAGACAGGTTTCAGTCCTCCATCGCGTTAAAGGTCATCTCATGAATTGCCTTATCCGCTGCTTCTCACTGCTTCTCATTCTGTCCCTGTCGGCCCAAGCTCAGACCACCGATCCAAAGCCACTCGTCGATCAGGTGCTCACCGCCGTCGGCGGGAAGGAGAAGCTGCTCACGCTTTTCCGAATCAAAGAGATCTTCCACTTCGGCGCGACTCCTGAACCAGCAGAGGGAAAGAAGCGCTCCACGCGTGAGTCCGTGATCGAGCCGCCGAAGTACTGGTGGCTCGGCAAAAAGGAGCGTGCTGAGGAGCCCGCGAAGTATGACGTCTGGGCCTGGACGCTCGGCATCTTCACCGCCCCAGAATCGAAGATCGAAGTCATCCCCGACATGACCGACGAAGGCAAAGTCTGCTTCGGTCTGCGTGTGAGCGGATCGGTCACACCCGCGATGGATTTCTACTTCGACAAATCAACGAGCCTCCTCCAGCGCCTCGACTGGCGCGGCGACTTCTACCGCTTCTCCGAGTGGAAAGAACACGACGGCGCGAAGTATGCCAGCCGCACCGTGATCTTCAAGAAAGCAGGCGGAAAGCCTTGGTTCTTCCACGAAGTCACGGGTGTTGAACGACTGAAGGAGTTGCCAGAAGGGCTGGCGAGGTGACTTTTTGCGACTTTGGCCTACGGCACCACGACCTTGGCATTCGCCTGAATGCCGCCGGTGAAGGTCAGCATCAGGGAGAGTTGCCCATCTTGCAGGAAGACTCGGCGGCCCAGGGCTCCGCCCGTGGTCGTGCCGTTCAGCAGGGCGGTGATCGCTGTCACCGTCCGTGGGGTGCCGTCCACGTCGAGCACATCGCCCTCACGCACGGCCAGCTTCACGGCTCCGCTTTCGTTGATCACCCACAGGCCCGTGTCGTTCGTGGTGGTCACGCCACCGACTCCGGTGGTCATCGTCGCCTGGAACATCGGCTGGGCGGTGCCGGGCAGCGCGATCTGGCTCAGCCGGTAGAAGGTGCTGCCGACGACTCCGGGCGCTTCGCTGCCTTCTCTTGCGACAAGTGCGAGCCCGTTCGTGGCGTGCTGCGCCCACAGGCCTTTGTCATTCACGTTGGTCACCACTCCGCTGCCACGCACTTCACCTTTGACGAGGTATTCGTAGT
>NZ_JBILYB010000213.1:0-7155 GCF_044378005.1 Prosthecobacter sp.
CGTTCGTGGCGTGCTGCGCCCACAGGCCTTTGTCATTCACGTTGGTCACCACTCCGCTGCCACGCACTTCACCTTTGACGAGGTATTCGTAGTCCCCGCCGCCAAGCACGAGGTCGCTGAAGTCGCTAAACACGAGGCCGCTGGTGCCGGGGGCTGCGTCGTTTTCACGCAGTTGCAGCGTCAGCACTCCGGGCGCGGTATCCACAAAGACACCAACGTTGTTCGTGGTGCTGACTCCGGCCAGCGTGTTGGTCACCATCTGGCTGATGAAGCCGTAGTAGCTGCCCGTGTTGTCAAAGCCGGGACTGCGGAAGCTGCCCCACTTCGCCAGCGGAATGACTCCCGGTGCGGTGGCGTAGGTGTCGGCGAGTTGCTGGCTGGTGCCATAGGTGAGACCGAAGCCGGTATCACTCGTGCCATCGAAGCTGCCTACCACGACGCCGGAGGTGCCATCCGTAAAGACCACGCTGAAGGTGACGAGGGACTCACCCGTGGGCGCCACGCTGAGTTCTTTGCCATGACCGGAGGAAGCATTGGTGGTCGCCAGGATGCTGAAGCTCTTCACGGTTTTGGTGACGCCGTTGGCGTCGAGGCTCTGGCCGTTGCGCATGAGGGGACGCAGGCCGGTGTTGGCATCCCAGCCAAAGAGCACGCTGCGGTTATCCACCAGGGTGCCGAGGAAGATGACCAAATCACCGCCGATGGAGAAGGTGCCGATGGTCTTCAGGTTGCTGCCCAGACCCACATTCGTGCCGATTCTAGCGACGAGCTTGAGCGTGCCATCGCTGGCATTGCTGAACAGGCAGCGGCTGTTGACGTTGGCGGTGATGCCCGCGCCGCGCACTTCACCGGTGAAGGCGATGTAGCCAGCTTCATTGATGACGGGAGGGCTGAAGCTGAAGTGGGTCACGCCTGGGAGTGAGGGAGCCGTTTGAGTATCCGTGGCGATGAGCACCAGCGGCTGGCCGACCATCATACCGCTGTGCAGGCTGGCGTCAGCATGGCGGATCTGCACCGCAGAGGCAAGCACACCGCTGGAGTTCAGTGCCGGGGAGCCGATGAAGCTGTAGAGCGTGGAGCCCACCGGGCCGCCGAGCACGGCGGAGCCCGTGGTTCCCGTCACGGCGACTTCGCCACCCACATTGACCACGGGCGCGCTGCCGGGAGCCACGACGGTGCCGGTCACCGGGAAGTCAAAGGCGGCCTCGCTGAGGTCATCATGTTGTTGACGACATTGCCCGCGTAGGTGGCTGGGGTGGCGCTTTCCAAAGCGACCTGGAAGTTGTAGGAGGTGCCTGAGGCCAGCACGGCGGAGGCTCCGTTGGTGGTGTAGCCGGAGGGCACCGTGATGCTTGAGATCGTCAGATCGGCATCCCCGGTGTTGCGCACGGTGAAGTTGCGCACGCTGGCCACATTCGGGGCAGTGCTGCCGAAGTTCACCACCGTGACCTGCCCGTCCACCAGTTCAGGAGCCAGGCTGTGGCTGCCATTATGCACGACAATTTCATTCAGGTAGGAAAGAGTCACATCATTGCCGCTGCCACCCACATAGCTGATGGTCACTGGGATGCCGTTGAAGGTGACGACCGCTCCCTCGGCCAGACCGCTGAAGGTGCCGGTGGCGGCATCAACTCCGTCGTTGTTCACGATGGTGAGGATGTTATTGGCCACTGGCGTGTAGCTGCCGCTGAGGGAGAGGACGGCTCCCGTGAGGTCGATGAGTCCGGCGACGTTGAGCTGCGTGTAGCCGCTATCTGCCGTGGCCCCGTTGATCACGATCTTGAGGCTGTCCGCGCTTGGGAGGGTCAGGCTGGCAGCCGCCCCGGTGGTCACGTCCATGCCGCTATTGCTGGCGAAGACGTTCGTGCCTGGGTTGAGCGTGACGTTGCCGCCCGCGCTGTTGAGCGAGCCGGTGGTGAGGTCGATGTTCGCGCCGGAGGCAAGGTTGAGCACCGTCGCCGCACTGCGCGTGATCGCCGCGCTGACGGTGAGTGCGCCGCTGTTGGCATCACCAATGGCGAGCGTGCCAGCGGTGATGTGGTCGAGTTCGGCATCGGTTAGGCCGAGGGTGGTGGCGCTGTCAGCGGCTCCGAGGTTGATGAGCCGGGCGTTGGTCTTCTGGCGCAGGGTGACAGTGGACGAGGTTTGCACGGATGGCGTGCCGGATGTCAGGTCGATTTTATCCGCGTTGATGGTGATATTGCCCGTCGAACTGGGGCCACCCAGGATACTTACGCCGCCAGACTGAAAACCGAAACCGGTGGCTGTGCCAGTGCCCGTGATCGTGATCGGCCCACTGCCAGTAGAGACGAACCGCCCGGAACTGCTGGTGGAAAGGCGGACGCCGGAGCTGCTGCCGGAAGTGGCCGTGCCCGTGATCACCATGGCACCACTGGCGGCCTGCACAAGGCCGTTGTTAACGAGTTGCACGCCGACATCGAAGCTGCCCGATGCAGTGCCCCCTGTCCCAACCAGCGTGATTGAACCGCTGCCAGTGGCCGAAATGAGGCCGCCTTGACTGCCAATGCCGATGGCATTGCCTGCAGTCGCAGTCTGGGCCGTCCCGTTGATGTTGATCGCCCCGTCAACGGTCGTGATTGCAGCGGTAGCAACTCTCATAAAGACACCGAGAGACCCGGTCGAGCCGAGCGTGCCGCCCACACCGATGATCGAGATATTGCCGGTGGAGGTCTGCACGGTATCGGTGCTATCGAGGACAACACCGCCGTTGGTGTTGCTCCCGGTAACGGCAACGGCTCCGCCCTGTCCACGCAGGGAAACAGCACCCGCACCCGAATCGAGCGTCGCCCCTGAAAGCAAAACGCCATTCGGCAAACTCGCGCTTCCGATGGCATTTGCCGCGAGCGGATCGGCACCGCCGCCGAAGGTGATATCACCACCGTTCGAGGTGATGACCGTTCCGGAATCCAGGCGGATGGCTCCGGTGTCGGTCGCGTCGCGGTTCGAATTGAGCACCACATGCAGCTTGTTGCTGGTGGAGGTCACGTCCGCGCTGGAATAGAAGTAGATGTTGTTGTTGGCTCGCAGGGTAAGCGTAGCGTCCGTTCCCGTGGAGTGGTTGATGTTGCCATAGATGAGCACATCGCTGCCCGCACTCAGCGTGATATTGCCGCCTGTGGCAATAATGCCTTCGGTGGTGCTGCTGATGTTGCCACTGGCATCAGCCGTCAGCGTATTGGCAGCGCCAAGAGTGAAAGCACCGGTGAAGCTCACGCTTCCAAAGCGGTTGACCGCTGAGCCAATGCTGACGTTGGGCAGCGTGCTGGTAAAGGCACCAATGCTCGCGTTGTCAGCGCCAGTGCCGGGATTCAGTGTCAACTGCGTGATGCCACTCAGCGAGATGTTACCCGAGTCACCCGTGATATTGAGCCCGCCATCCACACTGAAGGTGCGCCCACTGGCGGCGAACTTGATGCTGCCGGCCACGGGCTCAGTGATGGCCAGGGTGTCGCTGTTGCCGCTTTGATCGGTGACGGTGAGGGTGCCGCTGCTGGTGGCGACGGTGTAGTCCGGCGCGGTCTGGACCGTGATGGTGAACTGCTGCAAGGCGGTGGTCAGCGCGGCGGTGCCGTTGATGCTGGCGTCGTCGGTGAGTGTGACACTGATCGTCGCCGTGCCTGCGGTGCCGTTCGGCGTGTAGGTCAGCGTGCCGGTGCTGCTGTCGATGCTCGGTCCGGTGGTGAAGAGACCGGCGTTGCTGTTGCTGCTGATATTGAAGGTCAGCGCCTGCGTCACCGTGCTGTCGCCGTCATTGATGGCGGTGGCCCAGCCTGCGGCGGTCTGCGCGCTGCTGGTATTGTAGGGCAGCAGCTGATCCGCGCCCTTCACGAAGCTCGGGATCTCATTAACGTCGGTGACGGTGACGCTCAGCGCCTGCGAGTCGCTCAGGTTGCTCGGCGAACCATTGTCCGTCGCAGTGACAGTCACTTCATACACACCATTGAGATTGGCATCGCTGAAGGACTCAAAGTCGCGGCCCGACCCAAAGGTCAGCACACCGCCCGCGCTCAGGTTGAACAAGGCCTGATCAGCACCGCTCTTGCTGAACGTGATCGTCTGGCCCGCGTCCACATCCGTCGCGTCAATGTCGATGATCGTGGCGGTGCTGTTCTCCACGAAGTTCAGAGAAGCACTGGCTGCGCTGGCGTTGTTGGTGATCGAGGGGGCGGTGTTGGGGGAGCCGACGGTAAACTTGATATTTCCGCCAAACCAGCCATTAAATCCGCCGATTATACTATTCGGAAAAATGAACGAACTCTGCCAGGCATCACCCAGATAGGTGATGGCTGGATCCACCGCGAACCCAGTTGGATCGCCGGTGTACCCGTCGATGTTTGGGTCGAAACCAGCGACGTAATAGGTCTCTCCCGCCGTCAAAACCGTTGAAGTCACAGCGACATAGCGGAATTGACCTTCCAGCAAGCCCGCCGTCCCGGAAGGCACGGTCCCACTGGCTAGCAAGGTCCCAGAAGAGTTCCACAGTCCAACCTGATGAGAAGTGGCAAGACCATTCAAACCGTTATCCCAATATCCCAGATGGGTGACAGTGATGGTTGTAACGGCCCTGAATCTGTAGCCAAGGTTGTAGTTCCCGTTAGCGCCTACGGCACCAGAAGTAAAACTCACTCCCGTGTTTGCTAACGCCACTCCGGAGAAAGAGCATGACAAAAGCAGGGCTCCGATAGCCATGCGGGTATGAGTGAGCAGGCGAGAACATATGGATTTCGTTTTCATTGGATGCGGTTCAGTAAAGTTGACGTATGGCGGGGGTAGAGAGTAAAAGAGGTGAATACCTGGAAGCAGGTGGATGGTCTACGACCCCAAGCGACTCGGCAATAGTGCTACGCGCGCCGTAGGCGCAGGTGGCGGCACCGGTGCGGTCATGCAGGCCGAGGCATCGATGAGGGGAGAGGTTTTCATCGTGGGAACACACATTTGATTCAGGTCTCTTCGCATGAAGCGCTAATTTCATGGTGGGTTACCACCATTTTAAAAAATCCAGCTCGTCATTATTTTCTTATGGCTGCGTCTCAGAGCCCTGTGGGCATGGCCTGGGGAAACCAAAAAATGAAAATAATCTCGACACTTTGACCGTGATTTAGTACAAAACTCCTACTTCCGTCTAATCAACCTTGGGCGGGTGGGCCGACGATGACGTTTCTTCATCCTTTCCCACTGCGGGCAGGCGAATGCGCCACCCGCTGGGATGCGCCATGCCGCGAGGCGATCAGACTGATGGCGTCCGGCTATGCAATCGACGGTCAATCGGGCAGGCGGAGCACGTCCGGCTGTGCAATCGACGGTCAATCGGGCAGGCGGAGCACGTCCGGCTATGCAATCGACGGTCAATCGGGCAGGCGGAGCACGTCCGGCTATGCAATCGACGGTCAATCGGGCAGGACGAGCACGCCCGGCTATGCAATCGACGGTCAATCGGGCAGGCAGACCTGCATTCCCCTTCCTATCTATGAGAGTTTTAAGATTCGACTCTGGTGAGACATGGGATAACCCCAACGCTAGATGGAGTGACCCATCTTATGTCTTAGAAAATGGTGATCCTGGCTATATAAATCCAAATCCAACAACGAACACACCCTCAACCCGACGTTCTATGAGCAATAACCCGATTCCTGAACCCGAACGCCCTCTGCTCGCGCTGGGGGAAGACTGCGCCGATGGCTGCCACGCGCTGGAAGATGTGATCCCTCTGAAGCTGGTGCGGGAGGATGACCTGCGTGCAGCCCTACTCAACCTGAAAGGTGATCTGGCAGCACAGCCGCCCGTGCTCGGTCTGATCTACCGCTTTAAACAGGCAGAGCAGGTCAGTGACGTCGCTGCCGCTGCACGGAAGGCCAAGGATGATGAGTGCAAGGCCTACCTCTCTGCCGCCCGCACCTCCCTGATTGGCATACTGGGCCGCGAGCCCTCGTCTGAGTGGGCGCTGGCCGGGTTCGCGAATCCGCCGGCGAACTCGAATGCGGTGCCCAATACGCAGGCGGGCCGTCTCCAATGCCTGTCGGCTCTGGCCGTGTATCTGAACCAGCACCCGACTTACCAGACCCCCGCCGGCGGCCCGCGCACGGAGGTGACCTCCACACGCTCCCAGGCCCTGCATGATCAACTGAGTGCCTGCCGCGAGGCGGCGAACGCTGCCGCCACGGCCCAGGGCACGGCCCTGACGGCGAAGAAGGCCGGTCTCCAGGAGCTGCGCCGCCTGCTGATCGCGCTGGTGGATGAGCTGGAGCTGCGCCTGGCCAGTGATGATCCGCGCTGGGAGGTCTTCGGCCTGAACATCCCGGCGAACCCACGCGCGCCCGATCCCGCTGTGGATCTGGTTTTGACCACGGTAGGCCTGGGCCGCGTGCTGGCGGAGTGGGAGCCCGGCACCCGCAGTAACAACGACCGCATCCTGATCCAGATCGTCGGCGTGGACGCGGACTTCCGCGAATACGGCAAGAGCGGCGGCGACGGTGAGGAGCTGCTGAAGAACCAGCCCAGCGGCGCGCTGCTGCGCGTGAAGATCATCGCCCTGAACGGCAGCCTGGAAGCCACGACGGGCCCAGTGGCGGAGATCGTGGTAGTGTGAGTCCAGGCTGGCTCTGCCGCGTGGGACATGAAAAAGCCCGACTCCGTGATGGAGCCGGGCTTTTTCTTTCGCGCTTTGCGGAAGCGGTGGGGAGTGTCACCAGTCGAGGGTAAAGCCATTCGCGAGGCCGGGGGCGATGCCGAGGCGGCCGGTGAGGCCTTCGGTGTTCAGGCGGGTGAAGGCGTCCCAGACGACGTCGCTGGTGTAGGCAATGCTGTCGGGGTCATGCAGCATGAGGAGGTCGAACTTGGAGGTCTGGGAGCGCTCCAGGGACTTCTCGGCGGCCATCTTGAGGTAGTCGTAGTAGCCATCGGGGGACGGAGGCTGGAGCTTGGGTGGGGAGCTGAGACTTGTAGGGCCTGCACCGGGTATCTGCCCCTCACCCCAAGCCTCTACCCAGAAGGGGATCTAGGGCTGAAACCGGCGGTCTAGCTGGGGAGAGGGGGCCAGAGTCGGCGGCAGCCCCCCTGGGTATGAGCGACGTACCCGCTGGGGGGCAGCGACGTACCCGCCGGGGGCGAGCGACGAACCCGCTGGGTAGTAGAAAT
>NZ_JBILYB010000084.1:0-26757 GCF_044378005.1 Prosthecobacter sp.
ATTCGAGCGTCGCAGCATCATCGATGCGGTTGATATTGTTCCGGTTGGCCAGGGTGCCATTAGCGGGGTCCGTCGTAGCAGATGTGGTGACTTCATTGTTGAGATTCAGAATCCCCGCCTGTCCCACGCGGCCTCCGATGATCACGGAAGACTTCGTGCCACTGAAATTGTCCGAAGTGGAAGTGGACCAAGTGTTCCCATCCGCCGAGGCGAGACCGCCATTGCCCAGCGCCAGGGTCTTGCCTGAAGCCGCGATGACCGTCTGAATGGCCTCCAAATGCCGCACATCTTTGATGATGTAACTGTCCGCCGCGCGTGCCACCGACCAAGCGGTGCCATTGGTGGATTTCAGGATCAAGCCGTCTTCGCCGGCAGCCAGGAACTGGGCTCCCGAAATCCCAATCGTGTAGAGGTCGCGCCCCGTGGCCGAATCTCTCGAAGTCCAGGCGACGCCATCGGGCGATGTCGTGATGGCTCCATAACCGCCGACAGCGATGTATTGGGTGCCCGTCCACAACACTTCCTGCAAATCAGACTGATTGAGGATAGGGGGCAGTTCTCCCAGGCGGTTGCTGATGTTCTGGACCACTGTCTGACCCGATGAAACCAAGCCTGTGAACACACCAAGAGCCACGACTGTGGCACCTGAACTCAGGTTCAGTGAAGGGGCGGAAGAGAGGGTTATCTGGCCGCTGGTGCTATTCAGACCCGTGATGATCAGGGTGCTGAAGGTGCTGACCGGGTTCTGCGAGCCTGAAACGTAGATGGACTGGCCGATTGACAGGCCCGCGAAGTCACCCGCCGCTACTCCGGTGATGAGATTGGAGCCATTGGTGGTCGATCCGGTAAAGGTGTAGAGCGGCACATAGCCAGAACCAATGGCCGCCGAAGAAAGGGTGAGGGTGTTCGCCGTCGGACTATAGGATGAAATGGTCACCCCGCTGCCGATCCTGTTGGGATAGGCCGCGACACTGCGGCCTGCTGTCAGATGAGCGACGGCTCCAGTCAGGGGCTGGATGCTGCCCAGCACTCTGATGTTTGACACCGACGCACTACCATTCACGAGATCACCCGTCATGACACCAAATCCAGCCCTGATGCTCTGGTTGGCCGGATTTGCCAGGGTGATCCGTCTATTTTCAGGGCTGATGTCTGTGATGAGCGTGGGCGCGGCAAGGGCGGTGCCATGCAGGAGCATGCCCACCATCAAGCCTTTGAAGTCAGTCACCTCGGTGATGTCCCTGGAGCCATTGACCGAAACGCCAGTGAGTGTTTGCAGCGGAGCCTGACTGATCGTGGCCGTGGCAGGAGCTGACATGACCATGGAACTGCCAGCCTCATTGACGGTACGGACCGTTGTCCCCGCCTGCAGACCGCTGGTGGAGAAAAGTTGCAGCCCGACCCGGAAAGAATACATACCCGTGACGTTGGTGACGGTCGTGCTGCCGGAAGTGGTGTTCCCTTTTAAAGCCCCAAAGCTGGTGTTCGTAGAGGTGACACTGGCGGGATTGTTCAGGATGATTTCCCTGGCTGCCCCCGCTGTGTTGGTGCCGACGATCACATTGGGCAGGTCCGAAAGTGGTGGTGTGATGCGCGTCCACACGAGCCCGGTGTCCGAGTGAAGTATCCTGCCGAGTTTGCCCACAGCGACCAGCTTGGTGCCGTTCCATGCGATGGCATTCAGATCGACTGATGTGGATGACGTCAGCCCCACCCAGGTATCACTGCCTCCGCCCGCCGAAGCGAGGATGAGTCCGTCATCCCCCACGGTCACGAGGTCAAACCCAGCCTGGAAAGCCTGCCCGGCGGGACTGGTGAGTGCCGGCTTGTTCAATGTCAGTGTGTCAGCACCGACGCTCTGAATAATCGTGCCTGCTGCGAGCACTCCAGGGGCGGAGATCGGCATCCCAGCCACCAGTCCCGTCACATTCGACACGCCTGTGACGCTGGAACTGCTGGCTGTGAAAGTCCCCGTCCGCGTCATCAATGTTTTCGCCACGGTCATGGCCACACCCGTGCCTGTCGCGGATGCCTGCTGAGAAAGCGTCACGGTGGTTGCCGTGCTGGACTGGACAACCGTACCGGCTGGAAGCAGCCGACCAAATGCCGCCATGCCTGCGGTATAGGCACCGATATTGGTCACATCCTCCACCACCGCAGACTCTCTGACCACACGACCCGTGAAGACACTCAGCGGCACTGCCGTGCGCGTTGCAGGAACAGGCTCGGACAGTGTCAATGTAGCCGCTCCTGGATTGATGGCTGTGATGCGGACTCCAGCCGGGAGACCATTGCCTTTCAGCACCATGCCCACAACCAAGCCTGCTGTGTTGGAGACCGCAGTGATCTGGTCCGAGCCAACGACGGTATTCCCGGTCAGCGTGAACAAGTCCACACCAGCCAGACTCGCGCTGGCCACCTGACTCAGAGTGATGCGGTTGTTCGGGCCATCCGTGCTTTGAATGGTGGTGTTGATTGGAATTCCCGTACCCGTAATCTGGAAGCCCGTGGCGAGAGTCTGCGAGGTGCGGACACTGGACACCGTGGTGCTGTTTGCCGTGACGTTTCCTCTGAAGTAGCCAAAGTCCACATTCGTAGCAGTCACCAGGGCGGGAGAATCCAAAATGATCGTGTTGGATGCCACCGTGGCTGAAACGAACTGACCATCGGGCGGTGTGGCATTTCCGATCACTGGCATGCCTGGCAGGAAAGTCAGTCCATTGGATACATTGCTGACCGTGTTAGAGCCCGCAGTGAGATTCCCGGTGAAGGACACGGTGGTCGAGGTGATGGCACGCAGCGGACTCACCACCGAACTGCTCTGCAGCGTCCATGTGTCACCGCCATCCGTCGAAGTCAGCACGCGTCCCAGCTCTCCGACCACGACGAGGCGATCTCCCGTCCATGCGAGACTGAAATAGGGCACTTCCGCCGGATCGCTGTACACCAGGTCCCAGATCGTGCCATTGAGCGAGGTGTGGATGGTCCCCTTCTCCGTGACAGCGATAAATTTGCGTCCGTCATGCACCACGTCCGCGAAATTGAGCGATTCACCACGGATGGCACCATCGGTCTGACTCGTGTAGGTGAAGGTGATCAACGTGCCTGCTGCGAGGGTGGTCGGCTTGCTCAATTCCACGGTTCGAGTCACCAAGTTCACCGCGACGATTTTTGTGTCCGGTGCAACCTTCTTCGTCGCATCCCCTGATGTGCCAATCCTGAGGGTGAGGATGGAACCCAAGACGAGGTTATTGGCATCCGTAAGGGTAATGAAATTCGAATTCGTCGCCGTGTTCTGAACCGTGCGATCCGCAGCCAGAACCCGTGTATTCAACCTGACCAGCATGTTCGTGAAGCTGGCAGAACCCGTGGACTCCAGCACCCCTTCGCTGGAATAGCCGATGTTGGAGGAGTTGAGCTGCTCCCCCTGAATGTCAAAGGTGGCACCCGCCTGGCCGAATCTACCCTCCGCTTCAAGAGCACCGATGGACAGGGAGGCATTGATGGACACCACCTTATTCAGCCCTCCATCACCCAGGATAGTGAAAGTCCCATCAATACTATTCGTCCCGCCTCTGAGAGAGGCCGCACCAGAGCGGAAGTTCGTGGTGCCCGCTGTCATGAAGAGGTTATCCAAGGCCAGTCTGCCACTGCTAAAATTCAACGCACCGATGCCATTCTTTCGGAACTGGGCATCGCCGATCAAGTCATCGTCGAAATTGACCGTGACACCGCTTGTCGTCTCCAGGTCGATTTCCGTTCCTGTGGCTGCCACGATGCGGCTGGCCCAACCGGTCGTGTTGATCAGGCGCAGGAACCCCTCATTCAGCGTCGTCAGACCCGAGTAGGTGATGTTCCCGCCCAGAAGCGTCAGGTTGCCAGTGCCATTTTTGGTGATGCCGATCGTGCCCACGCCGCTGCCTCCAGACCGGTTGCGGATGAATCCGCCAATATAGGAGTCCAAGTTGTTACCACCCAGTGTCAGCACGGAGTTCGTGTTCACGGTCTCGCCTTCCATGTTTTCCAGCACCAGAGCATTGCCGACATCAATGATATTACCGATCGTTTCATTGCCGCCCATGAGCTTGAAATAGCCCCAGCGGTTCGTCACGGCATCCACCGTGATGGTGCCGGTGTCACTGATCTGATCGAGAAACGGCGTGCGGTCTGTCAGACCAGCACCGCGATCAAACAACAACTGCAACACAGCATGGCCGCCCGTGCCTGCACTGGCGTTTCCGAGCAGAACGTTCTCAAATGAAGGGCCGCCGAAAGCCCCCAGTTCGATCTGGGCACCGGCGTTATTAAATCCACGATTTTGGAGCCACAAATCCACCAGATTACCTGTGGGCGCCTGCCCTGTGATGGTGAGCACTCCATTGCCGTCGGTGATCAGTGAACCTGGTCCTGTAAACCCTCCGGTCGCCGTCAAACGCCCGGCATTCACACGGAGATTCAGCTGATCCATCAGAGTAATCGGCGCATTGATCACATCCTGGTCTCCTTGCAGCTTGTTGAGGAATGACTTGCCAGCGCCAATCTCTCCCATGCTGAAGGTGAGCGTGTTTTCAATACCGCCGGTGCCGGTGTTGAAAATGTAATCTTCACCGCCTGTGTCCCCGATCGACAGCGTGCCCACTGTGCGTGCGGCCTCCATGGTGATCGTTCGATTGCCCGTGATGTCGCGATTGAACTGCACATATGATCCCACGCCTCCTGGCCCCAGAGCCACAGGGGTGGAAACGCCCGTGGGAGCGGCGATCGCCACCGTCGGATCAGAAACATAACCATTGCCACTGCTCGTCACCGTGACCGATTCAATGGAGCCGTTGGGAGCGAGAACAGCAGTTGCCGCTGCCGGATCAGCACCGCCTCTGGTGTTGATCACCAGATTATCCCGGATCTTGCCCGAATTCACCGTCGCTGTCGCTGTCGCATGAGCGCCCCCGCTGGCGATCCCACCTGAGAAGTTCAGGGTCGGAGTTACGGTATAACCGCTGCCAGGATAGTTGAGCGTGAGGGTGGAAAGCCTGCCAGCAGCCACCGTGGCAGTCGCTGTTCCATAAGTCACCCCATTGGAGGTGAAGACCACCTGCGGAACACTGGTGTAGCCCGAACCACCACTGGTAAGCGTCAGACCGGTCACCCGCCCGGCATTGGTGCCGCTCGTGGCAATCGTCGCCGTCGCAGTGGCCGGATTGCTGACATTTCCAGGGAGGATCTGGATGCTGGGTGCGGAGGTGTAGCCACTCCCTCCAGCATTGACCGTGATGGATGTTACCCGGCCAGTTGCATTGATGTTCACCGTACCGGCAGCCCCAGAGCCACCACCTCCAGAAAAGATCAGTGTCGGGGCCACGCCATAACCTGAACCACCATTGGTCACATTGACAGCCGTCACCGCCCCACCTGAAACAGTCGCCGTCGCAACGGCTCCAGTGCCATTTCCACCTACAATGGAAACGGAGGGAGCCACAGTGTAACCACCACCGCCATCCTGGATGGCAAGGGCCGTGATAACCCCGGTCGTGGCATTTCGGGTAGCCGAAGCCACCGCTCCAGTCACCCCATTGCTGACAAATCTCACGCGCGGGGCCGACGTGTATCCCTGCCATCCGACCGTGCCAAAAGTCACCGTAGGCCCCGCGATGTAGCCCGATCCTGCATTCAGCACGTTCACCTGAGTGACGAGATTGCCCGTCCGCTCGGAACTTGCCGTGGCAGTCCTGAGCACTGGAGCTCCTATGACCACCGTAGGCTCCGAAGTATAACCCTGACCAGAGCTTAGCAGATTGATCGACGCAATCGCTCCCGCAGAAGACAGCGTGGCTGAGGCCGCCGCTCCCGAGGCTCCCCCCGGCGGCACACCCGGCGGCACCGATATTGTCACCTCACTCACGCCTCCAGCGTCCACCGTCACATCAGCATAGGTGGCTCCTGTCGCAACGACACCCCCGCCTGAGAAGATGGCCTTGGGAGCAGCAGTGTAACCTGTGCCTGGATTATTGATCTCCACTCCAACAACTCTGCCATCCTGCTCGAACACTGTCCCTGTAGCGACATTCGTGGGTGAAGGGCTCACAATGATCACCGTCGGAGGATTGGCTATGTTGTAGTTGGAGCCCTGATTCGTGATTGTGATGCCCGTAAGTTCTCCATTGGCATTGATCGTCGCCGTCGCAGCAGCACCAGATCCCGATACCGAACTGACGAAGGCAATGGTTGGGGGAGTCGTGGAGGAGTATCCGCTGCCCCCATTGGTAATATTAATGGCCGTCACGCGGTTCGAACCGCTGGTATTCGTCACCGTCGCCGTGGCCGTGGCCCCACTGCCCAAGCCACCGCGAAAAGTCACTGTCGGGGGGGAAGTGTAAGCTCCGCCGCCATTGAAGACGATTTCAGGCACGCTGGTATAGCCAGATCCAGCATCCGTTGCGACCATCCCGGAAACCTCACGTGTGATCTGCACTGACGGCGTGGATGAGTAACCCGCGCCTTGATCGAGAATCGTGAAGCTCGTGATGGCCCCACCACTGATGTTCGCAATGGCACGAGCTGGATAGCCATTGGCCCCCGGATCAGGAATGATCACCGAAGGCGGGGTGGTGTAGCCCGAGCCACCTGACACCAGATTGATCGCCGTGATCTTGTCATTCGTACGCACCACCGTGATCACGGGCGCTGGATTGAGCGACGCAGTGATCACCGCAGGTCTCACGGACTGGCTGTAGGACCAGTTGGTCAAAGAACCCCAGGAACCATTGCCATTCGTATTCCAAGAGCCATTGACCGTGCTCTGAGCCATCGTCGGCCCCACCATCAGCATTCCGCCTCCAGTCAAGGTCAAGACAAGCATTCCCAGAGCAGTCTGGGACACCATCGCTCGAAGTTTCAGCTTCATATTTTTCAAAGGTTGGAAAGTTCAGCAACTCACATCTCACGATTCACGGACGCATTTTGGCTATAAGGCTGGTGAAGCGCTTCACCTGCGCCGCAGGCGGTGGATTATCGAAATTAAAGTTCACACTCTGCACTGCCGCCACATCGATGCTCACGCGGCGCAGATTCTTATTGCGGGTACTCCCTTTGTTTGAGGGCAGGATGGCACCATTGGTAACTTCCGTTTGCTCGGCCAACTGCACCCTGGCCACATAAGTTGTATATTGTGACTGTGTAGTGCGCAGCCCCTGATCATCAAACTGATACACCAGCTCTCCCGAACCAGATCCGACGATGCCGCCCATCGTGGACCAGTCAGAAGCCTGAAGTTCACCCACAATCTGGTCCACAATGCGCGTCTGTGCCTGCTCATTGGCAGTGCGGCGGGACATTTCCAACCCATGAGGCAGCAGACCGAGGATGGTCACCACGCCCAGCCCCATGATGCCAACGGCTAGAACGACCTCGACCAGGGAGAAGCCATGCTGGATTGACACACGGAGCCGACGGGCGGAGGAGAGAAGTTTCGCTTTCATGGAAGGGTTGGAGATCGTGAGTTACGGCTTGTGCGTTTGGACCTAATACTGGATTTTGTGTTGAGAATACCAAGTTTGCCCTCGTACCGTCAATTTAAATACATGGTAAATACCGTCCCCTAGGAGCTTTGGGGCATGAAAGTGGCACATTGAAGGCCCGTTTGGGTTCACTTCCGCTCAAAAACATAAAGCCGCGCATTGTCAGCCAGGCCGAATTTTGGCCCGCAAAACCCTCGTCTCAGCAGCTCTTTCCGCAGATAAAACATCATTCCCGCGTGGGATACGATCAAAAGATCCTCCTCATGGCCCTCAATAAGATCTGCCGCCGCCCTCACCCGACCCAGAAAATCATCCCGAAGCTGACTCTGCGACGAATGACCCGTCATCCAGGCCAGCCGCAGCAGCCAATGCCACACCAAGACCGGCAGCCTCAGCCGCCCGGTACGGAAGGGGGCGAACTCGGCCTCTCGCAGCTCTGCTAATGGCAGAATCTCCCCCGAATACAGCGTCTGCGCTGTCGTGTGAGCACGGGAAAGGTCACTCGCGTAGCATCGCGCCCAGCACTCCCACTCCAGTGTCACCGGAGTGGGACAAACCGCCGCCGCATCATATCGCATCCGCCACGCCTGGAGATCATCCGAAGTCATCCAACCCCTCGGCATCGGCTCCGATACCTTGAAATGACGTACAAGACCAACTTTCATGGCATGGGTAACTCCAGAAATGAGCGCTCTGGAAGTTTGGGCGCGGCGATTACTGCGTCACCGCCTGCGCTGCGCCGTCCAGGATCTCCACGCGGAGCTGGCTCATGTCCGCAGCTTCACGACCGATGACTAGGCTGATCGGAGTGATTCCGGCGGGCAGGTCCAAAGTCAGTTCGGGTGTCACTTCGGGCAGGGATTTGTCACCGACGACCACGTTCACGGCCTTCACGGCACTCAGGCCGAGCTTCACCTTGCCAGCGGCCTCCATCTTGAGGCTGAATTGGGCGATCTTCGGAAACCAAGGATACATTTTCGCCTCCAAGACCTCGCTCAGAGGCAGGTCACCGCTGACTTGGGAAAGGCGCAGTTCCCAGGGGTATTTGCCGTCCTTTTCGTGCAAGGCATGAAGGCCGACGTGGCGGACGTGGTCGATGACCTCCTTGTCCATCGTGCCCATGACCTTCCAGGTGCGGATGTAGCGATTCGGTTTGATCTTGTAGGCACCTTCGCGGCCCAGCTCGGACAAGAAGCGCACGAGATCGACGAACTCGTCCTCCCGCAGGCTCGCCGTCAAACCGGCGGGCATCATGCTCGCTGGGCTCATCTGGCGGTTCGCGATCTGCGCCTTCGGGATCTTCTGGAGCTGGTTCGCTGGATCGCGGATGATGACTTCATCCCCACCATCCTGCACGAGGCCGCCGGCGAAGACTTTGCCGTCCTTCGTGGAGATGATGATCATGTGGTAGCCCTCCTTAATTTTCTTCGATGGCTCCAGCAGACTCTCGATGAGGTAATCCACCGGCGCACTGCCGCCGATGCTTACGAGGTTCGGCCCGAGCACGCCGCCCGCATCGCCGATAGCATGGCAGCTCTGGCAAAGCAGCATCTGGCGGCGATACACGGACTCACCGCGCGCTGGATCACCCTGCGCCTTCACCTTCTCGACCATTGCCGTCATCTGTTCTGGCGTGAGAGTTTGGTTCATCTGCTTCACGCCACCGGCGGCGCGTAGTGCGTCTTCGAGAGGTCCTTTGATGCCGCGTGTGGACACCATGCGGATGCCTTCCACCGCGATGAAATCAGGGATCTTCTTGCCGCCCAGCTCCTTCGCCAGCACAGCGGGCAGTTGCTTGTTTTTCAAGAAGGCCGTGAGGATCGGTGCCGCCTCTGCCGTGGTCTTCGCCGTGGCGAGGAACTCCACCGCGCGCATCGCTGCCATCTGCGGTCCCGTGTCGGTCAGGCCTTGCACGGCAAGGCCTCGCAGCTCGGCCTTTTCACGGAAGACTTTGTCGAAGAAGTCGCGTGACTTCACCCCGCCGAGCTTCGCCAAGCCCTGCACCGCGCCATCGCGGATCGCTGCCTGTGTATCCGCAGCCATCAGGATTGTTTCCAGCGTCGCACGAGCAGGCTCGATCTTCCAAGCGCCAGCCAAAAGCGTGGCGCGATGCACGATCTCCGCCTTCGGACTCGCCAGCCAAGCCTGCACGAGTGCCTGCGCACCTTCCGGCTTCACACCGCGAGTCATGCCCGCCTTCACCAGTGCATCCATCAAGCCCACAACCTGCGCGCTCATCGCCGGATCATTCACCATCTGGCTGATCTCCAGCACCTGCGCGGCATCACCAGCGTCTCCCGCCATGGCGAGCACGGCAGCGGCGTCATCAGCGGCGAGCTTGCCTGCTTTAAAGGAAGCCAGCAGCGGCTTCAGCGCTTCACTGCGACCCGTGGCTTTCATCGCATAGACGAGGTGCTTCGGATTGTCGTTCAGCTTCAAATCACCCTTCAAAACCAAAGGCAGCCACACATCCGTCTGCTCGCGGGCGATCAGTTCCAACAGGAAGTCGAGCGACTCATCCATCGGCTTGTCGAGCGCGCGCAGCGCCACTTCGAAGGACTTCGGCTGACGCACTTCAGAAAGCACGCCCAGAGCCCAAAGGCGCACCTGCGCGTTCTCATCGGCGATGCCTTTTGCCAGCACGTCCATCGCGTCTGGCAGCTCGCGCCAGCGATGTGTCAGCAGTCGATACGCCGCTGCACGCGCCGGGGCTTCAGGGCTCGCGGCGAGTTCACGCCAGAGCTTCGCGGAGAACTTGTTCACGCACTCGCGCACCCAGGCTGCTTCGAGAAGATTGTGCCAGTAGTTCTTGTCCGCTTTGTCGAGACCTTCGACCCAGGTTTTCAGTGCGGGCAGCACCTGATCGGCACCGCGGGCACGCAGTTCTTGTTTGGCAAAATGACGCGTCCATTTGCGATCCGCCTTCAGCATCTCCAGCAGCTCGGGTACGGGCGTGCCGACGATCTTCGGCATCTCGCTCAGCGGGCGACCTTTCGCCGTCAGACGCCAGATGCGGCCATGCACTTGGTCACGACGCGGGTCGCGGAAATCGACCTCGCCGTGCTGAATGATGGGGTTGTACCAATCGGCGATGTAAAGCGCGCCATCCGGGCCTGTGCGGATGTCGATGGGACGGAAAGCGCGGTGGTTGGAGGCGAGAACATCGGGCTCCTGCTTCGCGAGGTAGCTGCTGCCGTTCGGCGTCACGCGGAAGCGATTCGTGCGGTTGCCACGGAAGTCATTCGTCACCCACGTGCCCTGCCAGTCGGCGGGCCAATGTGGATCGTCGATGTATTCCAAACCGCACTGCTTCGGTTGGCCGGGGCTGAGTCCGTGCAGAATGCGCTTCGCTCCTGGCGAGGTGAGATAAACGCTGCCGAGGAAGATTGGGTTCAGGCCCTCGCCGCCCGCGCCATCGGTGGCAAAAGACTGGCCCCAGCGGTCAAATTCATAGCCCCAGGGATTGACGAGGCCTTTGCTCACGATCTCCAGCCGCCGTGTCTCGGGACGGAACTCCCACACGCCACCGCCCATCAGGCGACGCACGCCATGCGGTGTCTCGATATGGCTGTGAATGTAGATCGACTGCAAAAACGACAGCAGTCCTTCCGGTGTGTGTCGCATCGTGTGCAGCAAATGATGCGTGTCCTCCGTGCCGAAGCCGCTGAGCACGATGGTGCGTTCGTCGGCCTTCAGATCGCCGTTCGTGTCCTTGAGGAAAAGCACCTCCGTCGAGTTCGCCACATACGCGCCGCCATCCGCAGGGATCACCGCCGTTGGGATGTGCAGATTCTCGGCAAACACCGTCGATTTGTCCGCCTTGCCGTCTTTGTCCGTGTCTTCCAGCACGATGACCTGATCCTTCGTGCCATCGCCCGGCTTGATCTGCGGATACGTCGTGCTGCTCACCACCCAGAGCCTGCCCTGCGCGTCCCAGTTCATCTGTACCGGCTTCGCGATCATCGGCTCCTGTGCCCAGAGAGAGATCTCGATCCCCTCCGGTACCACGAAGCCAGCCTTCTGCACCTCCGGGTTCGGATCAGGCAGATCAGCCGTGGATTTCGGCTGCGAAGCCAGCGCGAGTGAGCCTAGAAGCGGCAGGGAGAAAAGAAGACGCAGAGTCATAAAATGGCAGGGGAGCCATCATACGACGCTGTCTGGGGTTTTTGGCAAGAAGTTCTCTCGCCAGAGACTCACTTCGCCGAACCATCCAGCGCCACCATCTTCTGCTGCTTTGCGTCCCACACCTTCAGGCGCAGGCAGCGGTAGATTTCCACTGGGTTCAGCGACGTAACCTTCGGGTTCCGCAGCTCCGGGATGGCCGCCAGCACCTCGGGCAGGCGATAGAAGGGGATGCGCGCATTCAGATGATGAATGTGGTGATAGCCGATGTTCGCCGTGAACCACGCCATCAGTGGCCCCGTTTTCAGATAGCTGGAGGATTCCAAAGCCGCGCGGTCATAGGTCCAGCCCGACTTGTCATAGAACGACACGCTCGGAAAATTGTGCTGCGCATAGAAAAGATAGGAGCCGATCGCGCTCGCGATGAAATGCGGGATCACCTGCGTGATCAGCCAGGCCTGCCAGCCAAAGGTCGTCAGCAGCCAGGCCGCGATGCCGAAATGAAGCACCACAGCGATCAGGCAGTCCCAATGCTCGCGGGGCTTCGACACAAACGGCCGCAGGCACATGCCGTGCAGGAAGATCGTCAGGTAGCCCAGCAGGATCGTCAGCGGGTGCCGCATGAAAAGATACAACCAGCGCGCTGACTTCCGCGCCTTTTCAAAATGCTCCCGCGTCATGATCGGGAAGGAGCCGATGTGAGATCCCTTGATCTTCGAATTGTGATTGTGGTGATGATTGTGCGAGGCACGCCAGATGCTGCTCGGGCTCAGCGAGAGGATGCCAAACCCACGCATAAACCACTCCGCCGCCTTCGACTTCGGCAGGATCGCGTGGTGCTGCTGATCATGATAAATCACAAACAAGCGCAGCAGCAGCAGCCCGGAGAGCACACTGCATCCCAACCTCAGCGCCCAATGCGGCGCGAACAGCGTGCCCACGACCACCGTCACGAGCAGCACTGTCGTGGAAAGGATGGCCCACCAGCTCCGCAGAGTGCTGTCCACAGCATAGGGTTTCGTGGCGAGAATAAGCTCAGGTCCGGACCGGCTCACTTCGTCAAGAATGTCGGACTCTGCTTGGGCTGGGCCATTTGTCATTTTTGGAGCCTGAAACAGCCTCAGTATCAAGACCTGCGCAACCTCACAATGTTAGACAAACAAAATAGCCAGTGCCCCATTTTGAGGCATCCAAGTCACCGCAGACCACCCACTCCACCTGGGAGCTGAAACACCTGCTTGATCTCGGCATCCGAAAGAGCACGGTCAAATACGGCCAGATCATCCTGATGTCCCACATACGAGGCTCCGAGCACCAGCGCCACACTGGCCGGGTCCCAGCCGAAGCTCAGATCCCAGTTCTCGATGCTGCCCTGCTTTGCCCCATTCAGGTAAAGGCTGCCGCTGGGCTTGGCGACCTTGCTATTCACGTTCGAGAGAGTGAAGGCCACGTGCGTCCAGGTATCGCAGCTGAAGGGCGGCTTCGCGACCTGCACCATGGGTCGCTTTTCAAACGGGATGTCCGCCCACTGGACGTTCGTCGGATTCCAAATGTGGAAGAGCGGACGCACGGCGTAACGGAAGAAGCGCGGTGTTTCGTCCTTGGAGAATTCGAGGAAGATGTAGCCCTTCTTCGTGTCATCACCCGTGATTTGTACAGGGTCGCAGTAGCCGGGCTCCAGATCCTCGTCCGGCGTGAGCTTCAGCCAGATCGAGACCGTGGCGCTCCAGCTCTGAGCATTGTAGCCGAGCATGTTCACACCGCTGAACTGCGGGCGAGTCACCCCCTTCTTCGGGTAATGCAAGCAACCGCCGAACTTCCCGCCTGTCGCCTCGAGCTTCACATCGTCATTCGGCACGCAAGGCACGCCCTTCTTGCTGTAGCAGGTCTTATCTCCCTTGCTGAAATCTGCATACAGGCTGCTGTCGAACGACGCATGGAAGACAAGCGATGTCTTGAGAGCATCCTGAGCAAATCCAGGAACGGCAAGACAGAGGGAAATGATGAGGTTTTTCATGGCGTGTCCTGCATACGACACGACTCAGGAGTGTCCTGCGCTACTTCAGCGTCTTCTTCAGCCAGGCGATCATCTGCGCCGCGTAGTCCGAGTTCAGCTTCGCCCAGCCGCCCATGCCATGGCCGCCGCCAGGGATGGTGATCGTCTCACAGGCATTGCCCGCCGCTTTCATCTTGGCCTGGAACTCCATGCTCTGGTCATAGTCCACCGTCGTGTCCGCATCGCCGTGAATGAGCAGAAAGGGCGGCAATCCAGCCCGCATTTGATGGAAGGGAGACATGATGGCCAGCTTGGTCCACGTCTCCTCATCCAGCGTGTCGCGACCGATGAGCCCCGCCAGTCCGCGCAGCTCGTTCCGGCGTCGCACATGCGTCACCAGATTATGCGGTGCATAAAACGGCACCACGGCGGCCACACGCGTCTCACCTTTGCCAGTCACGCCCGCCGCCGACACCAGATAGCCGCCCGCCGACTCGCCAATGAGCGCGATGCGATTCACATCGACTTTGTATTCCGCCGCATGAGCCTTCACCCACTTGATCGCCGAGGCCACGTCATCCGAGCACGCCGGCCACTGATGCTGCGGAGCGAGCCGATAATTGATCGTAAACCACGCAAAGCCCGCCTTGGCCAGCGGCTCAAAGATCGGCGTGATGAAGGTCTGCTTGTCCCCCTTCGTGAACCCACCGCCATGCACCAGGATGCACGTCGCGAACGGCCCCTCCCCCTCCGGCACAAAAGCATCCAGCGTCAGCGAGACATCACCTGCCTTGGCAAACTCGACATCGTGCTTCATGCCCGGCAAAGTGAAGGGCGCTTCGGCGGCAGGGAGGGTAATGACGAGCAGGGAAATCAGGGCGACGAGTTTCATCGCTTTGCCAAACGAGGAATCACAAGCCGTCTTCCGCCGTAAAGCGAGATTCCGTCTCGACGTCAGCGAGTTGAAATTCACCCCCCACCCGTTGACGACTTTCAAAGTCCTTCCAAGGCCAACCCCTCAGGCCAGTCGATCTCCGTCTCGCCGTGCATGATTTCGGCGAGGACGGGGACGTCGAGGAAGTTCATGAGGACCATGCGGTTGGAGATGCTGGCGGCATCACGTTCGTCGTGGGCGTAGTTGAGGATGACGCCGGCGCAGGTGAGGCCGCGCTGCTGGATGTTCCGCACGGTCAGCAGGGTGTGATTCAGGCAGCCGAGTCGATTGTTCACGACGACGATGATAGGCAGCCCAAGCTCGGCGGCGAAGTCGGCCATGGTCTGTTTGCCCGCGAGCGGGACTTCCCAGCCGCCTGCGCCTTCGACGAGGACGTGGCTGTGCCGTGCAACGAGGGCGTGGAAGCCCTGGCGGCCTGCTTCGACATCGACGGCTCGGTTTTCCAGCAACGCGGCGGCGTAGGGTGAGGCGGGGACTTTGAGGAAGACGGGGTTGATTTCTTCGACACTCAAAACACCACCGCTGGCCTGTTGGATGGCGAGTGGATCACGCCGATCACCGCAGGCGAAGGGTTTGTAGCCGACAGCATCGTGTCCGGCGCGGCGGAGGGCTTCGATGAGGAGGCAGGTGACGTAGGTTTTGCCTGCGTCGGTGTCGGTGCCGGTGATGAAGTAATGCATGAGACGTGTGGAAACACGCCTCATGCGGAATCTTCAGCGGGTCAAGGCATCACGCCCAGCCCATCCAGTCTTTGAGCACTTTGAAGTCGCGCAGGTGGGCCTCGCGGAACTCTTTGAGCACGGCGGGGTCCTTGGGGTCGCCTTTGAGATACTCGACGTGGAGGGAGATGGGGCCGGTGTAGTTGTTCTTCTTCAGCAGCTTGGCGAAGTCGGGGTTCACCTGGCCTTGGCCGAGCGGGCAGCCTTCGGCTTTGCGGCCTTCCCATTTGAAGTCTTTGAAGTAGATCGCTCCCCAGCGATCGGAGGTCAAAGCGGCGCTGAGAGGCCACTGAAGTCCGCCTTCCACGGTGGCGTGGAAGATGTCGTAGCAGAAGGAGAACTGCTGCGGGGTGTAGTCCTGCATGAGGCTGTAGATGTCCCAAATCGGAGCGCCGAAGTAGTCCTTGCCGCTGTGGTTCTGGAAGAGCGGCTGGATGCCGACCTCGCTACAAAGCTGGATGAGGTCTTTGAGCTTCGGTTTGACCTCCTGAAGCTGGGCCCAGATGGGCTTTTCGAGGTCATACTTGTAGTAGTTCATGCGGAAGCGCTTCACGCCGAGTTTGGCGGCGGTGCGCAGCACAACTTCGGTGTTTTGCTCGGCGCTGACTTCGTTGATGCCGGAGGTCATGATGGTGAGCTCCAGGTTCTGCTTCTTGAGCGCTTCGACATACTTGGGCAGCTCATCCACGACCTTCTCGGGCTCGATGTGACCCTTCGGACGGATGGGCGACTCGACACCATCGACGCCCATTTCCACGGCGAGACTGGCGATGTCATCGAAGCTCAGGCCCTGGAGGTGCTTGGTGAAGAAGCAGAGCTTGTTGGCGCGGGTTTCAGCGGCACTGGCGGTCGTGAGGCCCGTGGTGGCGAGTGATCCGGCGAGGAGGGAGGCGTTTTGGAGAAAGCTGCGGCGGGTGGTCATGGCGGTGGTGATTTGAAGGCTTGGGAAAACGTGGCGAACTCAGGACTTCACACGCTTCGTGACATCGAGCTCGATGACGCCGTACTTTTGCTCGTAGGCTTGGAGCGTCTGAGTGAGGTGCAGCCAAAGGCGCTTCGCGCCATCATAAGAACTGACCACGCGGCTGACGATGCGGGCTTCCTCCTCGATCATGGGGCCGAAGGCATTCAGGTTCAGCGCGAAGTCGAGCACGACCTCATTCGGCGTGGCGAAGATGCGGCTGACATTGGAATAAACAGCCTCAGGTGATGGCGCGGTTTTGGCCTGGGCAGGGGCGGACTCGGGAGTGATGATTTTGACAGAATCGGACATGATGACGTGAGCATGAGCGCTGCGACGGCGGCTGCCAAGACTCAATGTGGTCGCGCAGCCTAGTTCTTCGGCGTGCGGACCTTGTCGGTATAGAAAGTCATCTGCATGCTGAGATTCTCCCTGGCCCCGATGTTCTGCACCATGAGGGGCAGAGGGATGATGAATTTAAAGTCGGGATAGGGAAGAAACTCGCGGTCCAGCGCGAGCATCGGGCCGCGGAAGATGAGGTCGGGCCACTCTCGGTAGGGGCCGGAGAAGGCCTCGTGGAGATGATTCACCTTCGAACTCAGCGGCGTGACCACAATGCCGGCCACGGACGTGCCCTGAGCCTCTGCCTTATCGGTCATGGCAGCGAAATCACTGCGCCGCACCGGCAGCCAGACAGAGCGGACATCGGCATACCAGGCCACAAACCACGGTGCATCGGAGAAGATCATCTCATTGGGCTCAGTCAGTCGGCGCACATAAGACACGCGGTCAGGCACATAAGGCGGCCAATGCGGGTAGAGACGCCCTCGCAGCATGAGGCCCATTTTCACCTGGGCAGGCAGCTCGGCGGCCATTGGGATCGCAGAGACTGCCACGGCGATGACCCCGAAGCCCAGCCGTGCCCAGAAACTCACCGCATTGCTGCTATGAAGCCGCGACCACAAAACCGCGAGCATGGCCGTGCCAAAGATGCTCATCGCCGGTGCGAGCACGATGTACAGCGCCTGATCATCCGCCGTCTCGTCCGGCAATCCCAGGAACCCCATGCCCAGGGCGACCGCACCCAACATGATGGTCAGCGCGTAACAACTGCGTGCAGATTCACGGCGGCGAAAGCGATGCAGCAGCGCTGCGAAGAAAGCTGCTGCTGGCACGATCAGCCCGAGGTGGGCAAAGCCCTGCGAGAGCTGATCACGCCAGTTCACGGAGATTTTGCGCAGCAAGTCATCCACCGCCACGGGCTGGGTGGTGATGGAGAACTCACGCTGGAGCAGCGAAGGCTCCATGGAGAGCAGATGGGATTGAAACAGCGTCTTCGCACCGCCAAGTGCATCTCCACACTCACGCGTCAACCACCAGCCCCAGGCTCCATAAGCAGCCACGGGCAGCACCGCCATGATCACCACGGCAAACCGTTTGCCCGGCAGGGTAAAGGCCGCTGCCACCAGCAGCCCTGCCACCAGCCACAGAGCCATCCAATGCGTGAGCAGCATCAGCGCCGCCAGCAGCCCGATGAGCAATGCCTGGAGCATGATCCCCTGCCCGTCCTGCAATCGGATCTGTGCCGCCGCGAGGAATCGGAAAGTCAGTGCAAACAGGGGTAGCAATAGAGCGACTGGACTGCCGCTCACTGCAAGCTGCCAGAGAGGTTCGCACACGAGCAGACTGAGCACGGCAAATCCAGCCACTGTGTCATCAAAGAGTCTCCGTGCAGCGCCATGAGTCCACACCAGCGTCAGCAGCAGGCAGGTCACACCGAGGCATGCGATCACGCGATCCAGCAGATAAATGGAACCTCCTTTGGCCGGATCGAAGAGCTGATGCCGCTCCAACAGCTTGAAAATCGGCGCTAGGATCAGCGGCTGCAACGGCGGCTGCGTGATCTCGGGCATGGCCTCAAGCGCCACCGTTTTGCCTGATGCCTCCATGCGTGCCCAGGCATAGGGGCGGATCACCTTCGTCGTGTAACCATGCCCACGCGCCACCTCACGGGCTAGCTGAGCCTGCTCCATGCCCGTGGCGCTGCTCAGGCCGCGAAAGGTGACGAACACATGCAGCAGCGCCAGCACGATGGCCGCCCCATACACGACCACTCGAAGTAGTGGATGGCTGGTGACTTGGGAAGACGGGTTGGACATGCGTGAGATGATTTGCTCCAGCTTGCCGTGGTTTTCAAACGTTTGAAAGCCTCGTGTCGTGCCAGCACGGTTGCGACTCACGGCATCCCAGCCATACTGCGCCGCTCATGTCCGCCTCCACCCCACTTGATCTCACCCTCCTCGGCCGCTCCGAGCACAAACTGCCGCCCTCGCCTGATGAGGCGGTGCTGGAGACCTTCCCAAACCGCACGCCGGGCCGGAACTACACCATCCATCTCAGCCAGCCAGACTTCGGCTCGCTCTGCCCCGTCACCGGCCAGCCCGATGCCGCCCACATCGAGATCCTCTACGTCCCGGACACGCTCTGCGTGGAGACGAAGTCGCTGAAGTTCTACCTCGCCAGCTATCGCAACCATGCCTCATTCAATGAAGCCATCGTCAACCGCATCCTCGACGACCTCGTGAAAGCCTGTGCGCCAAAGCAGGCCATCGTCCGTGGTCGCTTCGCCCCGCGCGGCGGCATCCAGCTCACCTGCGAGGCACGCTTCCCGAACTTCGAAGGCAGGCTCGAGTGGGAAAAGAAATAAGGCACCACGCATGAAAACGCTCGTACTCCTCAGCGGCGGCATGGACTCCACCGTCGCCCTTTATCAGGCCCGGCAGGAGCACGAGGTCGTGGGCGCGGTGAGCTTCGATTACGGCTCCAAACACAACGCCAGCGAGATCGCCATGGCGCGCTGGCATTGCCAGCAGTTCGGGCTCCGGCATGATGTCGTCGCGCTGCCTTTCGTGAACGAACTCTTCGCCTCCGACCTGCTGCAAAGCGGCGGCGACATCCCCGAAGGGCACTACGCGGATGAAAACATGAAGCGCACCGTGGTGCCCTTCCGCAATGGCATCATGCTCGCCATCGCCTGCGGCATCGCCGAATCACGGGAAGCTGAGGCGCTCGTGATCGCCGCTCATGCGGGCGACCACGCCATCTATCCCGACTGTCGCGAGCCCTTTATGCAGGCCATGGCCGCCTCCATGCGCGAGGGCACCTACGCGCGAATCGAGCTGCTGCGTCCCTTCATCAGCATGGACAAAACAGGCATCGCCAAACTCGGCCACGCCCTCGGCATCGACTTCGCCCGCACCTGGAGCTGCTACAAAGGCGGTCCCATCCACTGCGGACGCTGCGGCACCTGCGTGGAGCGGCGTGAGGCCTTCATGCTCGCCGGTCTCGATGATCCTACGGAGTATGCGTTGCAAGGCGCGCTGCCATCGGCATAGCCACAGCCCTCCATGATCAGCATCCTCGAAGCCACTCCCGGCGCCACCGGCCCCTCGCTCGCCGACCGGATGCATCTGGCCTTTTCCCAGGATGGAAAGCTCGCCGAGTCACCGCAGTTCGAGTTCCGCCCGCAGCAGCAGCAGATGGCTCAGCTCGTCGGAGATGCTTTGGAAAAGAACCGCGCGCTCATTTGCGAAGCCGCCACCGGCGTCGGCAAATCACTCGCCTACCTCATCCCCGCCGCCACCTTTGCCATCGAGCACAAGCGGAAGGCCATCATCTGCACCCACACGATCAATCTCCAGGAGCAGCTCATCCACAAAGACATCCCCATCGTCAAAAAGATCGTCGGGGACTTCCACGCCGAGCTGCTGAAAGGCCGGAACAACTACCTCTGCCCCACGCGCCTGAAGCACGCCTTCTCGCAAACTGGCGATCTCTTCAGCAGCAGCGAGGCCGCCGAGCTTCAGCTCATCGAGGAATGGCATCGCGAGAATCCCACCGCCACACTGAGCGAGATGGACTTCACGCCCGGCGCGCGCCTTTGGTCCATGATCCGCAGTGAGCCGCACGCCTGCACTCCACGGCGCTGCCCGCCAGGAAGCGGCTGCGTTTACCAGGATGTCCGCCGCCGCATGGCCGCCGCGGACGTGCTCGTGCTGAACCACACGCTCTTCTTCACCCTGCTCGCCTCCGCCGATGAAATCCTGACCGAAGACGCGAACTTCATCTTCCCGCGTGACTTCGTCATCATCGACGAAGCCCACACCATCGAGAACATCGCCGCGCAGGCCTTCGGCATCCATGTGAACGAATCCAGCGTCCGCTTCGAACTCGGTCGTCTCTACAATCCGAAGACACGCAAAGGCTTCTTCCAGAGCGTCGGCGACAGCGATGCCATCCGCGAAGTGACGCAGAGCATTGGAGCCGCTGAGATGTTCTTCCGCGAGGCCGAAGCCCGCTGTAAATTCAGTGGCCCGTATGGCAAAGAGTTCCGCATTCGCGAAGCCGGGCTCACCGAAAACACGCTCGCCCTGCCGCTGCAACGCGTCGCCAACTACGCCATCAAAGCAGGCGATGCCGCGAAGAGTGAAGGCCAGAAACTCGAGCTGCACGACATCGCCAAACGCCTCACCGCGCTGCGCACCGACCTCTCCGCCTTCCTCGATCAAACCGAAGACGGCCATGTCTATTGGGCCGAGCGCGGCACCGGAGACACTCGCAATCTCTCCCTGCACAGCGCCCCGATCGACGTAGCGCCGAAGCTCGAAGAGATCTTCTTCTCCGGCGGCAAAGCCTGCGTCTTCACCAGCGCCACTCTCGGCATTGGCGATGACACGCAGCTCAACTACTTCCGCAACCGAGTCGGTGCCCAAAAGGCCCGCGCCTCCTGCATCGAGAGCCCCTTTGACTTTAAAAAGCAGATGCGGCTCTACCTCGTGAAGAAGATGCCCGAGCCGAAGGAAGCCAGCTACGCCGACGCGCTTCAGGAGAAGATCGAGCACTTCCTCGAAATCTCCCAGGGCCGAGCTTTCGTCCTCTTCACCAGCTACTCACAGCTCACCGCCATGGCGGACCGGCTGGAGGACTTCTGCGATGACCACGGCTGGCGCTTGCTCGCCCAAGGTCGCGGCATGCCACGCCACCAGATGCTCGCCGAGTTCAAAAAGGACGTGCACAGCATCCTGTTCGGCACCGACAGCTTCTGGACCGGCGTCGATGTCCCCGGCGAAGCCCTGAGCAACGTCATCATCACCCGACTCCCCTTTGCCGTGCCCGACCACCCCGTCGTCGCCAGCCGCTTGGAGCACCTCGAAGAACAGGGCCGGAACAGCTTCAGCGAATACAGCGTCCCCGAAGCCATCCTCAAACTGCGCCAGGGCGTCGGTCGCCTCATCCGCACGCAGAAGGACAAAGGCATCATCGCCATCCTCGATCCCCGCATCATCTCGAAGCCCTACGGCCGCGCCTTCATGGCCAGCCTGCCAGATTGTCCCGTGGAGATCATCGGGTAACCCCCGTGCTAGTGCGCAACTCCGTCGCGATTTTATCGAGCCTTTGCACAACCTCAGGCTGGCTCGCAGAGACATCCGTCATCTCCGCAGGATCAGACTCCAGATCAAACAGCCTTGGCAGTGGACTCAGATGCAGTTTCCAGCGACCTTCGCGGATGGACTCGAGGCGCTTCGCCTTGAGACCGTAGAGGGAGTAGAGCGTGGTGCGGCGGGATTTGGTCTGCGGGTCAAGAAGGAGGTCAAGTTGGTCAATGCCGTCAAGATTCGATGGAGGTGACGTTTCGACGAGACGGGCAAAGGTGGGCAGTAGATCCAGCGTGTTGAACATCTCGGCACAGGCACGATTCGCAGGCACTTTGCCCGGCCACCACGCGATGCACGGCACGCGCAGACCGCCTTCATAGACGGTGTGCTTCGTGCCGCTGAGCGGCGCGGCGGTGCCGGGCGTTTTGCGCTCGGGGCCGTTGTCGCTGGTGAAGATGACGAGCGTCTTCTTCGCGAGACCGAGGGCGCGGAGTTTGTCGAGGATCTGGCCTGTGCTGTCGTCGAGTTCCTCGACCACATCGCCATAGAGACCGCGCTGGGACTTGCCTTTGAACTTTGCCGATGCGTCGAAGGGTAGATGCGGCATCGCATGGCCGAGGTAGAGGAAGAAGGGCCGCTCGCGATTCGCCTCGATGAACTTCAGCGCCTCAGCCGTGTAGAGTCCTGTCATCTCGGCGGGAACAGCAGGTCGTTTCTCGACCACATCACCGCGCAGCACCGGCATGCCGCCTTCCTTTTCAAACACGACCGTCTCGAAGTGGTCGAGGTTGTGCAGCACGCCGTAGTAGCTGTCGAAACCCTGATCCAGCGGCCTCATGCCTTTGACAAAACCGAGATGCCATTTGCCGATGCAGCCCGTGACATGTCCCGATGCTTTGAAAACTTCCGCCAGGGTCGTCTCACTGCTCGCGAGGCCGTTTTGAGCATCTGGACGCAAGACACCTGTCGCCAATCCGACACGACCGGGATACTTGCCCGTCATCAATGCTGCGCGCGATGGTGTGCAAAGCGCGGAGGTGACGCTGAAGTCGGTGAAGCGCGTGCCCTCAGCCGCCATGTGGTCGAGTTGGGCTGTGCGGATGTCCTTCGCGCCGTAGCAACCGAGGTCGCCGTAGCCGAGGTCATCGCAGTTGATGAGGATGACATTGGGCCTCGCCGCGCAAGCGGGCAGACCAAGAAATAGGATGAGGCAGGCAAGAATGGACTTCATGGCTGGGAAACGGAGGTTGTGGTTTCGTTCTCCCATCCGCTCAAAACTGCTTTTCGCCAAGCTCTTGAGGGGCTCATGCGTTCTGCTGGGCAAAATGACGCCCTGCTATCGCACCCTGACCACCACCACGCTCTGTTTCATCCTCGGAGTTTTCGCCGGAAAGTGGGACAGCACGCCCGTCAGGGTCCAGGCCCCCGCCCGGCGCGCTGAGCCCATCCCCAGCGGCACGCCACTGGCAGCGCTGCCACCTCCCTTCACCAGCACCACCGCCTCCATGGAGTGGGTGCGTGCGCAGATGCAAAGCGGCGACACCAGCGCGGCGGAGCGCTTCTTCCGCCAGGGCACCGACCTCACGGATGAGCAGCGCCTCGGGCTGGCGCGGGAGTTGGTGCAAAACGCCCGCCGCATGGACCCCCACGTGCTCGCCCGCATCATCCTCGGCCTGCCACGTGGACAGGCTTCGGACACGCTCCTGTGGCGCTTGGTCAGCGATTGGAGCACGAACGATGCAGAGTCCACGCTGCTCTTCATCGAGACCCTGCCCCCCGACCGCCTGAACTCCGTCGGCGTGCTCACGAACTCCGCCTTCGGCCTCTCCCGCCTCCCCGCCGAGCGTGTGCTCGCCCTGGCTGCCAAACTGGATGACCACGGCCGGTCTTACCTCGCGGAAGGCCTCGTTGGCTTCGCCGATCAGGCGGGCTCCTGGCGCAACACCACCGCCATTTTGGCCAAACTCAACGGCACAACGCCGCCGGATGCCATCTCCGCCGCCTACATGTTCGGCATGAGGCTCACCGAGATCGACCCACAGTCCCTCGAAAAGATGATCACCACTGCAACCGATCCATCAAATCGTGACAAACTCCTCCAGGGCTACGCGCACATGACCGGCAGGAACGATCCCGCTCGCGGCCTAGAGTTGGACGCGCAAATCCAGGACCCAACAGTCCGCGAGAAGCATATCAAGTACCACACCGATTACTGGCTGGAGAGCGACCGCACCGCCGCCCTGGCCTGGCTCCAGGGCCCCGCCGCCGCGCAACTCATGGACCGCGAGGAGCGCGCTCGGCTGCTCCGCATCTACCGCCTGGAGGCCTCACGATGAGAGCCCTCCGCCAAACACTGCTGCATGGGCTATGCGGCATCGCAGGCTTCTGGTTCGTCTCCTCGCCGGATCAGGCAGCGCCGCCCGCAGACGCCCAGTCCTCTTCAAAAGAGCCCGCCACGCGGATCGCGTCGGCCATGCCTACAGCACCGCCACGAATCGCCTCAGAGGCCGGCCTTGCCCAGCTCACACCGGAGAACTGGGCGGAGGCCATCTCCCCCATCTCGCAGATGCGCCTCTATGAGCTGCCCATGATGCTGCGCGGCCTTCTCAGGAATCCCTTCCCGGACGTGAGATGGCGGCTGATGCGCTACCTCTTTGAGCGCTGGGCCGTGCTGGATCACGCGGGCGCGCTCGCCGCCATGCGCGGCATTTCTTCCCCCCAGCACAAAGAGAGCGCCCTGCGTGCCATCCTCGGCATCTGGACAAAGTCAGACGCGGACGCCGCCTGGCAATACATCACCGCCATGGAAGATGACAGCGTGCTCCAGGAGGCCGGCATCGAAATCCTGCTGGGCTTGAATGACGGCGCCAACCCACTGCGCTACCTCGCCTGGGCCGTGCAGTTGGACGATGTCTTCCTGCGTGAAAAAGCGCTCGTCCAGATCGGGGACAGTTGGATGTCAAAGGACCCGCAGGGTGCCCTCGCCGTCGTCATGACAGTGGAGCCCCAGCGGCTGCGCGACTACCTGCTCTCCAAGCTCTGCCACCGTGATGGCGTGGATCATACGACAGGGCTCGCGGCCGTCGCCACACTCCCTTCCCAGGCCGAGCGGAGCCGGCTGAGCGAGGAATGGATCGGAGCTTTCGGCAATCATCAGCCGCAGGAAGCCTTCCAGTGGCTCCTAGCTAATGCCGACCGCCCGGAGCTGCAAAAGTCCGCCGACACCCTCGGCGGCATCATGACCGTGAAGACCAAGAGCGTCGCTGACCTGCGTGCGATGGCCCTCCAGCTCCCCGCCGGACCACTGCGGGATGCCTTCGCCGCCCGCGCCGCTGATGAATGGGCCAACACCGGCCACCCCCTGGCCGAGGCCGAGAGCTTGCTCTCCCTCAGCGGCCCCTGCATCGAGCGCGAGTCTGCGCAAAGCACGATCGCGAGCAAACGTCGGCAACCCTGAAGACCGCCAATCAGTTCCCTCGCACGAACTTCTGCACGCGCGCTCCCGTGCCTTCGGCGATGTAAACCGCGCCATCAGGGCCGATGCCGATGTCGTGGCCGAGTTGGAACTGGCCGTGGCCTTTGCCAAAGGAGCCGAAGGTGTCGATGACGGTGCCGGAGGCATCGAGCTCGACGGCTTTGCCGCGCAGCTCGGGCTTCAGCGAGGGTGATCCGCCATCGATGATGAAGACATGATCGTCAGGTGCGGTGGCCAGGCCGTAGGGCTTGCCGAGGTGCGGACCTTTCCAGGCGGCGAGAAAGCCACCGCGAGCATCGAAGAGCTGGAGGCGTTCGTTCTCGCGGTCACAGACGATGACGCGGCCCTGTGAGTCGATGGCGATCCCGTGCGGCAGGTTAAACTCGCCATCGCCTTGGCCCTTCGTACCCCACTCGAACTCGAACCGGCCCTCGGCACCGAACTTGATCACGCGGGTGTTCTTGTAGCCGTCGCTGATATAGAACGAGCCATCGCGCAGCACCGCGACGTCGGTGGGCAGATTGAAATGCGAGTGATCGGAGCCTGAGACGCCTGCCTCGCCGAGTGTGAGGAGCACTTTGCCATCCGGCGTGCATTTGAAGACCTGATGCAGGCCCACATCCGTGAGCCAGACGTTGCCTTTGTGATCGATGGTCAGCCCGTGGGGCATGATGAAGCGGTTCTCACCCCAGGTGGCGAGCAGCCTGCCCGTGGGCCCATCGAAGACGCTGATCGTTGGCTCGGCGATGGGCTCTTTGGGGAAGGGATTCGACCACTTCCTGCCACTGCGGTGGAAGACGAAGACACGGTTCTGCGCATCGACACCGATCCCAGCACAGAGGCCGAGAGTGTGGCCTGCGGGAAGTTTCGGCCAGTCGGGCACGACTTCGTGGTGCGGCTGGGCCAAGGCGGAAGCCGTGAGCAGAACTGCGCAGGCGATTTTGGCGGTGAATGAGATCATCTGGAGTCTGTCTGTGTGCTTTGGGTGCGCATGAATTGAACGAGCCAGCGAACGAGCTGAACATACGGTGTTAGAGCCAGCGCCCAGAGCCAACACGTGGACCACCCGCGGTTTTTGAAATCCAAAGGGGCGACTGCCCAGACATCCACGATGAGCATGCAGAATACGATCGGCACTAGCTGCTCAGCGTAGCGTCCACGTCGCAAGGCTCCGACAACAAGCAGAGCAAAGCAGCCAATCGTTCCAATGTTGGATAGCGTGTAGTCGGACATGACACCCCATGTTTAGCGTAGCCTCCACGCCTTCACGTCATCCACCTGGGCGGAATTGTTCACGGCGAGGGTGATCATGCGTTTGGTTGGGTGGGCGATGCCTTCGCTGGAAAAGGTGCCGGTGTCCTGGCCGTCGATCTTTACGGTCATGGTGTCGCCAGAGACAGTGATGTGAAGCGTGTGCCAGTCCGTGGGCTTGAGGGCGAGTTTGAAGGACTTGGTCTTTGTTTTGAGCAGGGCGGCGAGTTCGGGAGACTTGTCGCCAGCCTGGCGACGCTCGCGGATCTTGTTGTCCATGCCGCCGGTCTTGGAATCCATGATCGTGAGGGCTTTGTTGGTCACGCGGG
>NZ_JBILYB010000085.1:0-26606 GCF_044378005.1 Prosthecobacter sp.
GGGAAAGGATGGCCAGGAAGACCAGCGGTTCCTTGTGAGGATTGTAAGTGGCATGGATCACGCCCGGCGGGATGTGGGCCATCTCGCCCGCTTTCAGAATGCGCTTCTCCGTGCCCACCCATTGCTCTGCGCGGCCGTAGATCACATAGATGATCTCCTCCCGATGCGGATGAAAATGGAAGGGGTGGCAGTGCATCGGGTCCATGTTTGCCCGCACCAGCAGCAGCTTGTCAGCCTCCACGAGATCGGGTCGGCAGAGCCATTCGTTATTGGTCCACGGGTTGGTTTCGCGGGCGGCGTCGTCGATCTGGATGAAGCGGGCTGGTGTGTCTGACATGGGTGCGATTTAAACGCAGCCTGCAGGCCCGGCAAATCGGTAATCTTCACCGCACTCCACTTCCAGCTATCTGGACTGCAACGCACCTCGTCACGCTCCTTGACCCCTGCCTCAGCCCAGAGCACAGAAGCGGCCCGCCTTTAACCATGCCCGCTCCAGCCAGATTGCCCATCTTTGAGATCCGTGATGCCGTCGTGGCGCACCTGTGTGATCCGGCCACGCCGAACCTGCTGCTGAAAGCTCCCACGGGCTCGGGCAAATCCACGCAGGTGCCGCAGTTCGTGCTCGATTCGGGTATCCTGAAGGAAGGTCAGCGCTGCATCGTGCTCCAGCCTCGACGCATCGCGGCACGAATGCTGGCCCAGCGTGTGGCAAAGGAGCGTAATGGCCGTCTCGGTGCCGAGGTGGGCTATCAGGTGCGCTTTGACAATGTCACCTCGCGGGACACGCGGCTCGTTTATGTTACCGAGGGCGTCATGCTCCGCCAACTCATGGAGGACCCGGACCTCGCGAAGGTCGGCTGCGTGATCATCGATGAATTTCACGAGCGGCATCTCGATGGCGATCTCGTGCTCGCTTGGGCTCACGCGCTTCAGCGGGCTCGCCGCCCGGATTTGAGGATCATCGTCATGTCTGCCACGCTCGTGCCGGGTCCGCTGACGGAGTTCATGCATCCAGTGAAGCTGCTCGAAAGCGAGGGCCGCACCTTCCCGGTGCAGGTGCGTTATCAGGCGCCGAATCGCGACCTGCGTCTGAATCAAACCGAGCCCGTCTGGGATCAGGCGGCGCGTGCTTGTGAGATGCTCGCCTCGGAACTCGGCAGCAGTGGCGATATCCTCGTCTTCATGCCCGGAGCCTACGAGATCCGCAAAACCATGACCGCGATGCAGGGCCGCAGCTTTGCCAAAGGCCGACGCATCGTGTCCCTGCATGGTGAAATGACGCCGCAGGATCAGGATGCCGCCGTCACGCCGGGCGAGCAGGCGAAGATCATCGTCAGCACGAATGTGGCGGAGACGTCCCTCACCATCGAAGGCATCAAAGCCGTGGTGGATTGCGGGCTCGCCCGTGTCGCCAGTTATGATCCGCGTCGTGGGTTGAACACCCTGACCGTGCAGAAAATCAGTCGTGCCAGTGCTGAGCAACGTGCCGGTCGTGCTGGACGACTCGGCCCCGGCATCGCCGTGCGCCTTTGGGCCGAGCGCGAGCACCTCCACCGTGCCGAGAGTGAGCTGCCAGAGATCCAGCGATTGGAGCTGAGCGAGGCCTTGCTCGCTCTCTACGTCGCCCAAGATAAGGCCAAGCTCGGCATCGAATGGTTCGAGAAACCTGCCGAGGCCGCGATGACTCGCGCGGAGACCTTGCTGCATGATCTCGGGGCGGTGATGGAGGCTCGCCTCACGCCCACCGGCATGAAGATGTCCGCCTTTCCCACGCATCCGCGCTTTGCCCGAATGCTGCTGGCAGCCGGCGAAAACGGCTGCGTGCGCGAGGCAGCGATGTGCGCCGCTCTGGCCCAGGGACGCGAGATCCTCATGGTGGGGAAGAACAACTCCTCCTTTAAAAACGAAGACTTCTGGGAGCCGAACGACCTCAGCGAATTCCAGGCCCTGCTGCGCGCCTTCATCCGTGCTGAGGCGCTGAACTTTGATCCGCAGGCCTGCATCCCGCTCAATGTTCACGCCATGAGTGCTCGTGAGGCAGGCCGGAGTTACGATCAGTTCCTCCGCATCGCCCAGCGTGCCGGTTTGCCCGTGAACGATGAGGTCGCCAGCGCTGAATCGCTCGCGAAGACCCTGCTCGCGGCCTTCAGCGACCATCTCGGCGTCGAGACCAGCAGCGGCAGCCGCATTTATCGACTGCCCGGCGGCTACAGCGGCCATCTCGGCAAAGACGCGCATATCAAGCCGCCGCGTCTGCTCGTCGCCTCTGAGATCATGGAGGTGCAGGGCAAGGCGCTCACCGTGCAGCTCAATCTCGTGACCAAGGTCGAGGAAGAATGGCTGCGCGAGATGTTCCCCGCCGACTTCACCAGCGGCAAGCGTGCGCAGTATGACAGCGTGAACCGTCGCGTCATCAATGTGGAGGAGGTCCGCTTTCGCAGCCTCGTGCTCAGCAGCAAAGAGCGCGGTGAGCCCGACAGCAGCACGGCGGCATCGCTTTTGGCTGAGGAAGTCGTCGCTGGCAGGCTCCAGCTCCCGCTTTGGAATGAGAAGGTCGAGCAGTGGATCACCCGGGTGAACTGCCTCTCCAAGTGGATGCCCGAGATGGAGATCCCGCCCATCACCGAGGAGGATCGCCGCCTCATCATTGAGCAAGTCTGCGAAGGCTGCGTGACCTATCGCCAGCTCAAAGACAAAGACATCTTCCCCGCGTTGCATCAATGGCTCAGCCATGGTCAGCGCGATCTACTGGAGCGCTACGCCCCCGACCGGCTGCCGCTGAAGAACGGTCGCACCGCCCGCATCGAGTATGATGAAAAGCAGGACCCGAGTGTCGGCGTCGTGCTCCAGCAACTCTACGACGTGCATGAGAACCCGAAGGTGGCCGCCGGTCGCATCACCGTCGTCGTCCATCTCCTCTCCCCAGCCCAGCGCCCCATCCAGACCACCGCCGACCTCGGCCGCTTCTGGAAAGAAGGCTACCCCGCCGTGAAGGCGCAGCTCCGCGGACGCTACCCGAGACACGAGTGGCGGTAAAAACTGCTCCAGGGAGAACAGCGGTCGTTCCCGGCCCCGGCTGGCACCACCGGAGCCCATGGCCTCAAGACACCGACGCTGTCGGCTACCTCACCAACTCCGATCAGGGGAGCTCACCGCCGCGCATCGGACTTTGATGATTCCATTCCTCACCTCGGCTCTTCCGCTCAGAACCGAGGCTGCCGTGTAAGCGATTTCATCCGCGCATAAGCTGTGAAGCTTGCCTGGATGCGCCCGCTTATGCTCCACTAGACAAATGCACCGAGCCATCACCACCAGCCTTCTCTTTGCCACCGCCCTGCTTCATGCGGAGGAGCCACGACAGATCAGCGGGATCTATCCGCATTTGGCGATGTTTAATAAGGAAGGCGAGTGCGGCACGGGCGCGGTGGTGCCGTGGGCGGACAGGCTTTGGGTGATCACTTATGGGCCGCATTTGCCCTTCGGCAGCAGTGACAAGCTCTACGAAATCACGCCGGGGCTGGAGCAGATCATCCGCCCGGAGAGTGTCGGCGGCACGCCGGCAAACCGCATGATCCACCGGGAGACACAGCAGTTGCTCATCGGGCCGTATGTGATTGATGCCGAGCGCCAGGTGCGTGTCATCCCGCCGAACAAGATGCCGGGCCGCCTCACGGGCAATGCTCGGCATCTGACGGAGCCTGCCACGAAGGCCTACTACGCGACGATGGAAGAGGGGCTCTACAAGGTGGATCTGAAGACGCTGGAGGTCACCGGGCATATCAAAGATGGCAATGCCCCGAAGAAGGGCTTCTCGAAGGAGACGAAACCGGCCACGCTGGCCTCAGAGCTTCCGGGTTATCATGGTAAAGGGCTCTTCAGCGGCCAGGGGCGCGTGGTTTATGCGAACAATGGCGACCGCGACAAGCGAGTGATCACTGATCCCGCGACACCAAGCGGTGCCCTGGGCGAGTGGATGAAGCCCGGTGATGACTGGCAGCTCGTGCGGCGGAATCAATTCACAGAGGTCACGGGGCCTGGCGGCATCAGCGGCAGTGAAAAGCCGGAAACCGATCCTATTTGGAGCATGGGCTGGGACCATCGCTCCCTGATCCTGATGTGTCTGGATGGTGGCAAATGGCACAGCTACCGTCTGCCGAAGTCCAGCCACAGCTACGATGGTGCCCATGGCTGGAACACGGAGTGGCCACGCATCCGCGACATCGGCGAAGACAGCCTGCTCATGACGATGCATGGGGCCTTTTGGAAGTTCCCGAAAGGCTTCACGCCAGCCAGCAGCGCCGGGATCACTCCGCGCAGCAATTACCTGAAGGTCATCGGCGACTTCGCCCGCTGGGGAGATCGCGTGGTGCTTGGCTGCGATGACTCGGCGAACAAGGAATTCCTGAACGTGCGCAAGGCGAAGGGCAAGCTGGCGGGGCCCGGCGAGTCGCAATCCAACCTTTGGTTTGTGGAGCCGGGCAAGCTCGACCATCTCGGTCCTGTGATCGGACGCGGAGCTGTGTGGCTGGAGGATATGGTCAAAGCAGGCGACGTGAGCGAGCCCTACCTTTTCAGCGGCTACAAGCATCGGTCACTCAACCTGATCGCCGAGCAAGGTTCGAGCTTCGTTCTGGAGGTCGATGCCAAGGGCGATGGGCAGTGGCAGGAGGTCGGCAACCACAGCCTGAAGGCGGCGGGCCATCTCTGGGTGGATTTCCCGGCGGATCAGGCAGGCGTCTGGGTGCGTGTGAAGGCTCAGCAGGCAGGGGCGAAGGTCTCCGCCATCTTCCACTACCGAAATGATGACCCGCGCTCGAACGAAGCAGTGGCGATCTTTGACGGCATCGCCACGGCGGAGGACAAGGAAACCACGGGCGGCGTGATGCTCGCCCGTGGGGCCGGTTTCCGCACGCTGCGGTATGTGACGACCGACTCGACCTGCTACGACATGGGGGCTGCTTTTGATCTGAAGCCCACGGATGACGCGAAGGGCATGGAGTGGACCGCGAAGAATGCGGAGATCCCCACGGGTGTGCTGACGCATGACGAGGCTTCCATTCTCTATGTGGATGAGAAGGGCCGCTGGCGTCTGCCACGCGGCTCAGCGGCGCTGGATGCTGCGGGCCCGCTCGGAGCTGAGCGCGTCTGCCGCGAGGTCTGCACGGAGCGCGATCTCTTCAACGCAGGTGGCACCTTCTTCGAGCTGCCTGCGGAGAATGCAGGTGGCTTTGCCAAGCTGCGTCCGGTGACGACACACAATCGCCGCATCAAGGACTACGCCAGCTATCGCGGGCTGATGGTGATTAGTGGTGTGAGGAAGGACGCGCAGGGAGAGCACATCGTGCGCTCCAGCGATGGCAAAACCGCCATCTGGGTGGGTGCGGTGGATGATCTCTGGAGCTTCGGCAAGGCTCGTGGCGAAGGCGGCCCGTGGAAGAACACGAAGGTGCAGGCTGGCATGTCGAGCGACCCCTATCTCGTCACCGGTTACGATCAGAAGCACCTCACCCTGACCACAGACACGCCGACGCGGATCTCCGTGCAGGCAGACATCACCGGCACGGGAACCTGGGTCACTTACCGGAGCTTTGATGTCTCCCCCGGAGAAGATGTGGAGCACGATATGCCCGCTTCCTTCGGAGGTTACTGGCTGCGGTTCACCAGCAGCACCGATGCGACGGTGACGGCTTGGCTGAAATACTTCTGAGGTGTGGATAAATCCATTTCACTGGCAAACATGGCTCCAATCAAGCGAGCCATCGCATCCGGCGCATGAGAATGAACCGAGATGCAACGATTGCCATCCGCTTCTTGCCTCAAAGGATTCGCTATGCCCGGAACCTAGCTCAGGAAGTTGATCTTCCCGACCTGTCCGGCGGCCATGGCGGCGTGCTGGGCATCGCTGCAGGCGCGGTCGATGGGGGCATCGGGCTCAGCCTCGTTCGGGGTGAGCAGGCCGTTGGCGATCATCCAGCGCTCCACGTCCTCGCCACTCACGTCGGGCACCATGATGCCGTTGATCTCCACGCAGGGGCTCAGAGGTTGGCCGCTCTTTTGTTCCATCTCCCAGCGGAAAGCGGGGTTCTTGATGATGTCCTTCTCTTCAAAAGGAAGGTCGTATTTGCGGAAGATGGCGCGCACGCCTTCACTCCAGCCGCAGTAGGTTTTCAGGTAAGCGGTGATTTTGGGTTGGCTCATAGGATTCAATGGTTCGCTGGGGGGTTACGGAAGGCGGCCCTCATTGGCCGTCATGAAATGCTCACAGGACGGCGATGCGGCGGCAGACTTCTTCCACGTTCGCACGGCTGTTGAAGGCGCTGATGCGGAAGTAGCCTTCGCCCGCGCTGCCAAAGCCGCTGCCGGGGGTGATGACCACATTGGCTTCATTCAGCATCTTGTCGAACATCTGCCAGCTCGTCAGCCCGTTCGGGCAGCCGACCCAGACGTAGGGGGCGTTCACTCCGCCAAACACCTGAAGTCCGGCCTTCTTGCAGGCTTCAACCAGCAGGGCGGCATTGCCCATGTAGTGCTCGATGAGTGCTTTGACCTGCGCTTTTCCCTCGGGCGAGTAGATCGCCTCTGCGCCGCGCTGGACGATGTAGCTCGTGCCGTTGAACTTCGTGCTGTGACGGCGGCTCCAAAGGGGATGAATCGCCTGCTTGCCGCCAGCCTTGGTCTTGCCCATGAGCCCTTTCGGGATCACGACCACGGCGCAGCGCACGCCGGTGAAACCACCATTCTTCGAGAAGCTGCGGAACTCGATGGCGCAATCACGCGCGCCTTCGATTTCATAAATCGAGCGTGGCAGCTCTGGATCGCGGATGAAGGCCTCGTAGGCGGCGTCGTAAAGGATCGTGGTGCCGTTCGCGAGGGCGTATTTCACCCAGGCTTCGAGCTGAGCGCGTGTGGCCACCGCACCCGTCGGATTGTTCGGGTAGCAGAGGTAGGCCAGATCCACTGGCTCATTGGGGATCTCAGGAACGAAGCCATTGGCTGGTGTGCATTTCAGGTAGTGCAAACCGGCGTAGGCACCATTTTCATCGGCTTCGCCCGTGTTTCCAGCCATGACGTTCGTGTCCACATAGACAGGGTACACCGGGTCCGTGATCGCGATCTTGTTCCCGGCACCAAAAATGTCCAGGATGTTGCCGGTGTCGCACTTGCTGCCGTCCGAGATGAAGATTTCGTCCGCTTCGATGTTCAGGCCGCGAGCTTTAAAGTCATGCTCTGCGATGGCATTGCGCAGGAAGTCGTATCCCTGCTCCGGGCCGTAACCACGGAACGTCGAGCGCTCGCCCAGTTCATCCACCGCCTTGTGCATGGCCGCGCGCACAGCTTCTGGCAAAGCCTCGGTCACATCGCCGATGCCACAGCGGATCAGACGCTTCGCTGCCTCCGTGTTGGCCTCAGTAAAGGCTTTCACGCGACGGGCGATTTCAGGGAAGAGGTAACCGGCTTTGAGCTTGTTGTAGTTTTCGTTGATGTAGGCCATGGCAGGGAAAAGGGGCCGCCATGGTGGCGAGTCCTCCGTGGGATGCAAGCGGCTGGGCGCACCACCTGGAACAGCGAACAAAGCAGGCTCAGACTTGACGCTCTGGCGGGGGCTCCTACTATCGCGCCGCCCTTTCCCCCACTCCCCCAATGAACATCCACGAATACCAAGCCAAGGAACTCTTTGATAAATTCGGCGTCGCCACCCCTCCCGGGAAGGTCGCCTCGACGGCGGAGGAAGCTGGCAAGGTGGCCGCTGAACTCGGCGGTGCGGGTCTCGTGGTGAAGGCCCAGGTCCACGCCGGTGGCCGTGGCAAAGGCACCTTCAAAAATGGCTTCAAAGGTGGCGTGCATGTCATCAATACAGCGGCTGAGGCGCAGGACATCGCGGGCAAGATGCTCGGCCAGACCCTCGTCACCCACCAGACCGGGCCGGAAGGCAAGCTGGTGAGCAAGGTGCTGATCGCCAAGTCGGTCGATATCGCCAAGGAATACTACTTTGCCATCCTCTTCGACCGCGTGAGCAGCAGCCACGCTCTGATCGCCAGCACCGAAGGCGGCATGAACATCGAAGAAGTCGCTGAAAAGACCCCGGAGAAGATCTTCAAAGAATTCGTCAATCCAGCGCTCGGCCTCCAGGCCTATCAAGCCCGCAAAGTGGCGGCCTCCCTCGGCCTCAAAGGCGCGCTGGCAAACCAGACCGTGAAGCTCATCACCGCGCTGTGGAATCTTTATATCAAGAGCGACTGCTCCCTCGTGGAAGTGAACCCGCTGGCCATCACCACGGACAATCAAGTCGTGGCCCTCGATGCGAAGTTTAACTTCGATGACAACGCGCTGTATCGCCAGAAGGACGTGACCGCCATGCGTGACACGACCGAAGAAGATCCCCGCGAAGTCGCTGCCAGCGAGTTCGGCCTGAACTATATCGGCCTGGATGGCAACATCGCCTGCCTCGTGAACGGCGCTGGCCTCGCGATGAGCACGATGGACATCATCAAGCTGCACGGCGGCGAGCCTGCCAACTTCCTCGACGTCGGCGGTGGTGCCACGAAGGAACAGGTCACAGCTGCCTTCAAAATCATCCTCGGTGATCCAAACGTGAAGGGCATCCTGGTGAACATCTTCGGTGGCATCATGGACTGCAACATCATCGCCAACGGCATCGTCGCCGCAGCGCAGGAAGTGTCCCTGAACATCCCGCTCGTCGTCCGTCTCGAAGGCAACAACGTCGATGCCGGCAAGGCCACCTTGGCCGCCAGCGGACTCGCCATCACCAGCGCGGAAGGTCTGACCGACGCCGCTGAGAAGATCGTGGCAGCCGTCGGCAAAGCCTGATCCATCAAGCAACACTCCCACGCCGGGCTATCTCATCCGCAAGACGGTGAGGAGCCCGGCGTTCCTTTTCCCACCATGAAACGTCGCTCCCTTTTCCAAACCACCGCCGCCGCCACCCTGGGCGCAGCTTTCCTTCCTCAAGCCTCCCAAGCTGCGGCGATCAGCATCGCCAAAGAAGCGGCGGACCCGGCTTACAAGATCAAGAAGCAGGGCATCAAGCACACGCTCATGGGCTGGTGCTGGAAGCCGATGGACACGCTGGAACTCGCGAAACACGCCAAGGACATCGGGCTCGTGGGCATCGAGGGCATTGATCGGAAGTATTACCCGGACGTGAAGAAGCTGGGGCTGGAGATCTCGCTCGTCGGAGGTCACGGTTTCAGCAATGGACCGTGCAATCCGAAGTTCCGTGAAGAGGTGATCGCCAAGCTCACCGAAGGCATCGACGTCGCCGCCGATGTGGGCGCAAAGAAGGTGATCACCTTCACCGGGATGAAGTTCGACGGCATGGACCGCGAGCAGGCGATCAAAGATTGCCTCGACACCTGGAAGGCCGTTTTGCCCCATGCTCAAAAAAAGGGAATCACACTCGTGCTGGAGCACCTGAACTCACGCGACAGCTCCCACCCGATGAAGGGCCACCCCGGCTACTTCGGCGATGACGTGGACTTCTGCGTGGACCTGATCAAGCAAATCGGCAGCCCGAACTTCAAGCTGCTCTTCGACATCTATCATGTGAGCATCATGAACGGCGATGTGATGCGCCGTCTGCGGCAGCACAAGGACTACATCGGCCATCTGCACACCGCTGGTAACCCCGGCCGCTGCGAACTGGACGAGAACCAGGAGATCAACTACCCCGCCGTGATGAAGACCGTGCAGGAGATCGGTTACCACGACTTCGTGGCGCATGAGTTCATCCCGACCTGGCCGGACACCATCTTGGCCCTGCGTCACGCGGCGATGGTTTGCGATGTGTGAGCAAATCCTCTGCGCTCTTGCGCATGGGAGCGATTGAACGAAACTGACCAGTGCCAGAAAGCGACCCCATCACCAAACCCACCGCCCGCTTCGAAGATTTGCGGGGCATTTTGCGCTATGTGCCGCAGTTCCGGCAGCGTGTCTTTGTGATCGCGATTGATGGGGCGCTGATGCATCAGGCAGGATTTGCCAGCCTGCTCCAAGATGTGGCGGTGCTGCAATCCCTGAACATCGAAGTGGTCCTCGTCTTCGGCGCACGGGCACAATTGCGCTATCTGGCAGGGCTTCGTGGCGTCACCCTCAGCAGTGATGACGGCATGGGACGCACGGATGCGGCGACTCTCGAAGTGGCTGTGGATGCCATCTCACGCCAGACGAGTGCACTCATGGGCGACCTGACGGCGCTCGAAATGCCTGTGGCGGTGTGCAATGCGCTCGCGGTGCATCCAGCGGGTGTCATTAATGGCATCGATCAGGAATTTACCGGACGCATCGAACGTGTGGATGCGGAATCTCTGCGCGTACTGCTGAAGGCGGACATCATTCCCATCCTGCCACCCATCGGCTATGACAGCCGGGGCACGACCTTGCGGCTGAACTCCGATGCCATCGCCACGGAGGTGGCGCTGGCGCTGGGGGCGGCGAAGGTCATCTTTATCTCGGAAGCCGGAGTGACGAATGCGGATGGAAGCCGGCTGGCGCAGCTTTCCATCGCCGATGCACGGGAGCTTTTCCGCAACAAGGACCCGCGTCACGATGTGAACCTGCTTTCCAAGCTGCGCTATGCCGCCATTGCCTGCCAGGAAGGGGTGCCGCGCGTCCACATCGTGGATGGCACGCAGGATGAGGCGCTGCTGGCCGAGCTCTTCAGCAATGAAGGCGTGGGCACGATGATCCATGCCGATGACTACCAGCAGATCCGCAAGGCGCACTCCTCCGACATCCCTGCCCTGCTCTCCATGATGCAGCAGTCGATGGATGACGCGGCGCTGGTTCCGAGGACGCGTGAGCAGATCCAGGGACGCATCAAAGACTTCTTCGTGCTCGAAACCGATGGTAATCCCATCGGCTGCGTGGCGGTGCATTCCTACGATGAAGTTGGCCGTAAGGTGGCCGAACTGGCCTGCTTGTTTGTCCGGCGCAGTCACAAAAATCGGGGACATGGGCAAAGACTCGTCGCCTACGCTGAGGAGGTGGCGAAGCAGCGTGGCTGCGATGAACTCGTGGCACTGAGCACCCAGGCCTTCCGTTTCTTCGAAGAGAAGATGGGCTTCCAGGTGACTGAGCCATCCGCCCTACCCACAGCCCGCCGTGAAAAGTATGACAAGAGCGGCCGGAACTCGAAGGTCTTGATCAAGGCACTGAAGTAACAGCGTTAGCTATCCCGCTCATGATCCGCCGCCTGCTGCCACTGCTCCTCCTCGCCTCCCCCCTTTCTCATGCCGCCAGTCCGGCACCGGAGATCATCTCCCCCCAGGTGAAAACCTGTGTCGGAAAGGCGGTGGCGTGGCTTCTAAAGCAGCAGCAGCCCGCCGGGCACTTCAGTGAGCAGAAATCCAATCAGCAGCCACGTCCCGGGGACATTCCCAGCCATGCCGCAGCGATGACCTCCCTCGCGCTGATGGGGCTGGCCTCTGTCGGCCATCTGCCAGGAGCCTCCACGCCTGAGAGCATCGCAGCCCAAAAGGCGCTGAAATTCATCGTCGATCATGTGGAGCCGGACGAGAATGGCTACCTCGGGCGCAGCGACCGCAGCCGCATGTATGGCCACGGCATCATGACACTCATGCTTACCGAGATGCTCGGCATGTCTCCCGATGAAGCCACGGACAAAAAGGTGCGCGAGATGGCCGAGAAGGGCATCAAGCTTATCCTCCGCTCCCAGCAGACGCCGAAGAGCGAGGCCAATCGAGGCGGCTGGCGCTATGAACCGAGCAGCAGTGACAGCGACATCAGCGTCAGTGTCTGGCAGCTCATGTCCCTGCGTGCTGCGAAGAACAGCGGCATCGAAGTGCCGAAGGAGGCCATCGACAACGCCATCGCCTACATCAAACGCAGCTACCGCGCGGAACGTGACAGCAACGGCAAGCTCAAGCAGATGGAAGCCGCCTTCAGCTACGAACCCTACGGAGGTCGTCAGACCTTCTCCACGACCTCAGCGGGCCTGCTTTCTCTCCAAGTCGCGGGGCAATACGACGTGCCAGAGGTGCTCGGTTCCTCAAACTGGCTGCTGAAGTTTCCACCGGAGGTGAATGAACCCTGGTTCTTCTACGGCTGCTATTATTATGCGCAGGGCATGTATCAGCGTGGCGGAGATCACGCGGCGACGGCAAGGCAGAAGACGGAGCAGATGCTGGTCGGAGCGCAGAGTGCGGAAGGCGCGTGGTATCCGAGGAATGGAAACGAGAAGAGCGCTGGCCCGGTGTATGCCACCTCGCTCGCCCTGCTCAGTCTGAGTGTGTATCACCACTTCCTGCCAATCTACCAAAAGTAAGGCCGCCATTGGGATGGCGGCCTTGATTGAAGAAATCTCAATCGAGCGGATCGATCACCAGTTCTTGATCCACTTAGCGTCCATACGATTGGCGGAGTCTGATCCTGCCGCCTGAAGGCTGGTCGCCGTAATGTTATCCGAATCTTCACCATAGGACCAGATGTCATAGGTTCCGATATTGATCGTAGTGGGCTCTGGAGCAGCCTGCCCCGGTGTGGCTGCGACGGTGGGGGCGGACTTGATGTAACGAATGGGATGACCGAAACCGTCAGCCATGAAATAGAGAGCATCGAGCTTGATCCAGAGCTCTCTGGGCATGTTTGACATGACCAAATTTGCGGCCTCGTTATCATCCAGATTGCCATCTGAAGGAATGCCGTCCGCAACTCCTTCGATCTGATCTGAGCCGTCTCCACTCAGAGCTTGGTAAAGACAAGCTCCACCTCCGGCGATGTAGGATTTGTCTGCAATGGCCACAGAGGTGTCTGGATTCTTAGCCTGGGGATAGGAGCCGAACTTCTCCTTGTAGGATTCCAGACCTGAGCGTGCGGCTTTGATGGTGATCTCAGACCGGCTGCGTTTGGCAGAGCGGTCTGCATAAGAATAGCCTCCGACGACGAGGCCGAACAAGATCACGATCACACTGATGACCGTAATCAGTTCAACCAGCGTGAAAGCATTCCGGCGAGCGGGGCGCTTTTGGATTTTCATGGTTGTGGGGGGATGAATTCTTCTCGCGGCTATGAACCTGGGCCGGCGCTGAGTTGCTTGATCACCTCAATGAGAGGCAGGAAGAGGGCGAGCACGATGGTGCCGACGACGAGAGCCAAGACCACGATCATGATAGGTTCGAGCATGGACGTGAGTGCGGAGACTGAGTTATCCACTTCATCTTCATACACATCCGCAATCTTCAGAAGCATTTCGGGGAGTTGGCCAGTTTCCTCACCGACGTCCACCATGGAGATCACCATCGGCGGGAAGACGCTGCTGGACTCAAGCGGTGCCACCATGGACTCACCTTCCTTCACGGCGTCATGCACTTTGACGATGGATTCGGAGACGATGGCATTGCCAGCGGTCTCACGAGTGATGTTCAACGCCTGGAGGATCGGCACACCGGAGGTGACGAGCGTTCCGAGCGTGCGGGTGAAACGGGAGATGGCGGTCTTGCGCTGCACATCACCGAAAAGCGGCAACTTGAGCATCCAACCGTCGATGGCACGACGACCACCCGCTGTGGAGGCAAAGAGACGCCAGCCGACGAAGAGGACACCAGCACCAATGGCAAGGAAGAAGAAATTATCGCCCATCCAACGGCTGAAGCCGATGACATACTTGGTCAGGGTGGGCAGCTTGTTCTTATCACCCAGCATTTCCTCGAAGATCTTTTCAAACTTCGGCACAATAACGAGCATGAGGAAGACGAGAATCGCCACCGCAATGACCATGACGACGATGGGATAAATCATCGCAGCCATGACCTTGTTTCTCAGCTTCTGCGCCTTCTCCTGATACTCGGCGAGACGGTTGAGAACGATTTCAAGCACACCGCCAAGCTCACCGGCTTTCACCATGTTCACGTACAGCTTGTTAAAGATGCGCGGAAACTGGGTGAGCGTTTCGGAGAAGGTGCTGCCCGTTTGCACGTTGTCCGCCAGCGTGGCGATGGTGGACTTCATAATCAGGTTCGGTTCCTGACGGCTGAGCACAGTGAGGCCGCGAAGAAGGGGCAGACCAGAGTCGATAAGCGTCGCTAGCTGTCGAGTGAAGACCATCAATGACTTGGCTTTGACCTTGGCGTTGGCACCAGCCTTGACGGTCTTGCCGCCGGATTTGGAGGCAGTTGATTTAGCTTTCTTTTTGACCGCAGCATCGCCTTTGCCCTCCTGAGCCACCTGGGTGGGATAGAGCTGGCTCTGGCGGAGCAGGTTGATGGCTTCGGCCTCGTTCGAGGCATCCAGCTCGCCAGCGACTTCCTGGCCGTTTTGATCAAGGGCGATGTAGTGAAACTTCGGCATACGGTACTGCGGCGGGTATTATTGAATGAGTTTTAAGATTACTTGGCTGCGGCTGATTCTGTCCACCAAATTCATGGTGCATTGTGTGGCTATTTCACGAAATGACGGAGGCATCAGGTGTATTTGAGCACCTCTTCGATGGAGGTTTCACCATCGTAGATATTGCGAAGACCATCCTCACGGAGGGTCATCATGCCGAGCTCGATGGCCTTTTGCTTGAGCACGAGAGTGGGAGCCCTCTCGATGATGAGTTCGCGGATGGGGTCAGTCACGTTCAGCAGTTCATAGATGCCTTTTCGCCCTTTGTAGCCGGAGCCGCCGCATTTGTCACAGCCTGCACCCGTGTAGAACTGCTTCCCGCCGATGTCGTTCTGGGAGAGGCCTAGCTGGTTGAGGATGGAGAGGCTCGGGTCATAGGCTGTGCGGCAGTTTTTGCAGATCGTGCGCAGCAGTCGTTGAGCCAGAATCCCCTCGAGTGTGGCGGCGACGAGGAAGGGTTGAACGCCCATGTCCACAAGTCGCGTCACGGCCCCGGCGGAGTCATTCGTGTGGAGTGTGCTTAGCACCAAGTGTCCGGTGAGCGAAGCCTGGATGGCGATCTGGGCCGTCTCCATGTCACGCATTTCCCCCACCATGATCTTGTCTGGATCCTGACGGAGGAAGGAACGAAGCGCCTTGGCAAAAGTGAGCCCCACAGCGTCGTTGATCGGCACCTGCATGATGCCATCAAGTTCATATTCGACGGGGTCTTCAGCGGTCAGAACTTTCGTGTCGATCTGGTTGATGCGACGCAGCGCCGCATAAAGCGTTGTCGTCTTGCCTGCACCGGTGGGGCCGGTGACGATGAAGATGCCGTTCGGCTTCTCGATGGTTTCAGTGATGTAATCGTAGAGGTAGGGCGGCATGCCGAGATGCTCCAACTCCAGGTTCACTGAACTACGATCGAGAACACGCATAACGACCGACTCGCCGTGCTGGGTGGGCAGGGAGTTCACACGCATGTCCACCGGCTTGCCATTTACTACGGTCATGATGCGTCCGTCCTGCGGCACGCGGCGTTCGGCGATGTTCATGTTCGCCATGACCTTCACGCGGGAGATCACTGAGTTCGCGAGATGCACGGGTGGCGGTGCCATTTCATAAAGCGCACCGTCCACACGATAGCGGATTTTAAATTCCCGCTCGAAGGGTTCGAAGTGAATGTCCGAGGCCTTTTCCTTGATGGCCTGAGTCATCACGAGGTCCACAAACTTCACAATGGGGGCGGAGTTCGCTTCCACTTCCGGGGCATCTTTGCCAGCAGCGGCCAGCCCCCCGAAGATGTCCTCGATGCTTGGTGCTCCTGTGCCGTAGTGTTTGTCGATCAAGGCCTGCACCTGGCTGCGGCGTGCGACCACGGGCACAATTTGCTTACCCAGGCCAAAGTGGAGATCTTCGACGAGCTGCGGGTTCAGCGGATCGGTAAAGGCGACATGCAATCCACGGCCATCAAGCGTCACGGGGAAGGCACCGTAGAGTCGCGCCATGCCGGCAGGGATGATGTTGATCACCGATGGCGGCGGCTCGTAGGTCGCGAGGTCAAAGTGATCGGCACCAAGCTCTTCGGCCACCACAGCCCAAAAGGCGTCTTCGTTCGGAAAGATGCCGTAATCGACAATGGTCTGGAGGATTTCTTTGCCGTTGTGGATGCAGTCCTGGGACAGCCCATCGGCCACGCCGGAGTCGATCACTCCGCGTGATTGAAGCATGTCGATGACGTTCTGGGGGGTCATATCGGGGGGAAGTTCGCTGTTCTCGGTTCGCAGTTAATTTGTCTGGCCTCAGTCTGCATCACCCATGGTGGATTCGATGACTTCATCGGCGGTGGTCACGCCGGCGAGCACCTTGCGCACGCCGTCTTCACGCAGAGTTCTCATGCCCAGCTCGCGCGCTCGCTTGCGGAGCTGCGGAGTGGTGAGGTCCTGGTTGATCATGGTGCGGACTTCATCGTCCACTTTGAAAATTTCGGCGATCACCATTCGTCCGCGATAGCCGGAGTTGCGGCACTTGTTGCAGCCCTTGGGGCCCATGATGCTCGCATTCAACAACTGACTGGCTTCGAGGCCGAGATGGCGCAACTCACGGTCGCCGAGACTGGATGGCTGTTTGCAGACAGCGCAAAGCTTTCTGACAAGACGCTGAGCCAGGATACCACGCACGGCCGAGGCGATGAGGAAAGGTTTGACGCCGATATCTGCGAGTCGGGCCACGGCGCTTGGTGCATCGTTCGTGTGCAGTGTGGAGAAGACGAGGTGCCCCGTGAGTGAGGCCTGGATCGCGATACCGGCGGTTTCGCTATCTCGGATTTCCCCCAGCATGATGATGTTGGGCGCCTGACGCAGCATGGCTCGGAGGGCGGCTCCGAAGGTCATGCCAACATCTTCTTTCACCATCACCTGATTGATGCCCGGCAGTTCATACTCAACGGGGTCTTCCACCGTGATGATCTTGCGGTCAGGGCGGTTGATGAAATTCAAGCAGGCGTAGAGCGTCGTCGTTTTACCGGAGCCCGTTGGGCCTGTCACGAGCACGATTCCGTCCGGCAGGGTGATGAGTTTTTCAAAGCAGTCCTGGTCATCACTGAAGAATCCTAGATCAGATAGACCGAGGCGGAGGCTGCTCTTGTCGAGCACACGCATGACCACGCTTTCACCATTCTGCGTCGGGATGATGGAGACACGCAGATCGAGCTCTTTATCGCCGAAGGCCATCTGGATTCGCCCGTCCTGAGGCACGCGCTTTTCATCGATGCTCATCGTGCCCGTCATGATCTTCGTGCGGGCGATGATGGAGGAAAGCAGGCGCTTCGGATGATGCTCGATGTCCACCAGCACCCCATCCATGCGGAAGCGCACACGGATGTCCTTCTCCAGCGGTTCGATGTGAATGTCGGAAGCCCCGTTGCGGAAGGCATCCATGAGCATGTTCGTCACCAGCTTGATGATCGGCGCATCACCATCAGACGATCCGACTTCCGAGCCAGGGATTTTGGCACCGCCGGAACCCATGATGGCTTCATTGCCATAAATATTCGCCATCAACTCGCGAATCAGGTTTGGCGTGGAACAGTAAAACTCCAGTTCAGGCTGGATGACGTGAGGCAGGGAATCCAGCGTCTCGAAATCATAAGGGTCGGCCACAGCAATCTGAAGCGCGGTGCCATTGATGCCGATGGGGACGATCTTGTACTTCATCGCCACCTCAATGGGGACGAGCGGCTTCAGCATCGGGTTCGCCGCGAAGCCGTGCAGGTCCACGTACTCCATGCCACTGTTGGAGGCCACGAGCTGGGCGATCTGCTCATCGCTGATGACCCCGGTTTTGATCATCGTCTCCAGGGGTGTCTCCTGGCCTTTTCGGTTCCCCTTGGCCTGCTGGAGGTCAGATGCGGAGATGTAGCCTGCCTCAGTGAGCAGTTCGATCAGGAACTCTTCGTTGGAATACATGCGGTCGTTGCGGGGGGACGCTGATTTTTCGGTGGAAATGCTGTTTTAGAGGAAAGTGAGCAGCACTGTCAATCACCGCAGCCTTTTAGAGGCAATTCTTTTGTCTGCCATTCTTGCTGTCATTTCGCTTATATACCTCCGTCTGATGCATCCAAACCATGTCTGCCTTTGAATTTGCCACTGCCACCCGCATCGTTTTCGGCTGCGGCACCGCCCATCGTCTGCCGGAGCTTTGCCGCGAAATGGGGCAGCGCGTCCTCATCGTCACTGGAGCCAAGCCTCAACGGGCAGCGCCTGTGAAAGAAAGTCTGACCGCCGCAGGCCTGAGCTGCGAGACTTTCAGCATCCCATCTGAACCGACCATCGATGACGCCCGCCGTGGTGCGGCCTTTGCGCGGGAAATGCGCTCTCAAATGGTCCTTGGTCTCGGCGGGGGCAGTGCCGTGGATGCCGGGAAGGCCATCGCTGCCCTGGCTCGGCAGCCTCGTGACGTACTCCACTACCTCGAAGTCGTCGGTGATGGCAAAGCGCTGGACGAGACTCCCCTGCCCTACATAGCCGTGCCCACGACGGCCGGCACCGGGGCCGAGGTCACTCGCAATGCCGTCCTTGCCAGCCCCGAGCATGGTGTCAAAGCCAGCCTGCGTCATGCTTTGATGCTGCCCCGAACCGCCCTCATCGATCCCGAATTGGCCCGAGAGTGCCCACCCGCCGTCACCGCCGCCAGCGGCATGGATGCACTGACGCAGTGCCTGGAGGCCTTTGTCTCCTGCCGAGCCCAGCCCATGACCGATGCCCTCTGTCGCGAGGGCATCCGCCGCGCCATTCGCTCTTTGGAAAGGGCCGTACAAAATGGCAGCGACCTCGAAGCACGGGAAGATCTGGCGCTCGCAGCCATGTTCAGCGGCATGGCGCTGGCGAATGCGGGACTCGGGGCGGTGCATGGTTTTGCAGCGCCGATTGGCGGGCAGTTTCATGCGCCTCATGGCGCTGTCTGCGCCGCACTGCTGGCACCTGTCTGGCTGGCCAACTGGACTCTGGTGAATGCCTCAGACGATAACTCGATGCAGGACCGCTTCAGCGATGCAGGGCTCCTTCTCACCCAAAATCAAGAACTCCGGGGAGACCGAATCGCCACCTTTCTGGGCGACCTCACCCGCCGTCTGGATATTCCCCGCCTGCGCACCTACGGCATCACGGAGTCCGACCTTCCTGACATCGCCGCGAAAGCCGCCCAGGCCAGCAGCATGAAGGGAAACCCGGTGAAGCTGAGCCAGGACACGCTCATCGGCATTCTTGCACAGGCGCTGTAAACAAAAGAGGCAGGTCTTGCGACCTGCCTCCTAGGTAAACGAACTTGGAAGTTCGTTTTACGATCAGATGAAGTCGTTGATGAGGTTCTCCAGCATCTCCTGGCGGCCGGAGCCGATGAGGGGCTCACCGTTTTCCAGGGTGTAGGCTTCGAGTTCATCAAAGCTGGTGCTCCGGGACTCGATCTTGGCTCCGATGCCAGTGTCGAAGGTGCTATAACGAGCCTTCTTGAAGGCATCGAGACGACCGTCTTCGATGATGGCTGCGGCGATCTTCAGGCCACGGGCAAAGGCGTCCATGCCGCCGATGTGGGCGTGGAAGAGATCCACGGGCTCGAAGGATTCACGGCGCACCTTGGCGTCGAAATTCAGACCGCCAGTGGTCAGGCCGCCGCTCTTCAGGATGACCAGCATCATCTGCGTGGTGAGGTAGATGTCGGTCGGGAACTGGTCGGTGTCCCAGCCGATGAGTTCGTCACCGGTATTCGCATCCACAGAGCCGAGCGCACCAGCGGCGACGGCGACTTCCATCTCGTGCCACATGCTGTGACCGGCGAGCGTGGCGTGGTTGGTTTCCAGGTTGAGCTTGAAGTGCTCCATGAGGCCGTGCTCACGGAGGAAGTTCAGACAGGCGGCGGCGTCGCTGTCATACTGATGCGTGGAAGGCTCGCGTGGCTTTGGCTCGATGTAGAAGGGGCCTTTGAAGCCAATCTTCTTCTTATAATCCACCGCCATGTGCAAGAAGGCAGCCAGGTGATCCACCTCGCGCTTCATGTTGGTGTTCCAAAGGCTGGCGTAACCTTCGCGGCCACCCCAGAAGGTATAACCTTCACCGCCGAGGCGATGCGTGACATCCATGGCCTTCTTCACCTGAGCGGCGGCATAGGCGAAGACATTGGCGTTCGGGCTCGTCGAAGCACCTTGATTGTAGCGGGGATGCACGAAGAGGCAGGCGGTGCCCCAGAGCAGCTTCTTGCCCGTGGCCTTCTGCGCCTTTTCGAGTTCGTCGGCCACGGCGTCGAAGTTTTTGTTGCTCTCGGCGAGCGTCGCGCCCTCAGGAGCGACATTGCGGTCATGGAAGCAGTAGTAGTCTACGCCGAGCTTGTCCATGAACTCAAAGCAGGCCCAGACGCGGCGCTGTGCATTGGCGACGGAGTCGGTGCCATCATCCCAGGGGCGCTGGGCGGTGCCGACGCCAAAGGGATCGGCGAGGCTGTTGCGCATGGCATGCCAGTAGGCGACGCCGAAGCGGAGGTGGTCACGCATCTTTTTACCCGCCACGACTTCGTCAGCGTTGTAATGCTTGAAGGACAGAGGGTTTTTGGATTTCGGACCCTCAAATTGGATCTTCTGGATGTCAGGAAAAGCTTCGCTCATAGGGTGGTGTGTTGGGATGCGCATGAGACGCGGGTGGGCTGAAGCGTCAAGCTTCAGTCGTCGGACGAAATTTAACCGAAATCGGACATCGTCTCCGCCATTGGCGAGGGGCAAAAAAATGCCCCGGTGGGACCCAACCAAAATCCCACCGGGGTTTTAAGTGACCGGGCTGTCCCCAACCATGAAGTGACAGTCCAGCTCGTTGTAGTGAAGCTCGCGCTTCGATAACCTGTAGGAGCAAAAGGCAGGCCAAGTTGTGTGGCGTTTTCAGGAGTTTTTTCGACTCTGCTCGTATCAGGCTTCTCTCTGCCGCACCGCCTCGTACAGCACGATGGCCACCGCCGTGGCGAGATTCAAACTGCGGGTCCCTAACATCGGAATATGAAGGGTCTCGCCTAACTCCATGATCGCCAGTGGGATGCCACGCGTCTCGGGACCATAGACAAGGTAAAGTTCTCCCTCACTGTGCAGATCGGACTGCCAGTAGGTGAGCGCGCCCTGGACCTCCACAAATTTAAAACACGCATCCTCTCCAGCAGCAGCGTGGAGTTCCTCCCACGACTCCCAGACATGCACATCCACCTCATGCCAGTAGTCGAGCCCTGAGCGCTTGAGGTATTTGTCTTCCAGACTGAACCCCAGCGGCTTGATCAAATGCAGCCGCGCTCCGGTGGCGAGGCAGAGCCGCCCCGCCGCGCCCGTGTTGTGCGGGATCTCGGGCTGATACAGGACGATGTGGATCATGCGCCTCGGCTTTGAGCCTCAATACCGCGCGCCTGGAGTCGCGCCGTACTCTCCACGGAAGAGGTGCGTACCATCAAACTTTTCATTCGGCTTGAAGAGCCAGCCCGGGGAGACGTTCTTCACTTCGTAACGCTGAAGCACGAACTCAGGCAGCACCATGTTGCTGTTCGGATCATAGGCTTTGCGCCCGGAGAAGTAACCCCAGAGGCGATACTCAGTGTTGTGGTCCGAGCCATAGGAAGGGCCGTCACCACTTGGCACTTCAGGATAACGGTCCGGCTGTTTCATGAACTTCTCATTCATCACCACGAGCCGGGATTTGTCCCAGCTCTCACCCGGACGACGCACATAGCCCCAGAAGTGCAGGCGCTCGATGTGGAAGCGACGCCCGACGAAGTAATCCCCCGGCGGTTCGGAGGCGATGGACATGCGGCGATACTCAAGCTGCTGCGCAAAGCGCGGATCAGAGGAGCCCGTCTCACATGAACTGAGCAGCAGTGAAACGACGAGGAGGGCGAGGTGGAGGAAATAGCGATGCATGGAGTGAAACGAGTCTGGAAAGCAGCGCCAGCCGTGCAAATGGAAAGCCTGCCCACTCTCGTCATGCTCAAATCCGCCGTTCTGGAAGCCATCCTCACCCGTCTCGACTCCGAACTGGAGACGCTGACGCGTGGTGCGCGGGCCTCCTTTGCAGCCGCGACTGATCCTGACAGCAAGGCGGAGAACAAGTATGACACGCGCACTCTGGAGGCCTCCTACGTGGCGCGCGGACAGGCTCAGCGTGTCACGGAAGTGCAGACAGCACGGCATCATTATGCGACACTTCAGATGACAGCTTCCGACTCGGTCCGCCTCGGTTCACTCGTCGAGATCGAGGTCACCGGACGAAGCGATCACTACTTCATCGGACCTTCAGAAGGCGGGCTGGAGATCAGCGTCGATGGCACAGAAATTCTGCTCATCACTCCAGCCTCACCACTTGGCGCACGGCTCATGGGCAAAACAGCAGGAGAGAGGATCACACTGCCATCAGGACAGCCGGGCACAGTCAAAAATATTGGTTAGCCAACCTGTGGGCGAAAGATGGAACTGCGGGTTGCTAAAATCCCCCAAGGCTGTCTGCTGAGGCATGATGGAGCACCGGAGATTTTCCTTGTGAACCGCCAGGCCCTTTTGGGGCGAATGGCTTTTCTGGGGGACTATGTTCCCCGGCTTTGCGGAATCGCGACTTTCACGCACGATCTCTGTGAGGCGGTCAGTGCGGCTTCGCCTGGATCCGAGTGTTATGTAGGTGCGGTGAATGACCGTGCTTCAGGCTACAACTACCCGGACAGAGTCCGCTTCCAACTGCTGGAGAAGGACATCGACGCCTACCGGCGCGCAGCGGACTATCTGAACTTCAACAATGCCGACGTCCTCTGCGTGCAGCATGAGTTCGGCATCTATGGCGGCCCTGCGGGGAGTCACCTGCTGGCGCTGCTGAAGGAAGTGCGCATGCCTGTGGTGACGACGCTGCACACGATCCTGAGCAAGCCGGACGCCACGCAACGCCGGGTGATGGACGCCCTCGTGCAGCGCAGTGAGCGCATCGTAGTCATGGCGCAGAAGGGCGCGGAGATCCTGCAGGAGACCTACTCCGTGCCACTCTCGAAGATCGATGTCATCCCGCACGGCATCCCGGACATCCCTTTGCAAAGCTCCGAGCTCTCCAAAGCACAGTTCGGCGTCGAAGGACGTGCGGTGTTACTGACCTTTGGCCTGCTGGGGCCGGGAAAGGGCATCGAGCACGCCATCGAGGCGCTGCCGGAGATCGTGCGTGCTCATCCCGAGGTGGTGTATCTCGTGCTCGGGGCCACCCATCCACACCTGCTCGCTCGTGAAGGTGAGCGCTACCGCCTGAGCCTGGAGTGGCTGGCGGAGGAGCGCGGCGTGAAGGAGCACGTCATTTTCTACAACCGCTTCGTCTCACCCGAAGATCTGCGGGAGTTCATCTGCGCCACCGACATCTATGTGACGCCTTATTTAAATGAAGCGCAGATCACCTCGGGCACGCTGGCCCAGGTCTTCGGGGCTGGGAAAGCCGTGGTCTCCACACCCTACTGGCATGCTCAGGAACTGCTGGCCGAGGGGCGTGGCAGCCTCGTGCCTTTCGGAGATTCAGCGGCCATCGCAAGTGCAGTGATCGCTTACCTCGATCAACCAGAACTGCTCCAGCAGACGAGCCGGAAAGCCTGGGAGGCCGGGCGGGGCATGATCTGGCCCGCTGTCGCCGAGCGGTATCTGGAGACCTTCCAGAAGGCCTGTGTGGATCGGAAGCGCGCGCCGCGCACCGCCTTTGCCGGATGGACGGCGGCCAGCCGCTCCTACGATCTGCCTCCGGTGAATCTGGGCCATCTCACCCGCATGTCAGACAGCACGGGCATCTTCCAGCACGCCCTTTTCACCGTGCCCGATTTCCTCCACGGCTACTGCACGGATGACAATGCCCGCGCCTTCATCCTCTGCAATTTGCTGGATGATCTCGGCGGCGGACATCCGACGACGGTCACGCTCAATGGCCTGTCCAGTTCCTACCTCGCCTTCCTGGCCTCCGCGCTGAATCGTGACACGGGACGCTTCCGAAACTTCATGAGTTTTGACCGCCGCTGGCTGGAATCTGCTGGCAGTGAAGACAGCCATGGCCGCGCACTCTGGGCGTTGGGCATCGGGGCCACCCTTTCCCAGCATCCCGGTCATCGGCGGCTCTGCGTGGAGCTCTTTGAGGCAGCCCTTTCGAATGTCGAGTCCTTCACCTCACCACGCGCCTGGGCCTTCACGCTGCTCGGCCTGCATGAGTATCTGCGGGTCTTCCCGGACAACCACCGCGCTGCCGCCGCTCGTGAGGTGCTCACGGGAGATCTCGTGAGGCTTTGGAAAAGCTACGCCACGGACGAGTGGCCCTGGTTCGAACCCCGCGCCACTTATGACAATGCACGGCTCTGCCAGGCGCTCCTGCTCAGCGGCCGCTCCATGCCACATGCCGAGGCAGAGGAGATCGGTCTCAAGTCCCTGCGCTGGCTCGCCTCCATTCAAAAGACACCCACCGGCTGCTTCCGCCCCATCGGCAGCGAGGGCTTCTACCTGCGTGATGGCGCACGGGCGGACTTCGACCAGCAACCCGTCGAAGCTCAGGCCATGGTCGCCGCCTGCCTGGAGGCCCACCGCGTCACCGGTGATGAAACTTGGTCACGCGAGGCCCGCCGTGCCTTCGAGTGGTTCCTCGGGCGCAACGATCTCGGACTCCCGCTCTACGATCCTGGAACCGGCGGCTGTGCCGACGGCCTGCACCCGGACCGTGTGAATGAAAACCAGGGAGCCGAGTCCACGCTCGCCTTCCACATCGCGCTCGCGGAGATGACCTCCGCCGCGCACCCCCTGCCTGCCCGCACATGACCTGCCTTCCCATCCGCCGCCACGAAATCATCCTCCAGCCGGAGAGTGCGCGCGTGATCATCCGTGCCTTCATCCCCTCCAGTGCGAGACGGCTCTCCACCATCATTGGACGGGCGCTCGCGCTCACCGAAGAGGAAGTGGAGACAGAGCTGTCTTCCGTCCACGCCGAGTTCGATAGCCGCCATCTCGACATCGAATCCGCCCTGCTCCAGCACTTTGCCAAAGTGCAGTCCGAGATCTTCACGCAGCGCCCGCTGAGCCGCTCCCGCCAGATGCTCATCGGCGCGCTCTTCTCCGGCGAATACTCCCTGGAGTCCGCCGCTCTCTTCAATCCCTCCATCGTTCCGCACCCCGATCAAACCGGCGTCGCCGAAGGCGGTCTGCGCTTCATCCTCAGCCTGCGCGCCACCGGCGAGGGACACATCTCCTCCATCGAGTTCCGTGAAGGCGTGATCTCACCCGCCGGCCACATCACCCTCACGCCCGTCTCACGTTTCGTCAGCCTGCCCAGTGTTGAGCCCAATCCTGGCTACAGGAAAAGACGCTTCATCATCAAACTGCACGAGATGGGATTCGACAACGACTGCACCACGTCCGTGATGGAGTCGCTCGGCACCGAGTTCACCCGCAGCGAACTCACCGTCAGCACCACACGTGTTCGTCGTGAAAGCGTCCCGCTCAGCCACGAATCCCGCCGCACACTTGAGTGCATCCAGTGGCTGGCCGACTCAAACTACGAGGTGCGCTTCCCTGAAAAGCTTGCCATCAGCGAGCGCATCATCTTCCCCTTCAGCGACAACGAGAGCAACGGCATCGAAGACGCCCGCTTCGTCCGCTTCACCGACGACGATGGCAGCGTCATCTACTACGCCACCTACACGGCCTACAATGGACGCGCCATCCTCCCCCAGTTCATCGAGACTCAGGACTTCCTCCACTTCCGCATCCTCACCCTCAATGGCAGCGCCGTGCAAAACAAAGGCATGGCCATCTTTCCCCGCCGCATCCAGGGCCGCTACGCCATGCTATCACGTCAGGATGATGAAAACCTCTTCGTCATGTTCTCCGACAACGCGCATTACTGGAGTGATCCCCATCTCATCCTCCGCCCCGCTGAAGCCTGGGAGTCCGTGAAGATCGGCAACTGCGGCTCCCCCATCGAGACCGAGGCCGGCTGGCTCGTCATCACCCACGGAGTCGGAGCCATGCGGAAATACTGCATCGGCGCAGCTCTGCTGGATTTGGAAGACCCCACGCGCGTCATCAGCCGCCTCCGCCAGCCCCTGCTCTGCCCCGAAGGCAACGAACGTGAAGGCTACGTGCCCAATGTCGTTTATAGCTGCGGCTCACTTATTCATGGCGGACAGCTCATTCTCCCTTATGCCATGAGTGACAAAGCCACGGCCATCGCCAGCATCCCTTTAACCGAACTCCTCGCGGCCATGGAGCCCGCCTAAGCCTCCCCTCCCCCCTTCAAATCCATGCAGCACTTCACCTGCACCTGCGGCAACGTCCTTTACTTCAATAGCTCCCGCTGCCTGAAATGCGGCACCGGCGTCGGCTATGATCCGCTCACCCGTCGCATCCAGCCAGTGCTTGCCAATGGCGGCCCTTTCAAGCGCTGCGCCAACGGCACCCAGCATGCCGTCTGCAACTGGCTTCTGCCCTCCACCGCCGACGAGGCCTTTTGCTCCTCCTGCCGGCTGAACCGCACCATCCCCGACCTCCGCAGCCCGCGTAACCAGATGCTCTGGTCCCGCATGGAGGCGGCCAAGCACCGCCTCCTCCACACCCTCCACGGCCTCGGCATCAGCGTCCCCACCCAGGCGGAAAATCCCGTCGCCGGGCTCGCCTTCGACATCGTCAGCACCGTCGTCGATCCCACCGTCACCACCGGGCATCTGCAAGGCGTCATCACCCTCAATCTCGAAGA
>NZ_JBILYB010000086.1:0-26315 GCF_044378005.1 Prosthecobacter sp.
CGGCAGGGAAGCCGAGGAAGGCCACGCGCTTTCCGGCATCAAGCTGGCGGACTTTTTCCACCGGAGCGAGCTGGAAGGTGGGGCTGTGCTGCTCTTTGATGATGAGCAGGCCGACATCGTAGGTGCCTAGTTCAGACTGGCGGCCTTGGGCGTTCATCATGTCGGCACAATACGAGGGGTGGCTGATGGCCTGACGGACGCGATACTTCTTCGAGGGGTCCTTATTGATGGCGATGAAGACAGCTCCACCCGTTTTGAGGGCGTCTTTCGCGGGCTCGGTGATGTGGCTGTTCGTGGCGAAGATGCCGGGGGCCACGGCCCAGGCGGTGCCGGTGCCGAGAGATTGGCCTTGGGCATTCATGAGGATGACTTTGCCGACGGCACTCTCGAGGCGTTTCGCGGCGGCCTCGATCTGCGTGTCGCTATCGCCACCACCACCGAGAGTGACGTTGATGGAGCCACTGCCGCTCGGACGGAGCAGCCACAGGGCACCGAGGCCAAGGGCGATGAGGGCCGCGATGGCGATGGGGAGTTTGTTGCCTTTCCGTGCCGGGCCGCGCCCGCCGCCACCTTGGCCGAGGTGGGCGGGTCCGCTGGGGCGCTGATCGCGGGCGGGCAAGGCATCGGCGGGGAGGGTGACTTCCACGCGGGGACCGCTCTGGCCGAGTTCGATGACGAAGCTGCCGACGAGCGCGCGCGGCTGGGTGAGCTTTTGCCCATTTAAATGAGTGCCTGTACTGCTGCCAGCATCGGCCAGCCACCAGACGCCTTCGGCATCGCGGTAAAGCCGCGCATGGCTGCTGCTCACGCCACGGTCCCAGGTGGGATCGAAGCGGACGGTGTTGTTCGGCCCGGTGCCGAAGGAGACTTCCTGGGTGTGGAGGATCTCGTCTTTACCTTTGTTGGTACCCGTGAGGCGGCGGATGAGGATGGGGTGGTTCATGGGAGAAGATGTGTTGTGTTTAGCCTGAGCCCTCAGCGGACTCCAAGCCTCAAGTACAGTTTTTGTCGTGTGGGGTTACAAAAGATCCTCGATCTCAGCGCGTCATGGCGATGGCTTGTGAGACGGTGCTGGTCTTCCAAACGATCTTGGTGCCCTTGCCCACGAGTTTCACGAGGCGGGTGATGTCCCAGTTCGCCAGGCGGATGCAGCCGCTGCTGTGGTTGCGGCCGATGCGGGCTGGGTCAGCAGTGCCGTGGATGCCGATGTGGGCCTGCGGACCTTGGTCGGGCTCGATGTCGAGCCAGAGGATGCCGACTGGGTTGTTCGGGCCGGGGGGCAGATCGTGCTTCACTTTGCCAGCGCGGCCTTCTTTGAGCATGAGATCATCCCAAAGGAAGCGTGGGTTCGGGGCCATGGCCTGGATGTGCCAGGTGCCGCTGCGGCGGTGCTCGGGCTTCGGGCTGACGGTGATGGGGAAAGTGGCGGTGAGGCGTCCATCCGCGCCGATTACTTCGATCATGCGGGCGTCGTGGTCGATGCGCAGTGTGGTGCCTTCGGGAGCTTTTCGGCTGGCGATGCCTGCGGGCGGCCACGTCTCGATGATGAAGGGCTTCACGGCAGGCACGCGGAGTTTTTTGCCCAGCTTGAGTTTTGTGAGATCAAGGCCGGGATTCAGGCGGCGGAGGGTGCTGAGATCGGTGTGGAAGCGCTCGGCGGTGTATTCGGCGAGACTTTCGTAGAGCAGGACGGAAGTAGCGGCCTTTTCTGGCAGTGTGGCGGGCAGCGGAGCGATCCAGGCGGCGGCGCTGGCGGGAATGGTGAAGGTGGTTTGTGTCTTGACGACGGTCTTGCGCGCCTCGGCGAGCAGGGAATCGAGGCTTCGACCCTCCTGGGCGGCGATCCAGCGCTCGATGGTTTTCACGGTGAACTCACCCATGAGGCCATCGAGCTTGCCGGGGGCAAACTGGACTTGGTCCAGGTAAAGGTGGAGCTTCCAGCGGTCAGATTCGGGAAGGGCGCGCAGGGTTTCCAGAAGGGTAAGCGGCTGCGCCTGGGGTGTCGCTGGCAGAACTGTGAGTTGGCTCTCCCCACCTTCACGAAGATAAAGCTCCTGGCCGACGTGGATGAGATCGCTCTTCAGACCGTTGATGTTTTTCAGGTCGGCGATGGTCGTGCCGTGGAGCCGGGCAATGCTATAGAGGGTTTCTTTGGCCCTGACTCTGTGAGTCATAGTCGCTGGCAGAGAGGCTTGAGCGATGACTGGAGAGAGGGTGTATGTCAGGATAAAGCAGAGGAGTGAAGTGCGGCGAAGTTTCATGGAGAGTGCAGTTTTAGGCATCTCGGGAAAGGCAACTCACCAGGGCCTTTCCGGCGGGCGTCTGAAAGTTTCAAAAATCACACCCAAAAAGTGTAACCGACTGCCCTGAAATCGGTAGGAGTCCGCATCCATGTCGTGTTCCACCGGAAAACTTGTCATCACTTATCTTTTATCTGGCGCTGCATTGACGCGTCAGCCTAGAAAATGCAGTACAGGGAGGCACATGGCCCCCGCGCCAGGTAGGTGACAGCCGCAAGATACATGCCTTACTTCTTCCATCACGATGAGCACTCACAGCCAGCCCAGCACAGGTAATTTAGACTTCCTGGCCACACGCGTCGGATTAGCCCAGGAACTGGTGGTCTTCGGACGCTTCCAGCTCAAGCGCATCCTGGGTCGTGGTGGCATGGGGGTGGTGTGGCTTGCTGAGGACCAGCAGTATCATCGCCAAGTGGCGGTGAAGTTCATGCCAGACATCGTGGCCGCTGATGCAAGTGCGGTGCAGGATCTGCGCCGGGAGACGCGCAACGGCCTGCGCCTCACCCACAAGAACATCGTGCGCATGTATGATTTGGTGGAGGAGAATGAAAGCGCTGCCATCATCATGGAGTTCGTGAACGGCTCCAATCTCGCTGACATGCGTCTGAAGCAGCCGGAGCAGGTTTTTGAGGTGGCCAGTCTGGAGAAATATGTCAACCAGATGCTCGATGCACTGGAGCACGCTCATGGGGAAGTGGGACTGATCCATCGCGATCTGAAGCCTGCTAATCTGATGGTCAATGACCTCGACGACCTCAAGGTCGCGGACTTTGGCATCGCCCGAAATCTAAAGGACACGGTCAGCCGGGTCAGTGTGAAGGCAGCCTCCTCTGGGACGCTGGTTTACATGAGTCCGCAACAGCTTCTCGGAGAGATGCCATGTCCTGCGGATGACATCTATGCGCTGGGAGCTACGATTTATGAGCTGCTCACGGGTAAACCGCCCTTTTACAGCGGCGACATCGCCACCCAGGTGGATGGCAAAATCCCTCCTCGCCTCGTGGAGCGGCGTGCAGAGTTCGGTGTGCGTGGGGATGCCATCCCCGAGGCCTGGGAGACGGTCATCGCCGCCTGTCTGGAAAAGAGCCCGAAGAACCGTCCCGTGGACATGGAGGCGATCCGCCAGGGATTGAAGGGGCTCAAATTCAAGCGCGGTTCAGGCGACTGGAAATCACGCAGCGCTGCTGCTACACGCAGCAAAAACACGGCTCCCGCCGCCGCATCTTCCCTGACGGTAAAAGCTGCTGCTGCTGCGGTACTCATCTGCGGTGCTGGCTGGTACTTCGGCTTGCATGCGCCCGCCCAGGCCAAGCGCGAGAGTGCGCTGGCCGCCACCAAGGCCAGCGAAACAGCGGCGGATAAAAAGAAACGCGCCCTGGCGGATGATGATCTGGCCCGGTTTGAGGAGGATGTGAAAGGACTGAAGGAGGCGGCAGACAGTTTTCCCTCCAAAAAGCAACTGCGTGAGACCTGGGAGGCATTGCATGAAAAGCTGGCCCTCTTTGACCATCCCTTCAGCGAGCGCGACAAGGAGCTGAAGGACGAAGTCAGCCGTCAGCTCAAGCGGGCTGATGCCGACGAGCAGGTGGAGAAGGAAGACTACCGAAAGGCCGTCAAAGAAGTGGAGCGGGAGATGCTGGCTTTGCAGGTGGAGGACAAACGAACCGATCTCTCCGCCACGGTGAAGCGTGATGCCTGGAGCAAGCTGCTACAGAGCTTCCCCAAACGCGGTCTCGATGAGATCTACGGCACCGATCATGAAGCACTACAGACGGATGCCCAAAAGGCCTTTGTTGAGTGGAGCAACAAAGCGCTGGCAGAGACGCCCGCTCAGCCAGTGCCCTTTCCTCAGGTGCTGTCCGCCTCCTTCACGACTGGCTGGCAGGAGAAGGAAAAGAAAGAAAAGTTTAAGACCGCCCTGGCCGCGCTCACTCGTGAGGGGGTCTATCATGGCAAGCCTGAAGGGGACTCTCCCATCCTGGTCCATGAATCCATCCTCGCCTTTCAAAAACGTGAAGCGCTGCCCGCCAATGGTCTGCTCGATGATGCCACCCTGGCACGGCTCAAGGTGGACAATGCTCGCCCCACTATCGCCTCGTCCTCCTCGGGTGGAGGTAGTGGTGGTGGCGGACGCACCAATTCTGGAGGCAGCAACTCTAGTGGCTCCAGTGGCGGAGGGGTGCCGACTTGGATGAAATACATCCCAGCAGGCGGTGGCCCGCGTTTTGGCCGCCCATTTTGATATTCCAGGCAAAACTCCCACTCGATACCTTGTCCCGCCATGTCAGACACTGCTCCCAACACTCTCGATTTTGATGTCACCCTGCGCACCTTTGCTCCCGGTGCGCGTGTGTTTGACCGCTATGTGCTGGAGCGTGTTTTGGGGCGTGGACGCAAGGGGGATGTATGGCTGGCCAGAGACGAGCGTCTGGGCATGGATGTCGCCATCAAGCTGCTGATCAACTACCCGCACTTCCACGCACTGCGCAGCAATATTGGCAGTCTGCTCGATCTCACCCATCCGAATATCATTCGTATCTATGACTTCGTCGGAGATGAAAATCTCGCGGGCTTTGTCATGGAGTATTTTCCCTCCACGCCCCTCTCCGAGATGCTGCGGGAGAAAAACGGTAGGCCCTTTGAAGTCGGTGAAATCAGCCGTTGGGCACGCGATCTCTTTGCCGCCCTGCATTCTGCCTGGGACACATCACGCTTGCTTCATCGCGATCTGCGCACCGCGACGCTTCTGGTCAGCCCGAATGGATTGCTGAAAATTTCTGACTTCGGACTGGCTCCGAATCGCCTCTTTGATGCAGAGAGCAGCGACCCCACGGCAACGGAGTTTGTCTCGCTGCCCGGGCTCAGCCCCCAGCTCATTGCGGGCCAGCAGCCGACACACCAGGATGACATCTATGCTGCCGGTGCTGTCCTCTATGAACTGCTGACCACCAAGCCTGTCTTTCCAGGGGGCAACATCATTCTCCAGATCCAGCGCAAAGTGCCGCCCTCCATCGCCGAGCGCCGCAAGGAACTGGACATCAAAGGTGATCCAGTTCCCAAGGCTTGGGAGCAGTGGATCGCACGCTTTTTGGACAAGGACGCTGACAAACGCCCACGATCTGCCGACGAAGTGGTCGAATGGCTGCGCAGCGCCAAGACAGGACAGGGCAGCACCAGCCGACATCATCAGGCCATGGCTGCCGTGAGCCAGGTCTTTCGTAAATCTGGTGGTTCTGAATGGCGAAAATCTGCGCTGAAGGCAGCGGCATTCATTCTCGTGGCGGGTGGTGCCGCCTGGGGTTTTCTTCTCAGGCCTGCCAGTAAAACTCTGGAAGAACGGCGCTCCATCATCACCCGCCTGGATCATGCGGAAAAAGCAGAGAAGGCAGTGCCTGCGGACCTCATGAAGGCCTGGCAGGAAGACTTCATCACACCCTATGATGGGCTCAACGTGCCCTTCACCGAGGAGGATGAAGTCATGATGACCCATGCCCTGGCCCGCAAGCAGCACTGGGAAGACCAGGATATCAAGAACGCGCGAGAGGTGAAGGCCAGGGAGACCCGCGAAAGCAAAGTGGCGGAAGCCCTTCAAACTGCGGTGAATGCCCTCATCAAAGATGATAAGGAAATAGACAGCATCACCCTCACCCCAAACCAGCGCGCCGAAAAGATCGCCACCCAGCTTCAGGCCTGGAATGAGCTGCTGACCAAGCATGATGTGCCCGATCAGCCTACTCTGGAGGAGTTCACAGATGAACTGGCCCGCGCACGCAAAGCCCAGGCCGCCGTCAAAAAGCTCTCTGATGAAATCGCCGCCAATGCCGCCGAGTGGATCACCAGGCAGAAATCTGCCATTGATGGACTCGCTGCCTACTGCCTGACACCCGACATGAGCGCGAACAAAAAGCTGGAGCGAATTGGCTCGCTCCTGTCCGAGTTTCAGCCTGACAAGGCACCGCCCGGCGTGCAGGCTGCGCTGCCTGGGCTGATCGCCGAAGTCACCGCCTTTAAAACCACCTGGGAGAGCAACCTCCTCGCCGAGACCGGCTCCACTCCGGCGGTGACATTGGACGAACTCTACAAAGGCACCCGCTATGAAAACGCCTCCCAGGATGTGAAGCGGGAGGTGCTGCTTCGGATGCAGGATCAGTGGAAGGCCCTCGGCATCACCTGCGATCCCAAGGAAGAGGGCAAGCCCGGCAAATCCACGCACGAAGCCTTGGTGGCATGGCAGAAAAAGCATGGAGTCGTGGCCAGCGGACGCTTCTCGGACAAAACCCTCGAGCCCGCCGCCCTGCATAATCTGGACATCTTTGAGCTGGAGGGCGAGATCGCCAAGCAGGCCGCCCTCAAGGCTGTGGCGGAGAAGAAGAGCAATGTCAGCAAAGGCGGCTCCAAGAAAAAGAAGGTGGCGGCACCAGCGCCCAGCAAGTGGCAAAAGGTGGGTGAGTTCTTCACGACCAACCCCTTCAAAAAGAAGGCAGAACCCAGCAAGAGCAAAAAGTAAATCTGAGACCGGACTGTCACCATGAGCGCTTCTGATTCCGTCTCTCTTTACCTCGCCTTTCCCAAGATCTTGGTGGCTGGTTTCGGCAGCTTCTTTCGCGCCACCCTGGTGAACCGGGAAAGCACAACGCTGGAAAACGTGGCCGTCACTTTTGCCTGTGCCGACTTTGATCCACCGGAGATCGTGCTGGACTTTGATGCCGTGGCTCCCGGAGCACGCGTGGACAAGACGATCTCCATCACTCCCGCCCGCCCGGGAAGCCGCCCGCTGGCCTGCGCGGTTGAGTTCAGCCTCGGCTCTGACAGCAAGTCACTCTTCGGAAGCTGGGAACACCTCACCATCTTTGAGAAACCCTCCAACGAAATCAACATCACCAACATCGTCCGCGATGTGCAGAGCCACCGCAGCAGCGGAGAAAAAGCGGAGTTTGGTGCGGTGAAGGGGGATGTCAGCATCAACCTTACCAACAACCTCACCCAGATCCGCACTCTCAACGAACTGCTCGCCGCCAACATGCCGGATGAGCTTCATCAGGTTCATCTCCGCTCCCTGACCACCACCGAGTTCAGCAGCAGTTCAAACCGGCGGCGCATCCCTTCAGCCTTTCTCCGAGTCTATGAGCCCATGGCGGCGCTCTCCCTGCGCCCGCTCGGTGCCCCGCCGCCTGACCCGCGCGCTCCCGCCGTGTGCGGCTGGCGTTTGCGCGGCGGTGGCACACCGCTCGTGCTCGGGCGCAGTTCTGTGGACGTTGACATGGTCACGCGCTTCATGCCCGCAGATGCAGCCAATGACAGCAAGTCGGCCGGACTCAGCCGCAGGCAGGCACGGCTTTCCGTCAACGGCAGCGGTCAGGTGCAGGTGGAGAACGTCAGCTCGGGCAACGTGGTGATCGCAGGACGCATGGCCGTGCCCGTCGCCGCCATGGCACTGCTGCCACCGGAGCAGAATCTCGGCCTGGGCACTCCGCCTGCGGATCTGCGTCTTGGAGTCCGCCTGGCACCCGCCCCGCACCACAGCATCCGGCTCATGAATCTGGCGGAGTGGCAGGGTTACGGCTCCAGCCGCCATCTGACATCTGATTCTGAACCCACCTGGGGGCACGCCCTCTTTGACTGGCAAAACTCCGCCCCGAGCTACTGGAACACCGTCTGGTTCAGTCGTCTGGCGGCCTTCGGCAGTGCCGAAGACGTGCCGCTGCGGCTTGATGATCCTGGCATTGATCCCTGCCATGGATTTCTGCATTACTTCAATGGCTGCTACTGGCTGGAGGTCATCTCGCCACGCGGAGGAGTGACATTGCACGACCCGCAAATCCCCCTCGCCAGCCCCCCCTTGCCCATCCCTCCGGGTGTCATTGTCCCACTGCGCGGAAACATGACGCTTACGGTCGGCAGCACGAGCTACCTGCTGACAAAGGCGGCGTAGCAGATGGAAAGTTAGGCATCAAACAGGACCGCCCGTCTCCCGAGCCAGCACCACCCGGAATCCAATCCGGTGAGACGACACATGCGACTCCCGCCCGAAGCGTGCCGAGGCCCGTGCGCACACATCCGGCCCCTGGTAGCAGCCGCCACGGATCACGCGCTTCAGCGGCTGACCGGGCGGCACCTCACGCGAAAGCGGATCAGTCGTGTCAGCCCGCTGGTAGGGCGCGTGGGCATCCATGCACCATTCAAAGACCAGCCCCAGCATGTCATGCAGTCCCCAGGCATTCGGCAGGAAGCGCCCAACCTCCACCATGTGACCGCCATTCGCCTGCAAGGAGCCGATGTCCGCCAGCTTTCCATAGCGCGGTTGATTTGACCCCGCACGGCAGGCGTATTCCCACTGCGCCTCCGTGGGCAGACGGTAGGCATAACCTCGCGGCAGAGTGCCCGCTGCTTTTTCCAGCTCCGTGAGCCGCTCGCAGAAAGCCATCGCCTGACCCCAGGTCAGGTTGGCCACGGGCATCTTGTCCGCCAGATGCCCGGTCAATGTCACCGGGCTGGGCGAGTCCATGACGCGGGTAAAGAGAGCATTCGTCACCAGATGGCGGCTCATCCAAAAGCCGCGTGTCAGATGCACCTCCCGCTGCGGTTTCTCCTCAGGCTCAGCCCCCGGGTCATCCACGCTGGCCCCCATGTGGAAATTCCCGGCTGGGATGCCCGCCATTTCCACGCTCTGCGCATTCGCCCAGGTCAGGCAGGTTTCTCGGACCAGATGCAGCGGCAGCGGCTTCCATTCGGCGGCCGACGGGTCATCCCGGAGCCAGTCTTCGAAATCACGCAGCGGATTCGAGCCGTGGAAATTCAGCACATGCCCCGCACCACTGCCGCCTTCGCTGCCGATGGCACCAAAACCGCCCTGGATGTCGCCCTGGATTACCACATTCATCCCGCCAGAGCCGGGGCGCGCACTCACCTGCACCACCAGCTTCGTGCTCCACAGTTCCAGGTCCAGCAGGCTGCCCACGCGGCCTCGTAGATGCAGTTGGAAAAAAGTCTCCCCCGTGCGCGGCGGTACCGGCAGGATGAAGTCCAGCGGCAGGCTCGTCTCACGCCTCAGCGTGCCCAACTTCCGCCAGTGATCCTCAGCGCCTGCCGACTCCTCCCAGCAGGGTCGCCAGTCGAGCTGGGTCACTTCCAGACCCGAGGCATTGTGCAGTCTCAGCCCCACCCGCCGCGTCTCCCCCAGCACCCAGCGCCGGGGCATCTGGATCTCAAGAGACAGGAGGTCTGAAAGCGGGAAGATCATGGCGGGCGGATGAAAGCGTCTGTTTCCACCGCTGCCAGACAAAAGATGCAGCCCGAAGGCGGTGCGCAGAGAAAGACAGCCCGGATGGGGATTTCCGGTGGCTGCCTGGTCGACGGGCGTGTTGAGGTACGCCTGCGCAGTTGCACCGTCCCGGCTCACACCTTACACTCCGTCATCATGCGTCAGTACCGCCCCACCATTGAGCAGCTCAAAAAGCGCTACTCCTCCGACATGGCCCGCCGCAAGATGCAGCAGCGCCGCGATGCCACGCGTGATCCCGCCGCCAAGCGAATCCAGACCCCGGACAACTCCGAGCCCTGGCTGCCTCATCCGGTCCGGTCCCTGGCGGAGGCGATGTGGATTTCTGATCAAATCACCGCCGACATGATCCGATGGAAGCTCCTCTAGCCACAGACCAATTCATCCACGCTCTCGCTGCACAACATCGTGTTGTTTTGATTGGCGGCATGGCCATCATCAGCCACGGATTGAGCCGCCGGACCAAGGACGTGGACATCTGGCTGGACCCCATGAATTCCAGTGCAGAATGGGCTGACCGTTTGCTGCGCGTGGCGGCAGCTTTCCCCGCCGCACGCTTTTGGTCTCTCGCTTGCCGCAGGGATCTACAACCTGATGAGCTTGCCGGTGAAATCGCCGACTTCGGTGTCATTCGCATCACCGGCTTCGACCGTGACATCGATGTCTTCCGCCGTCCCAACGAGTTAGGTGAAGAATCCTTCGACGAAGTGTGGACGCGTGCAGTGCGCGTGCTCGAAGGAGGCGTCCGCCTGCCTGACCCACTGGATCTGCACATCAGCAAGGCTGACACCGGACGCGAGCATGATTTGAAAGACCAGCTCTTCCTCGAATCCCTCGTCAAAACCCGCTTCCGCGAGCGTCTCCCCGTCTGTGATCTCACCGAGGCCACCGGGATGCTTGACCGCTTTCTCGACCCCGAAGTCCTGCAATACGCCCGCACCAATCCCCACCCCGAAGTCCGCGCCCTGGCCCGCAAATACCTCCACGAATTCGAAGCCGAAGGCGATCCCTACTCCCGTGACATCCTGGCGGCATGGAAAGAGTGAAAGGAGGAGAGTGGGGGCAGATCGACATCCACCTCCCAGCCGAGCCGGGCCAACTCTTCGGCGAGACTCCCAACCCATTCATGGCTCGCACGTCATGAACTGCCCCTGTAAGGGCCAAGGGCCAGTTTCATACCAGCCCAGGACCTCGGTGAGGAGTCTATTTGTCTGGCAGAGGGCTAAAAGCCCGACCCATGCTCGCAGCATGATGCCGCAGTCTGAGGAGTGATAGTCATCCAGGGCTTGGGGCTTCAAGCCGAGACGAACAAGGTGAAGCCGCGCCACTTCTCAAACCTGGGACGAGGCAAATGGCGTTGTTTAACAGCGATTTGCATCAACTTAGATGCACTGATTGCCAGGCATCTCCCCGCGCCTGCGCCAAGCGGTCGCAGCAGCTCATAGCGCCGGTTGAAAAGGCGCTGCCCGGCCTTCAACTGCGGCATCTGCGGACCACCGTGGTCTTGGGATTGGTTTAGGAAGGGATCGCGGGGCATGGTGGGCAGGAACAGAATCTGAATAGCGCATTGCGGAAGCAATAAAGCATCCTTACTTCTTGAGAACGAAATCCTGGTCACGCTCAAATGCGACGACGCTGGGGCGTTGCGCATTTCCAGTCAATTCGGGGACGCGTTGGGAAACATAGCTCTTCAACTCGCTGACGGTGATTTGGCCATCCCGGTTCCAGTCGGCCTTCCGATCTCGCAGCGCTTCGATCACCGATGCAGTGAACACGCCATTGCGCCATAGGTCGGATTCCAGGGCATATTGCGCGCCCCCGGAAGCGCCGATCACTGACACTCCGCGCTTGAGTCCTGGCAGCAAAAACATCTCTTCGATGAATCGCTGCTGGTCTTGCGCAGACAGGCCGGTCGATGGGGGCGTCGCCGGTTTTGGCACCTTGATGGCGCGTACGCTCTCCGGCAGCTTCACATCCATTTGCGCCAGCAGCACTTCATCCTTTTCGCCCACGAGACCCGCCTGACAGGTGTCCAGCAAGACCAGGCGTTTGCGTGCTTTGCCTGCGGAGACCGCCTCCAGCAGCGCGTCCAGTTTCAGCCCCGTCAGCCCAGCCCTCGCTGGATCGAAATCATGGCTGGCAAAGACATAATCCAAGTTCTCATCCAGCACGCCGTGACCTGCGCAGAAAAGAATGATCTCATCACTTTCGGAAGTCTGCGCGGCGAAGCTTTGAATGTGTTCCAGGGCCCCTTTGTCAGCCTGTTTGTCCGTGAGCAGGAGCGTTCGCGTGGTGCCGCCGCCATCAGTCGCCTGCAGCGCTTTCATCATGTCCTTCGCATCCTTCGCGGCAAACTCCAGGTTCAGTTCCGGCTTCGCGTATTCGGAAACTCCGAGGCAGATGACAAACCTCTGATGGGTCTGGGCTCCGCGCTTCAGGATCGTGCGGAAGCGCTGCGTCTCGCCACGCCTGCCCAGCGCATCGGTCGCGTTAACTTCAATCCAGTTCTGACCTTCCGCCAAAACCAGGCGCACAGATCCCTTCGCCGTTCCTCCCGCAGGTGCCGCCCAGGCATCGCCTTTCATCTGCACCACCGGCACACCGTTGATTCGCACCGCCACCTCGCCGAGAGCTTGATTCCCCGCATTCACCTCGATGGGCAGGGTGATCTCATCGGACGTTGCCCAGAGCGGCGGACGCTCCGGAATCGTCACTTTCGGCAGGTCCCCGGCCCGCGGTGCAGGCATTGATCCGTCAAACCCGATGCGCTTGAGCCAGCGCTCCGTCACCTTTGCCAGAACATCGATCTGATCTGCATCCCCGCCCAGCGCCTTCAGCACCTCGGCAGGGCGATTCCGCCATGCAGAGACTCCTGCCGCAAACATCCAGCCGCTGCCCGCCTTCAGTTTCAGCAGTTCGTCACAGCCGGGCGATCCCGCATAAAAACCATCCGGCAGAACCACGGCATATTGATCCTCTCCATGAAAATAGAGGTCGGCGATTTTGCGCTGCGCCTGCTCGGAGAAAAGTTCGAAAATCTGGTAGCCATCCGCCTGCGGCACAAACAGCCAGTTCTTCGAGCTTTCAAAAAAGGCCCTCCCATCCTTGTCGTCCCATGTCCACCCGGCGACGGGCGAAACAACACTCGACGTCAAATCCACGCGCTCCAGTTGAGCCGCCACATAGCCGCTGCTCAGCACCAGTACCTGCTTGTTCGAGCTCGGGTCAAGTTGCGCCACCAGGGGCTGCAAGCCACGCTGCGGTCCCTCGCCGAGGATGAAGTTCTTGCCTGTGCTTAAATCGGCAAGCATCACCGTTTGCGCCCGCCCTCCGGTGCTGCTGTCCGTCAATGAACTGGTCAATGCCAGCCGTTCTGGAGCCAGCCCATGAACGCGGTCGAATGCATACATGCCCTTGCCCGTCTGGTCTTCAAATGGCTGGGAGATCAACTTGCCACTACGCCAGTCAAATTCCTTCCAGAACCGGCCTTTGTCAAAATCACCCAGCATCAAAGCAATGGACTTGCGGGTTCCGTTCAGAGCAAAATCGGTTCCCTCCCTCAAATCTTCAGCACGGATTTCATCCGAAAGACTGACCGTCTCAGACGTCGCCTGCGCCGATGAATCGACCCGCGTGATTCGCATTCGTGACCGTGCATCCGGGGAGATCTCGGCGATAAAAGCGGCACTCTCGGTGAAATCAATATTCACCTTGCCCCGGTCTTTCTCAGATCCGGCCATTGGTACTCGGATGACCCCGGCAGGAGATGCCAGGACCAGATGATTCGGTGCCACCCCTCTGAGCACCCCATCGGCAAAAACGCCCACCGATTCCAAATCCATGTCGGCAGTTCTGACGAGCCGATCCTTTAAAGCCGAAAGATTTAAACTCAAAATCCCACCTTGAAGCATCGGACGCACCACCATGACCCCGCGCTCAATGCCTGAAGTCACTCGACCTGCGGAAGCCTGCAGGCGGGAGGCCGCGTCATAATACGGAGTCTCTTCTTTCACAGGTCCGGCACTCAATCCCAGATAGTCCAGCCCCGCGCCGTCTGTCACATCAGGGGACAGCGGGAAGCCGCTTCCGCTGGAAGCAGCGGAGAACCGGATCTTCACATCCACAAAGGCAGGGCGGCTCAGTTGAGCCCCAGCCACAGGGATCATCGCATCCGGACCGGAGGCGTAGGGCACGACGATTTCATTGCCTCGCCACCGGGGGGCGCAATGGCTGTCATAATCAAACGAAGGATTCTGCGGCTGCCAGAGCGCTGTGCGGTCGATCTGACGTTGCTGCGGATCAATGACGATCAAAGCCTGCGCCACATCGTCAGGATATTTGATCCAGCGCGTGTGTTCTCTGCCGCAGGTCGTCACGGCCAGGAACTGCCGTCGCGTGGGTGACCAGTCCAGATGCAGCACATCATTGGGCAGGGACAGCGAGCAGGCCAGATTCAAAGACCGCGCATCCCAAACCGACAGATGGCATTTCCCCCTGCCGAGCCCCAGGGAGATAAACGATCCGGTCACAATCCATTCATCATTTGAAAACAGCCGCCGTTCATGATTAAGCCGCCACAATCGGGCAGCCTTCGGGGTGTTTTCACCTGCGTCTAGAAACTCGTAAGCCCATTCATCCCCCTCGCTGCTCTTCCCGGTGATCCGGTCCAGCCCATTTGCATTTTGTGCCGCCTGGGCCAGCTCGGTCACATGGCGCACAGCCAGTGGATATCCCGCCTGCGCGGAGAGCTGCAGGTACTGCAGGCTCACCGCTGCGTCTTTCGGAATCCCGTGCCCCATTTCATTGCACATTGAGTAGTTAAACTGAGCGGGCGCATAGCCCATGTCTGCGGCCGTTTTGTAAAGCCGCGCCGCTTCCAGGTAGCGGTCCTGCAGCGTCCATTTTTGTGCCACCACGGTCCCTTGAAAAATCATGATGCCCACCGCTGTGATGGAATAGGGGTCCTTCAGCCGCGACAGTTCATTGAAAGCCGCCGCCTGATACTTCAAACCCGCCTCGTTGTTCTTCGGAACCCCCTCGCCAATGCGCAGCAGCGACCCAAGCCGGAAATAGCCCAGCGGATGCCGAGCCTCGGCGCTCGCGCTCGCATACCTCACCGCCAGCTCCGGGTTCTTCTCCACATTCCATCCCAGCGCGTAATGTGTGGCCACCACCGCCTGCGCAAACGCATCTCCAGCGTCAGCCCGCTGCTTGGCCTCGTGGAATGGTAGGATTTGGGAATTCTGCGCCAGCAGTGTCGCTTGGCTCAGCATCAATAGTGTTATCAAAAGCTTTCTGATAAAGCCCTTGTCGGGTTGGAGAATTTTGTTCATTGATCGGTATTGGAGACAAGGTATTTAGATGGCGTGCCATTGAAAATGGGTATTCATCGCATTTTATTTCCTCACCACCCCATCCAGTCCAGCAGCACGTCGATGCGCTGGGCGAAGTTCAGTTGCACGCCGCTGGGCGCGCGGCGGGGTTCGTTGGGGGATTTCGGATCGTAGAGGCGCTCCATGTTGCCAGCGGTGATGACGCCGATGACGTCGCCACTTTCATCGAAGAGCGGGCTGCCGCTGGCTCCACCTGCCACGCCGAGGTTGTGCTTGATGAGCTGACAGCGGGAGGGATCGGCACTATGGCTGAAATCCCAGGGCTGGAGGGCGGAGATGCTGCCTTTCTGCGCTGTGGGTTTCGGACTGCGGAGCAGGACACTGCCGACGAGGTTCTCAAAAGGGAACCCGAGGTAGCCGACGGACTGCATTTCCCTCAATGCCATGAGCCTGGCCCGACTGGCGAGCGGCAGGCCCTGGACGCCTGGAGGCAGCGGCACGTCGATGTGCAGGATGGCGAAGTCGTGCGTCGGCAGCGGGTCTTTGCGATCCTTGCTGAGGGCGTAGTTCGGATGGATGAGGATGCGGCCCACGGGCAGGGCGGTGGATTGTCCGGCCAGCGTGACCCAGATGCTCATGCCCGCCTGCTCGCGGGCTTCGAGCAGGGTGACGGCCACATGCGCATTCGTGACGAGGCAGGAGCGGCCTGCGACGAGCCAGGCCGTGCCCACAGGCGTGGGTTCACCGGCACCGGGCAGGGACATGGAGCAAATGCCGACGCTGGGCTCGTAGCGCTGCGCATGAACTTCAAAACCACTGCCGCCAAAGCTCGGGCCGCCGACGCTCACAAAGGTGGAGCCTGCGACTCCAGACGTGGCCATGCCTGCGGCGTAGTTTTGCACAAAGGAGGGCACGGACTGGCCGCCGGGGAAGGTGCCCTGAGGCATGGTGGCAAAGCTCTGGCCGGTGGAGAAGACGGTGACGTTGGGCTTCGGCTGTGAGGCTCGGATGGCCTCGACCACACTCTCCCCGTGCGCTCCGGCGAGGTGAATCGGGGTGACATCTTTGGTGCCCTGGGCGACTTCGATCTTGGCCTTGGTCTTGATCTCGGACAAGGCACGCATGGTTTCGATCTGTCCCCGACGCACCTCATTGAGGATTTCGACATCGGACATGTCGCCCTCTTTTTTCAGCCTGATGCGTTCCCGTTCGGCATCGTGTTCGCGCTGCTGGCGCAGGCGTTCGAGTTCATCGCGCAGAAGCTCCTCTTTGCGCCGCTCCTGGAGTTCATACTCCTGGGCGGTGAGCCGCACGACTCCCACGCGCTCCACATCCGCGAGCTGGCGCTCTTTCTCCCTGGCGATCTGATACATGCCGATGACGTGCTCCCGCTCCATGCTGGTGAGCGCGTACTCGTGCGTCCAGCGGTCCACCTGCTCTTTGAAGGCGAACTCGTCTTTGATCTCGGTGAGCTTGTGACCCTGCTCCAGTTCACGTTTTTGTTTGGCCCAGCGCAGCTCGCGCTCGGTGCTGCTGATGAGGCCCTCGGACTCGCGGACGCGCTCGATCTGAGGGGAGACGAGGCGGAGATCGATCACGCCTTTAAAGCTGAGGCCGTACTCTTCGAGCAGGCGCGGCAGTTCCTCGCCGAGGCGGGCCTCGATCTGCGGGCGGAGGTCGGTGGAGCGGGCCACTTCCTCCACCGTGAGGCGCGAGAGAGCGATGCGCAGCACCTCGGCGATGCGTGCGGTGTGTGGCAGGATGAGGTCATCATCACGCACGAGATCACTGCCCGTGGGCAGCAGGCGGCGGATGATGGTGGAGGGATCGGCGGCCTGCACTTTCACGAGCAGCGCGGCCTCCACAGCGGAGTTGTCGCGGGTGAAAAGCTGCGCGGTATCGCCCAGGCTGACCATGCAGGTGACGGGATCGGTGACGAGGATGAAGCCATCCACAAAGCCGCTAGCTTTGTCTCCGCCGGTGAGTCTTTCCCAAAAGCTGGTCTGCGAGTGGTAGCCAGGCTTCAGCGTGTCCCGATATTGGCCGTTGCGGTAAAGAACGCCGAGCGTGCCTTCATCCACCTGGATGCCATGGCGGAGGCGCTCCTGCGGCGTCTCAATGGTCACACGCGTGGCAAAGATGCCCTCCGTGCGCCTCCAGCGGTCGCTGAAGATCAGATCACGCGCCTGGGTGGTGAGATTGGCCCCACAGCTCCAGCAGCCCGTGGAGTCTGCCGCTACGCTGGCACCACAGCCTGTGCAGTTGCGCCAGGAGTTCGCGCGGCCTGCCTGGCAGTGATTGCAGAATTTAGCCGCCTTTTCGATGCGATGGCCGCAGTTGGTGCATTTCTCGGTGAAGAAGAGTTTCAGGAGGGACATGGGAAGTGGAGGAAAAATGGAACGTGAAAAATTCAGGCAGGATGTAGGCAAAATACCAGCTTTATTCCAGCACAGGCAGCACACTGTCCACGAGCCAGCGCACACTGTCCGCCGTGGCGATGGCCACGCGCGCCACAGGATTTCGCGGGCCACACTCGACATAGATGAACTGGCTGACGACGAGGGTGATGAGGATGATGAAGAGAGTTTTCATGGTGAGATCAGGCTGGGTGCCTGAGCTGGAAAGGCAGGACGCGGCCAACTTTTCCGGTTCGCGGCCTCAGTTTTTCTAAATTAATAAACTTGGCTTAGGCGCGCTGTTTGGCGATTTTACGCAGAACCTCACACTGGCCATGAACAATCAGTCATCTCCACCAAGCTGCAACTGTCAGAAGGAAAACCTCAGCATCAGCAAAAAAGGCATGTGGATTGCTTTGGCAGGAGTGGTGGTTACCGCAATTGTCGGCTGGCTGGCTTACATCAAAAACGAGGTTCCCACCTTCCAGCAAACCATCAAACAGACAGGCGATGGTAATCAGGCCGGCTTATTGAATATCAAATGGGGCGGCACGGAGGCTTTCGAGGAGTCAAAGAACAGCAAGTCCGGCAAGATACAGCAGATGGAGCGCCCTGAGTTTAAACCTCGCGCGGGTGGCGGGCCGAGCTGGGTTTTCTAGTCTCGGCTAAACAACTTCACTTTTGTTGCCGAAGATTCAGAAATTCCCCGGCTCGTTGTCTTTTCATCTCTGTCAGCAGACACATCCATCATGAAAACCTCATCCAAGTTCCTCCTCTCCATCATTGCTGCCAGCAGCCTGGTCACTGCCGCACACGCTCAGCGTGAATCTTTTGAAACCAGCGTCGTCCGTAAGGCGGATGTGCTCATCATCGAGATGCAGCAGCCTGCCGCCACTCCTGGCAAACCCAACTCCGTCCAGCGCAGCGGCCTCACGCATGATGGCAAGCCCTCTACCATCGCGGCATCGCGGAAGGCGGTGTCCTTTAACAACATCTTTTTCAAACTCGACTCCACCGAGCTGCGTGATGACGCCTCCCGCCTCCAGGTCGAGGAGATCGCCACGACACTGAAATCGCCCAAGCTCGCGGGCACACGATTTCTCATCGAGGGCCACACCTGCGATCTCGGCGAGGATGCACATAACCTGAAACTCTCCGCCAAACGCGCAGAAGCCATCCGCAAGCTGCTGATCAAGCGCGGCGTCGCCAAGGATCGGCTCGCCTCACTCGGGTTTGGCGAGGCGGAAATCGTCGATCCCGTGAAGGTGGGTGACACGCTAGCCAAAGCCGAGACCAAACGCATGAAGAGCCGCCGTGTGGTCATGCGCCAGCTTTCGCCTGATAAAAAGTGAGGCGCATTTTCGGAAACTCCCTCGCTCATCTCCTTTTACCCATCACCATGAAATCCACTGCTCCACTCCTTCTCCTTGCCCTCGGGCTTAGCTTCACCCCCACGCTGCGAGCCGATGTGGCCCCGCCGCCCTCGCGTTTTGAAAAGAACTCCGCCAATGCCACCATCCAAAAGCCTGTAGAGAACAAACCCGCTCCTGAATCCCGCGATGAGGCCGACTTTCTTAAGGCGGTGAAGGCCGGCGTCCAAGTCACGGAACTCGGCTGCATGAGGGCCACCTTCGTTTTCGATGAAAACGCCGCCGAGTTTGAGACCCAGGTGACGGAAGCGTTCAGCGATGCCGACTTCCGTGTCTTCTCAAAGGGAAACGTCGTCCGGGGGCGGGTAGAACCCAAGGCACTGCATGAAATTGGCAACGATCGTTACGCAGACCTCGTCGTTTACACCACCATCGCTGGCCGTGAAAAGCCTGCACTTGGCAAGCTGCGCCTCTTTGAAGCCACCTGCACCATGCAGGTGTACAACCCCATGTCCGAGGAACTGCTCGTCAGCGAGACCGCCCGGCTAGAGGGCAAACGCCACGCCGATGAAGTCGAAGCCCTGCGCAGCGCCACGGAAGGCGCGGTCGCCGCTGCCACGAAGGAACTCATCATGAAAACGCTCGAGAAGGCGCACAAGATCCTCGTCCATGAAGCCCAGCTTAAAGGGGTGGAAGATCACCAGCACCTGCTTCAGATCATGGAATACACCGCGAAGCTCAAAGGCGTGTATCACGTCCGCCAGATGACCTATGACAAAGCCACCGGCCTTGCCGTGATCGAGATCATCGGCGCTCCGCAAACGGAAAGCTTCTGGCGCGCCTACCTGAACAACCTGCCCAAGCGCGAAAAGTGGATCATCGACGTGAAGCACATCCGCATCGTGCAAAACGAAAAGCTCCGCCAGAAGAACCCCGACTGGACCAAGTAAATGCCCCGGCTCCTGCTTGTAACTTGAAACCCGAAACTTTGACTTACCTCCCATGAAACTGCTCTCACTCGCTCTCGCCGCCTTTCTTGCGCTTGCCACTTCCGCCACCGCCCAGGGCATCTCCCAACCTCGTCCGCTGACACTTCCAGATGACATCGACATCGCCACTCTGAAGGACGCCGGACGCGCGGCCATCTCCCAGGTGCTGGCCGAGTTTGCCGGCAGCAATGCCAGCGGCGGTAAAAGCTACATCATCCTCCCGCTGTCGAAGGACATCGACCAGGGCTACTTCACCCTCCAGTTTGAAAACGCCTTCACACAAAAGGCCGGTGCGGCTGGTTACAAGCTCTACACCCGCACGGACAAGGTGCTGGAAAAGGTGCTGACCGAGATCGAGTTCCAGCAGAACTTCGAGGACTCCCTGAACAAGGCCACCATGCAAAAGCTGTCCCTCGTCGGTGCTGAATCCGTCATTCTCCCACGCATCGACATCGACCGCAGCGGCGATGGAGCCCTCACTTTGCGCGCCAGCATCGGCATCCACAACGTCGCCACGGCAGAGAAAGTCTGGGGCAATGAAAGCAGCTCCCTCATCCCCGGCCGAGTGACCACTGAGCAGTGGATCACTCGTGGCATCATCGCCCTCGCCGCCTTCGCGGTGCTCATGATCGTGCTCTGGTTCATCCGCACGGTGCGCCGTGCTGCACGGCCACGATAAAGGAAGTGTTTCTGGTTCTATCAACCCTTCTTCCTGCCCTTGGTGTTCCGCTCCGCCCATCTTGGTCTTACCAGATCGACACGGACTAAGCATAGGCGACCAAAGTCATGCTGTGAATAGCCAGTCCCACGATCTTTCCCCCGTGATGAACGTACTGATCTACTCTCTACCAGTGATGCCAACACTTCTGCTCGGCTGTTTCAGCCTCTCAGTTTTAGCCGCAGACGATAGGCATGTGTATGTGGACACCACTCCATATAGTGACGGCTATATCAATCATTCGGTAGTGCTGGACACGCGAATGGGAGTCGCGATTTCTTCGCAGGTCATCCATGAGCGGCGCAGTGGCGCATCGGCTCAGGGAATGCTTAACGTGTGGGACCTCAGCATTGGGCAGGGTAGGGAGCGTGTTCTCCTTCCATCACTTGCCTTTGAGATGACCATGAATCGAGATCGCCATTTGCTGGCGGTGGTCGGCGGTCCTGGGAACCAGGACGACACGGAACCTCTCGTGCTAATCTATGATTACGAAAAGCGCCGTGTGGCCTATAAAAGCCCCAGACCGTTGAAGCCCAGCAGACAAGATGCAGCCGCTTTTTAGAATGAACCTGTGAGCTTGGTGGTCGCTTTTGATGATGAGAAGGACTCCTCAGCCTACACCCGCATCGAATGGGAAAATAGCGGACGCGCGTCTCCGATGGCTGCGGATCAAGCCAAGGCCATCCTGACAGCTTCAATCTGCGCTATGCATTTGAGTATTTGAAGGGAGGTGGATGCGTGTCGATCTGGCGGAAGATGGTGTCCATCCAAGGGCGCTTGGCGCGGGCCTGTGACAGCTTGAGCACTCGTTTGCGGACGTGCTGGCTGACCCAGCCACCTATTGCAAACCAATAGGATCTCAAAGTCGCCAAGGTGGCGGCGTTGCGACTGTTGAGCCCGAAGTTCCGGAACAGGTTGATCAAGTTGTAGGCCAGCTTCGGGTGCATTCAAAAGGACTCCCCTTGCCTCGTCATAACGGCCTAAGCTGAAAAGCGTCAACGCTTCAGTGTAGTAACCCGTCAAATTTTGCGGCTGCACCTTGCGATGCAGTCGGGCGATGACCAAGGCGTCGTCGAACCTCTTTTTTGCTGTCCAAGCCAACAACAAATTCTTGCAGAAGATCACCAATTCGTTGAGCCGTGGCTTCGTCGAATTCTTGGTTGTCAGGCCTAACAGCAGCAACACCGATTCCTTTTACTTGTGTTAATGAGGCTGGCTTTTGTTCAGCTGGATCCTTTGTATCATCAATGCTTTGGATTCGTTGGGGTGGCCGGGGAATTCGTCCTATGACGGGTGGCGCTGTTGGGAGTTCCAGGTTGTGCTTCTGCAGTTTTTTAAAAACAGGCCGCTTCGATTTGTGTTCAAGCAATCTTTTTCCGTCTGCGCCCGTGACCCTGGGTTGGCACACCACCACGCAAATTCCATGAGAACGCAAATTTCAGCTTTCCACTTTTTTCGAGTTCCAGGCCGTCATGAAGCCTTCCCACGTTCAAGCAGGCAGGCGCACACTTACCCCTCCAACGGCTTGCACCAGCACGTAAATGCTTACCAAACGAGCATCCTGCGCTGGCTTGATCTCGGACATTGCCTCTGATTTTCCATCCCCTTCTCAATTCCTCTCACCGTTAGGTTGCAGTCAGCTGCGGACGGCCATGAGGCCTGCTAAACCCTGATGAGTAAGGCTGTTGCGCACGCATGATGATCAGCCGTGATAAGCGACGGTGCAGGCGTGCTGAGGCAGCAGCGGAAGCTTCCCAAGTGTCATGGTTGTGCATCATTGTTGCGCAACAAGGTTGGAAGGGCGCGATGCGGGTGATTTCTTGGCCGAGGCGGCCTCGCCGCCGAGGCATTGCAGCGCATCTGAGAACATTTCCGGCCAGCCGTCTTCGTCACCCTCCAGCCCTTGATCGAACAATTTGATCCATTGAGCCAACTCATCAGCAGCCATACGCATCTGTAGACAACCTTCATCCGCGCACTTGCTGCGTGCTTCGGCTTCAGCGGCAGCCTCCCGCGACTCCAACTCCGTCCTCAAGCTGTGCTGGATGGATTTAAGGTGAGATCGAAGCAGCGAGGTCGCTTTCCCCATGATCTGGTGCCTGACCTCCGCGTGGGCTTGGCGCAGCAGCGCGTAGCGTTTGGTGGTGAGGCGTTCATCAGCGAGCACAGCCAGTCGTTGCTCGTTCTCCGGGGAGGGATTAGCCGTGTAGGCCCCGTATGCGGCCTTTTGATCGAGCATGGCACGCTCCGGGCGCAACTGCTCCATCCGTTCCGAGTGCCGCTCCCAGTTGTCTTGCAATGATTTGAGGGCGAGGACCTGGACCTTGCCGAGGGAGGGCAGTTTCAGGGATTGGATCAGGAGGTTGAGCGAGGGCGGCATGGTGTGTGTGACTTGTCGATGGTGTGAAGCGATGAGTGCTGCCGTTGTGGCGCAAAGATGGATCACAGCAATGGGTGCTCAGCCGTGGTTGCGGCAGCCTGGGAAGAAGCGGCTTTATCGGCGAGGAATAGGGGCAGCAGTTTGCCGCCACCAATGTCCATGGCGGCATCGGCCAGGAGCTTGCCATCCTTCAGGCGCAGCAGGAGCGTCACGCGGCTGTGGCCGGTGAGTTGAGCGAGGCGGTTCAGCGAGATGTAACAGCGTGTGGTGGTAAGGGTGCTCATGAGCAATTAACAACAGCGTTCGTGTCAACGCGTTCAGCACTGCGGCAGACTGCTGGGCCTCAGTCCCCTTTCTTGTCTATGGCGAATTATGCCGGCTGCGGTGGTGGCATGTGCCGAACTCGTCCCGGAACTCGTCCTGACGTTGTTTATTTTTTTCACATGCACGAACTCGTCCTGGAACTCGTCTCCCCCTATAGGGGGTGGGACGAGTTTCCCGAGTTCGCGCGCGGCGCTTTTCTTTCTCGTCCCGCGCACGAGTTTCCCGAGTTTCCCGAGTTCGCAGTCAGCGCCGTTTTGGGGACTTACGACGCTTGGCACACACCTTGAGCGGCATTTGTTCCTTGGGGGCAATTCGACATTCAAGCGATGAACCAAAGGGCGATTGGTGAAGCGCTGAGCATGCTGCACGAGGGTAAGTGAGATCGCCCGCTTTGGTTCGCAAACAGCCCTCTGGCGCGTCTGTGACTGACGCGAAGGTGAGTGTGGCAGAATCCACCTCGAAGGCAGCCAGTGTCACGCAGATGGTCTTTAAAAACCACGCTGAAATAGCTCAGCCAGTCGCGCAACATTCTCCAGCGTGATTTGATCGCGAATCGCGGCAGCTATGGCCGGGAGGTCGGACGCGCTGCGCACTTGGCGCACAAAGCGCAGTGCTGCCTCTGTGTGTGTACTGTCCCCCTTTATATCTTCTCTATTTTTATTTTTTTCCTCCAATTTAAAGCTCTGGAGTTTTGGCGCAGGGGCGAAGTGCGCTTTGTGCGCCAAGTGCGCCTGTCACCGGTAAGCTCGGGAGACGCACGGGTGTGGGCTTTGGGTTGGGACGTGGTTGGGGTGGGTGGTGACGGAGGATGTCGGGCGACTGCTACCGGAGGCGCTTGCGTTGAGTGAGACGTTACGCACAGCGCGCGCGAGTCCAGTTTCAGCTGATTCGCGCTCTCTCTTTAGAGAGATAGGGATTATCCCTCGATCCCCATGAGACTTGGGGATTTGGGTCAAAAAAGTGTCCCCAGGGGATTTTGTTTTTGAGGAGTCCCTAAGGTGTTCATGACGCACCTCCTACTTGAGATTGCTGTTGGGTATTGCGGCCGATCCAGGCATTGTCGGCGAAGCGAATGATGCGGTAGCGGTAGTGGCGCAGCATGTCGAACACGCTCATGGCACGAGCCCTTCATCATTTACGATGGAGATGAGGTAGCGTCGGGGGCAATTGCTGTGCGATGCGAATAAGCGCCTGCTTCATGCCATCAGCGCATCCGGCATGAACTGGCGTATTCACGAGGGCGGTGAAGTGCTCTCATTAATCAGGCGCAGGCTCGATGCCCTGGTAACGCTCCAGGCACTTGTCGAGATCGTTGCCGGGTTTGGTACCAGCGCTGAGCAGTCGAGCGGCCACCAGCGTGCAGAACACGCGCGTGGCACGCAGCCCGCACTTCACGCGAAGCCAGAGCAGATCGAACTTGGCGTTGTGGGCGATGATCTCGACGGATTCGAGGACTGTCTTCAGTTCACCGAGATCGTAGCCGATGGCGCGGAGGTCGATGATCCAAGGCTGCTGGTTCTCTACTCACAGCGAGAGCAGCCGGATGTCACCGGTCAATGGATCGAGACCATCGCCTTTGCGCGGACCGTAGGTTTCCAGATCGAGGGCAACAGATTTAGCCTCCATGATCGTGACGGCAATTTGAGGGAGAGTGTTGCGTGAAGTGACTGGAATCGGGGTTAGGCGCACGTGGCGCACAAGGCGCACGCACTCCTCTCCACATGTACTACCATCTATATATATTTTTTTATTTTTAATATCATCATGAATTATTTCCCCAGTGTCTGACACAGAGGAACCACGTGCGCCTAGTGCGCCACGTGCGCCGGATTTAGAGGATTGAATGGCTTCAAAAGTGGGTTTTGCGCCGGCATTTACCACCGGAGCGGTTTCATCAGCGTCGGGTGAGTGCGCCATGTGCGCCGAGATGCCGAACAGTTCACCGACCAAGTCCACATGCTCATTCCTCGCGGCAGTGAAGATGAACTTCTGTTTCTGCGTTTCACGCACTCGGTCGTCCACTCGCATAGCGATGCCACCGAGCTGGCGGCCTCGAAATTGCCCGGAGATCTTTTCCAACCCGTGTCTTCACACCCTTCTCGGCCAGATCACCGACCACGAGAACATGTCCTCGTCGTCATGTGCGATGATCACGTCGTAGATTTCACCTTTGGTGATCCACTTGTCGGGATACGTGGCGAAGCATGCGGCAAACAGTGCCTTCATCGCTTCCGTCTGCCGGTCGGCAGGCAGGCCACCATCATCATCGTGCGGCAGACAGGGATCACCCATGCCAGTGACCATAATGATGCCGCCGACGATGGCCGCCCACTCAGGAAAGCTGCTGAAGGGCGTCGGGCCGCAGGGGCAACCTGCATCCATCCAGCGCCGAACCAACGCGGCCACTGCGGAGAGCATCTCGCTGCGATGCCGCAGCAGCCAGCCATGCAGGTCGGGTTTGGGAAACAACCGCCCGTTAGCGTTTTTTCAGCGAACATGAGTGAGATGCGCCGGGTGCGCGGTTCCACGTCTGGTCGGAAAGTGAGGCCGATGTTGGCGGAGATGCTGAACTCGATCTCGTTAGGCAGCTTCAAATCAGCTTTGCCCTCGGTGCTGTCAAGGTTGCGTGCGGCAAACATCTTGCTGGTGATCGCGCCGATGAAGCAGGCGTCCTGGATGTGGCCCTGACAGTTGGCGAAGTGCAGCATCCGCCGCCCGCTCATCAACGCGGCCGTGATGCGCTTGCGTGTTTCCTCGGACTCACGTTCCAGAACGCTGTCCTCGCAGCTATGGCCTTCGTAAACCATGTGCGTCACACCTGCGAGATAGTCCTTCCCGGCGCGTGGGCGGTTGGCGGAATAGTGCCAGAGCGGGAAGCGTGCATCCCAGCCCATCAAGCCACGGCAGTAGGGCGTGATGAAGCGTGCGAGTTGGTGAACCAGGCTTTGCTTGTCGCGCCAACCGAAGCCGTCGTATGCTTCGCTCAGCCATTCCATGACTTCATCGGGAGACATGGGCCGGATCTTTGGCGAGCCCAGATCGGTGTAGATGCGGAAGCGCGGGTCATATCGTTCAATCCTCAAACCAGCGTTTCACAGCCTCAGGACTGAATCTTACTAAGCGACCAGCCTTGCGGAAAGGCAGACCTTGGTTTCGTAGATTGCTGACATGTCGAGTGCTACAGCGTGCATAGTCTGCCACATCCCGAACAGTCCAGAGGACCGGT
>NZ_JBILYB010000032.1:0-48078 GCF_044378005.1 Prosthecobacter sp.
TTCTGCTTCCAGTTCATCACACTCCTCCACTTCCGAATTCCTCAAAGTCCCTGGCTTTCCCGGTCTCTATCGCAATTCCAAGAGCGGCATTTACTTGGGCGTTAAGAAGGTCCAGGGCAAGCGTAAAGAGCGCTCCCTCAAGACCACCGACCGGAAGATCGCCGAACGCCGCTTCAAAGCCTGGATCGAGGACCTGGGGCGGGTGGACAAGGAGGTGGAGAAGACTACTCTTGAAGACCTGTTCGCCCGGCTTCTTGCGGTCAGCGCGGGTAAGTCTCCCAACTCCATTGATATAATCGAAGGCATCAGAGACGAATTCCTTGGCTGGTGGCCTTATGGCAGCAAATTCCAAGTGCGCAATGTCCGTCCCTCGCATCTTGAAGAGTGGCTAGCTCTCCTCGGCAATCGTGTCCGCAACAGCAGCTATCGTATTTTATCTAGCCATCAACTTGGTGAGCATGCTTTCAGCTTTCTCAAAGCATGGAGTATTCACGGTTCTAGTCATCACCGTTCCTGCCCTGGCCTTGATGCTCTGGCTCTTCCACCGCTTCACCTTCGGCCTCCCCAGCCGCCGCTACTACGGCATGGTGCGCGAAGAATCGCCAGCTACCGATGCGCAGAGCGTTGAAACCTGATCTGCGCTAAACGCAGCTTCACACTTTGATGAAGATCCCGCGCTTCCACAGCCAGCGCGCCACTGTCAGCATCAGGGCAAAGGTCACGCAGGCGGGCACCCAGGCCCATTCCATGCCGGGATGACCGACGAGGCGTTCAGAGATCGTTCGGAAGAAGCCCAGGCCGCTGCACACATACAGCGTGATCGGATTCGCGCCGACCCACACAAACGGCGTCGTCCACCTCTGCCAGCCGCACACATCGACGATCAAGTAAAACACCCCCAGCAGCACCGCGCTCCAGCCGCCTGCCACCAGCACAAAGCTCGATGACCAGATCTTCTTGATGATCGGGAAGAAGGGATGCCAGCCCCAGCCCAGCGCGATCATCACGACACCTGCGCCGATGAGCCCGAGCACCTTCCTCGATGCCGCCGCGCCGCTCGTGATCCACTTTCCCGCCAGCAGCCCCAGCAGCGCCGTGGCGATGGCTGGCAGCGTACTCAGCACCCCTTCGGGATCGTGATCTCCATCATACTTGCGCCCCGGCAGCCAGATCGAGTCAAGGTAGTTCGTCAGATTCCGCCCTTCGGCAAAGTCTCCTGCGCCAATCCCCGGCACTGGCACCAGCCCCAGCAGCAGGCAATAACCGCCGAGCAGGGTGATGACCGTGATCAGCAGTCCCCGCCATCCCAGCCAAAGCGAGATCATCCCCGCCGCCGCCGAGGCAATGCCGATGCGCTGCAGCACACCCAGCCAGCGAATCTTCTCCCAGCCATCCTTCAGCCCACCGGAGAAGAACACTCCCAACGCCACAAGGATCAGCGCCCTCCCGATCAAATGCCGAACTGCCCCCGCATGACCTTCGCGCTGCAACCGACGTGGCAGAGCAATCGCCATCGACACACCCGCGATGAACAGAAACAGGGGGAAGATCAGGTCATAAAAGCGGAACCCATCCCACGCAGCGTGCTCAAGCTGCGTCGTCACCACGCCCGTGATGGCCGACTCCGATGCGAACTGCTTCTGCAGTGCCGTCACGACTCCGCCCATCCCAAGAATCCAGCACATGTCAAAGCCGCGCAGGGCATCGAGTGAAACGAGACGTTGGGAGGAATGAGGTTGTGACATGAGGAACAAAAAGACGCTTCATCTGCCGTCATTCTCACGAGTTCCTTTTCATCAAGCCAGCGCCCGCGCGATCATCGCGATGCTCGCATTCCCACCGGTGAGCACGCAGGCCACGCGTTTGCCCTGCCATTGATCCCGCTGCTTCTTCAGCGCCGCATACGCCAGCGCTCCCGCGCCTTCGGCGATGTTGTGTGTAGACTGGATAATCTCCCGCATGGCGGTGATGGCTTCTTCATCGTTCACCGTCACGATCTCATGCGCATGACGCATCACGTGCTCCAGCGCCTCCGCGTTCGGCGTCTTGCATGCCACACCTTCCGCCACACGCGTCGTGCTCGGCTGCTCCACGAACTGCCGTTGTTGAAACGACAGCGCATAGGCCGGAGCATGCTCGGACACGACGCCGATGATCTTCGTCTTCAAACCCAGCGCCTCACGAGCGGCCGCGATACCGCAAAAGCCCGACCCAAGACCGATGGGCACAAACACAGCGTCCAAGTCCGCCACGGAGCGGAACATCTCCAGGCCGTAAGTCGCCACACCACGGACCAACCAAGGATGAAACGACGGCACGGCATGAAGCCCCTCCTTCACCGCTAGCTCGCGCGAGTATTCCAAGGCCTCCTGAAACTCGCTCCCATGCTCCACCAGCTCTGCGCCGAGCGAACGCATCGCCGCATTCTTCTCCGGGTTGTTTCCATGCGGCACCACGATAACCGCCCGCAGGCCATTGAGCCTCGCCGCAAAGGCGATGGACTGCCCGTGATTCCCCGTCGTCGCCGCGATGACTCCACGCGCCTCCGGCTGCTGCCGTTTCAGCTCGTCCATATACACCAACCCACCACGGATCTTGAAAGCACCCACGGGCGTGTGGTTCTCATGCTTCAGCCACAGCTCGCAGCCCAGCCCTGCTTCCAGCAGCGGCCAGCGATAGGTCGGCGTCTCGCGGATGTGTGGACGAATGAGCGCCTTGGCGGCTTCGATTTCGCTGAGGGTCGGAAGTGGCTCCATGCAGCAGCGCCGTAAAACGAGTTTCCAACTCGTCAACTGGTGTGTCGAGTTTCCAACTCGACCCTTGGCGAGTTCCAAACTCGCCCAACCAGCTTACGAGATGAAATCTCGTTCTACACCCGGCGTATTCCATGCCGCCATGAACACGTCCACCACTACCCGCCGCAGCTTCCTCGCCTCCTCTTTTGCCGCTGCCACCTCGCCCGCCTGGGCAGCACACCTCGGGGCAAACAGCGATGTGCGCGTCGCCGTCATTGGCTTTCGAGGTCGTGGGGGCGGTCATATCAAGGAGCTGATGAAGGTGCCCGGCGTGCGTCTTGTCGCGCTCTGCGATGTCGATTCCGCCGTCGTGGACAAAAAAGTCGCCGAACTGGAAAAGCTGGGCGTCAAAGTGAAGACCTACCGCGACTTCCGCGAGTGCTGTGCGGACAAGGACATCGACGCTGTCACCATCGCCACGCCGAATCACAGCCATGTCTTGATCGCGCTCACCGCCCTCCAGCACGGCAAGCATGTCTATGTCGAAAAACCCGTCAGCCATAACCTCATCGAAAGCGCCAAGCTCATGGCTGCCGCGACGAAGGCTTATGCCAAGGGCATCATCGTCCAGCACGGCATGCAGCGCCGGTCCGACGAAGGTTGGGCCAGCGCCATGCAGTGGGTCAAAGAAGGTCACATCGGCAAGGCGAAGCTCTCCCATGCCCTCGTTCACGGACTGCGCCTGAGCATTGATAAAGTGGATGGCCCGCAGCAACCGCCCGCCACCGTCGATTACAAGCTCTGGTCCGCACCACGCCCCGAGATGCCCATCATGCGGAAGCAGTTCCACTACGACTGGCACTGGCAGTGGCCGTATGGCGGCGGCGACATCGGTAATCAGGGACCGCATCAATACGACGTGGCCCGCTGGGCACTCGGAGATCCCGACACGCTGCCAAAGCGCGTCATGAGCTTCGGTAATCGCTGGGGTTACAAAGATGATGGCCAGAGCGCAAACTGCCAGATTGCCTTTCATCCGTATGAGCCCGTGCCGCTCATCATGGACAAGTTCGGCCTGCCCATGCGCAACCTCGACGCCAAAACCGGCGAGCCGCCTTACAAAGGCCTGCGCACCGGCAACATCATCCACTGCGAAGGCGGCTACGTCGCCGAATCGAAGGCCTATGACCACGAGGGCAAGGCCATCATGAAGTTTGAGAACTTCCTCACTGGCCCCGACCATATGAAGAACTTCATTGATTCCGTCCGCGCCGGTAAATACACCAAAGCCGTGCTCCACATCCGCCACGGACACGCTGCCGCTTGTTTGTCCCACCTCGCCAACGTCTCCTATCGACTCGGCAAGGCGATGAAGCCCAACGAGGTCAAAGAACGTCTCGAAGGCGACAAGTTCGGCCAGGAGCTTTACACCGAGTTCCTCAAGAACCTCGCCAACAACGGCATCGACACCACAGCGGAGCAAATCATCGCAGGCCCCTGGCTCGACTTCGATCCAGCGACCAACCAGTTCACCGGTGAGTTCGCCGCCGAGGCGAACAAGCTCTGCCAGGAGGAGTATGCGGCGGGATTCGAGTTGCCAGAGGTCTGAGCGGGAGCGAAAACTCGCCGCCGCCAACTGGCTTTTGAAGCATGAGGACACATTACGAGGATCTGTACGTGACCGAGGACGCACCTGATGAGGTGATTCGCGCAGCGTATCGATCCCTCTCCCTCAAGCATCATCCCGACACATCGGGCGACCGCCCTCAGTCCAAGTGGAAGATGCAGCGCATCAATGATGCCTATGCCGTGCTGGCCGACACCAGCAAACGTGCCGACTACGACGCCATGCTCCGGCGGCAGAGAAATCCCGGGCCAGTCCCGGCACCAGTTCCTGCACGCACGGTGCGAGCATCCCGACGGCTCCGGCCTCGTGCTCAGCGGAACATTCAGCACACGCCCTCGTGGTTGCGCGTCGGGCTCGGCTGGCTCTCCGATGCACGGCTGGCGCTCCCCCTGGTCGCGATCCTCTGGCTGGTGGTCTTGTGGATGGTGAGGAGATAATGGGGCTTGGCATGGCCGCACTCTCCATGTCCCATCCCGCCCCATGAATTGTCATCCGCAGTTTGGCATTGTGGTCGGGGGCGGGTTTGACTAGATCAGGTCACGAATGAGCGCGCGATACGATGTCGAAGGAATGGTGGTGGTCGTCATGGGCGGTACCACCGGGCTAGGCCTGTCCGCAGCTCGTGCGCTGGTGGAAAATGGCGCACGCGTCGTGGTGTCGAGCCGTTCAGAAACGAATGTGCAGGCAGCGCTAGCGCAGCTCGGTGCCAATGCGCGAGGCTTTGCGGGTGATGCTTCTTTGTCGGAAACTTCGGAGCGGGCGGTGGCGCTGGCGGTGGAGGCATTTGGCAGGCTGGATGCGCTTTACCATGTGGCTGGCGGTAGTGGTCGCGCAAAGGGCGACGGTCCGCTGCACGAGATGACCGATGAAGGCCTGCGCTACACGCTGGACCTGAATTTGAGTTCCATCATGCTTTCGAATCGCGCGGCGGTGCGGCAGTTCATCAGGCAGGGAGGTGGTGGCTGCATTTTGAACATGGGCAGCGTGCTCGGTTGGTCGCCTTCGCCGGAGTTCTTTGCCAGTCATGCCTATGCGGCGGCGAAGGCGGGCATCCTCGGCTTCAGCAAGTCCATCGCCAGCTACTACGCGCCGCAAAACATCCGCGTGAATGTCATCGCCCCTGCGCTGGTGGAGACGCCGATGTCTCAGCGTGCGGTGGGCAATGAATCGATCATGGACTTCGTGGCCGCAAAACAGCCGCTTGATGGTGGCCGCGCAGGCGCACCGGAGGATTGCGATGGGGCAGCGCTCTTCCTGCTTTCTCGTGCGGCGAAGTTCATCACCGGGCAGGTGATCGCAGTGGATGGTGGTTGGACTGTGTCGGAAGGGAGAAACAAAGCATCATGAGTTTGGCGATAGGCATCGATCTCGGCGGCACGAACATCAAAGCAGCGCTCATTGATGGCACTTCAGGCCAACTGGTAACGAGCATCTCGAAGCCTACGCTGGATGGCGAGTTTGTGGGTCATGAGCCGCGCTTCGCACACACGGTGCGGGAGATCGTGCATGAGCTGGAAGCCAAAGCTGGTGGCGAAAAGCTGCGCGTCGGACTGTCCGCGCCGGGTTTGGCGAACCCGAACGGGCGCTGCATCGACTGGATGCCGGGGCGGATGCATGGGCTGGAGAAGTTTGACTGGCCCAGCTTTCTCGAACGCGAGGTGCAGGTGCTCAATGACGCGCACGCGGCCTTGCTCGGCGAGGTATGGATCGGTGCGGCGAAGGGCTGCCAGGATGTCTTTATGATCACGCTCGGCACGGGAGTCGGGGGCGCTGTGCTCTGCGGCGGACGGTTGCTCAAAGGTCACATTGGTCGTGGTGGGCATCTCGGGCACATCACTGTCGATGCGAAGGCGCCGAAGGACATTTTTAACACACCCGGCAGTCTGGAATCCTACCTCGGCAACAAGACGCTTCAGGAGCGCGGGGCTGGCATGTATGCCAACACGCATGTGCTCGTGGCTGCCGCCGCTTCCGGTGATGTGGAGGCACAAGCACTGTGGCTCGAATCTGTGCGCTACCTGGCCGTCGGCATTGTTTCGCTCATTAATGTCCTCGATCCCGAACTCGTCATCCTCGGCGGCGGCATTGCCTCCGGTGCAGGGGATCAGCTCATGCTGCCGCTGCAAACCTGCCTCGACGAGTTTGAATGGGCTCCGGGCGGGCATCGCGTTCGACTCGCTCTCGCTTCGGCGGGAGAATGGGCGGGAGCTTATGGCTGCGTTCATCAACTTAACATTTCACCTTCATGACTCCTGCTGAAACCTACCTCGCCAAATCTGCGAACCTCATCGACTGCGTCCGCGCGCAGCTTCCGCTCATTTCACAAACAGCGGATCTCTTTTCCAAGACCATCCTCGCTGGGCAAATGGTGCATGTCTTTGGTTCGGGCCACAGCCGCATCCTCGTGGAGGAGATGTGGCCGCGTTATGGCTCATTCCCTGGGTTCAATCCCATCGTCGAGCTGTCTCTGACCTTCCATAACCTCGTCGTCGGCGCGAATGGACAGCGTCAGGCTATGTTCCTGGAGAACGTGAGCGGTCTCGCAGCGCGCATTTTGCGGAACTTTGATCTGAAGGCAGGTGATAGCGCGCTCGTGGTGTCTTCCAGCGGCTGCAATGTGGTGCCGGTGGAGATGGCGGAGGAGTTTCAGCGTCGTGGTGTGAAGGTGGTGGCCATCATTTCCAAGGTCCACGCCGATGCCAGCAAGACACGGCATCCCGGTGGCAAGAAGCTCCAGGACTTTGCCGACATCGTGCTGGATACCGGTGCGCCAGTCGGAGACGCGATGGTGAAGATTGAAGGCCTCGAGACGCCTGTCGCCCCTGGCAGCACGGTGGGTGGATGCCTGCTCGTGAATGCTATCAAAGCCGAAGTGGCTGACCGTCTCGTGAAAGCAGGTCAGCCACCCAAGGTACTTACAGCGGGAGTCGTTGTCGGAGCCGAGCGCGCCACGGCACTCTTCGAAGCCGCGTATGACGAGCACGCGCGGCGGATCGCTCCGTATTATGCCGGATTGGGTTTGTAGTTCCGGGCTTTAGCCGGGGATTGGACGCCTAGCTCAAGCACTGGCTGAAGCCCGAACTACGAACTCAGATGGCCCAGCCTTCGCGGTAGGTCTTCGTGAGAAGCTGGTCGGCGGCGGGGTTGTTTTTGAAGGCGAAGGCTTCGGTGTCCCATTCGAGGGTCTTGAGATCAAGCGGGCGACCGGTGCGCTGGTCGATTTCACCGATGGCGAGACGCGTGGCGACATTGCCGAGTTGCACGGTTTCTGAAAGCGGACCGGCGTAGTCGAAGCCATCGCTGGTCTTTTCGCCGCCGAGGCAGGCGTCCACCCAGCGGTGCCAGTGGCTCAGGCCCTGCTCTTTGGGATACTTGAAGCCAGTGAACTTCTCCAAAGGATACATTCGAGGTCCGGCGACATGAGCGAGCACCATGTTTCCTTCCTCACCGATGAAGAGCGAGCCGCTGCGTGGCAGCTCGAGATTGTCAGGCATCCGAGCGAGCTTCCGATCTGGGCGCAGGCCGCCGTCCATCCAGGTCACCTTGAGCGTCTTGCCAGCGGTGAGTTCATTGCCAGGGAAGACATACTCGATGGTTTCGTTCGTGGGCCAGATGTGCTCGTTCACGCCGCTGTTTTCAGCCGTGATGGTGAGCGGGGCTTTGATGCCAAGCGCAGTGAAGACGGGATCAAGAATGTGGCAGCCGAAGTCACCCAGCGCGCCGCCGCCGAAGTCCTGCCAGTCACGCCAGACAAAGGGATGGTAGCACGGTGCATACTCACGCATCGGTGCCACGCCGAGCCAGAGGTCCCAGTTCACATGGGCGGGCACTTTGGCACCTGGCGCGGGAGCGAGTCGTTTGTTGCGCTCGTTGCCGGTGACGGCCACCCAGGAATAGACTTCTTTGATTTTGCCAATCGCGCCTTCCTTGATCAGGCGGGTGCCGAGGCGGTATTCGAGGTTCGAGTGAATCTGATTTCCCATCTGGGTCACGACCTTGGCCTTCGCGGCTTCCAGGCGCATCTGGCGCGCTTCCCAGACGGTGTGTGCGAGCGGCTTCTGGCAATAGACGTGCTTGCCCATGCGCATGGCGTCGATGGCCACCTTTGCGTGCATATGGTCGGGGATGCCGACGTTCACCGCGTCAAACTTGTCGCCCAGCTTGGCGAACATCTCGCGGAAGTCGGCAAAGTGCGCCACGCCGGGATGCTCGGCATCGACCTTGTCGAAGCGGGTGCTGTCGATGTCGCAGAAGCCGACGTATTGCACGTTCGCATGACCACCAATGTTCTTGATGTCGCTGAAAGCCATGCCGTTCGCGCCCACGGACACGACTTGGAGCTTTGAGTTCGGGCTGGCAGACTTCACCACAGCGGGGAAAGCGAGGGCGCTGGCAGCGAGGGAGGAGGACTTGAGGAAGGAGCGGCGGTCGGTGGGCATGGCTCCAGAACTACGCCATGGCGGCAGGTGCCCTGTCAGGACGTCACAAATGAACGCAATGAGAGTTCATCCAAAGGGCTTGCTACATCCGGTCAAAACCGCTAACGCATAGAGTCCAGCATGGCACGGCCTCTGCGTGTCACGCGATTCCCCTTTTCCTGGCATGGTCTGCGCCTCTCTCTTCCCACCAGTATTTCGCCGTTCTCTGAACGTCTGGCTTTCGGCGCTTGTGCTCCTGGCCTCGCCCTTGGTTCAGGCCTTTGACACCGTGGTGCTCGACGCCGGTCATGGCGACTTCGATCGCGGAGCGGCCATCGGCTACGTTTATGAAAAGCACCTCGCGCTGGATACGGCGCGCCGAGTGGAACAGCTTTTGAAAAAGGCTGGCCTCAAGGTGATCATGACCCGCTCGCGCGATGTCTTCATTCCGCTGTCAGGTCGAGCCTCCGCGGGCAACCGCTATGGCAACGCGATCTTCGTGAGCGTTCACTACAACTACAATCGCGGCGGCAGCGGCGCGGGAGTGGAGAGCTATTACTATCACACGAAGGGCTACACGCTCGCGGCCTACATTCAGGCCTATCTCGTGCAGCGCACGAGCATGACGAATCGCGGCGTGAAGCACGCCAGCTTCCACGTTATCCGCGAGACCACGCGTAATCCTTCCGTGCTCATCGAGTGCGGCTTCGTGAGCAACTCGACCGAGCGCGCCCGCATGATGACGGGCGAGTTTCGCAACCGCATCGCCGAGGGCATCGCCCAGGGGATCGTGTCGTATAAAAAAGCGAACTGAGGTTTCCCGCCATGCTCGTGACTTGCCACCAGATGCAGGAGATCGAGCAGCGCGTCTTTGATCGAGGTGTGAGCGCAGCGGATTTGATGGAGCAGGCGGGCATCGGCATCGCCAAAGAGGTGCAGCGATTCTTTCCGCAGCCAGGCACGCTGATCCTTTATCTCGGCAGTGGAAACAATGGTGGTGATGCACTCGTCGCAGCGCGTGAATTGCAAAAGCTCGGCTGGCAGGTGCTGGCGAGATTGAGCGGGCCCATCGAGAAGCTGAAGCCATTGCCGAAAGGCCATCTTGATGCCTTCACGAATCTGCGCGTGCTCGAAGCACCGGCGAAGGTCGATGAACTCGCGCGGCCCATCGTGCAACTCGATGGCTTGCTCGGCATCGGTGCGGTCGGAGAGATGCGGGCTGACATCCGTGCCCTCGCCGCTGAGATGAATGCTCTGCATCAGGAGGCACACGCTTTCACGGTGGCGATGGACATTCCGTCTGGTCTGGACGGTGACACGGGCGAGCCATCACCCGATTGCGTCATCGCGGATCTCACCGTGACGGTGGCCTGTGGCAAAGCTGGGCTCGTGGCAGATGCTGCCACACCCTTCGTTGGGCGGCTTGCAGTCGTGCCGCTGCGTGAACTCAGAGCTGAGGATGATCACAGTCCGCAACTACTCATGCCTGAACTGGTGCGTAGCTTCCTGCCACGGCGGAGCTTTGAGTTTCACAAAGGTCAGGCGGGGCGAGTCGGCATCATCGCGGGATCGCGTGGCTTCATTGGTGCTGCCGTGTTGGCTTGTGGCGGCGCATTGCGTGCCGGGGCTGGGATGGTGACGTTGCTGGTGAAGGAGGAGGTCTATCCACTCCTCGCATCGCTTGTGCCGCCTGAAGTGATGGTGAAGCTGGTGAAGGATTACCGCGAGGTGCTGGAGATGAAGTTTGATGTGCTCGCCATCGGTCCGGGGCTTGGCTTTGAATATGAGGACGAGGTGCTGACCGTGATCCAATACGCCAGCGTTCCCGCCGTAGTGGATGCGGATGCGATCACGATGGTCGCACGCGCGGAGGTGCCTGTGTTTCTCACCTCCACGCCATCGCGACTTTTGACCCCGCATCCCGGTGAAATGGCGCGGCTGGCAGGAGATTGTGATGCCCATCCGCGCATTAGTCAGGCGGAGCTTTGGGCCATGGCGCATCCGGGAAACACGCTGCTGCTGAAAGGCGCACGCACCGTGATCGCGACCGAAGGTCCGCCGACCTATTTTAATACCACAGGCCACCCCGGCATGGCCACGGGCGGCATGGGAGACGTGCTCACCGGCGTGTGCGCCGCGTTTGCCGGACAAGGACTGGATTTGCACCATGCCGCAGGGCTCGGAGCCTGGAGCTGCGGACGTGCGGCGGAGATCGCGGCGCTGAGCATGGGCCAAAACTCCGTGCTGCCCACGGATGTGATCGCGCATCTCGGGCAGGCTTTGCGAGAGCTTGAATGATGGACGGCCCTGCGCCAGACATTCGTCATGCCCTACCGTCACACGCTCACCGACCGCGTCCAGTTCGCCGATACCGACATGGCGGGCATCGTGCATTTCTCGAACTTCTTCCGCTACATGGAGCGCGTGGAGCATGACTTCTTTCGCGCGTTGGGGATGTCGATCTGGGATGGGCACAATGAAGTCACCGATGGCGAGCGCGTGGGCTGGCCGCGGGTTCATGCCTCGTGCGATTACAAGGCTCCACTGCGCTTTGAGGAGGAGTTCACGATGGAGCTGCTCGTCGAAGAAGTGCGGAGGAAGACGATCCGCTACCTGATCCGCTTTTGGAAAAAGGATGGTGAGCTGAGTGCCGAAGGGCGCATCATCGCCGCCTGTGTCCAGCGGGACAAAATGTCCGGCAAAATGAGGGCGGTGGACATCCCGGCGCGGGTCTTCGAGAAGATCGAGGCTGCTCCGGCGGAGTTATTGTCGGTGGCGAAGTGAGATCACTCTGCCGCCATGGGCTTCCTGATCTGCCACTGCTTCTCGGGCAGGCCGAGGAGCTTCACGACTCCGGCGGGATAGGCCCAGGCCTTTTCATCGGCGCTGTAAATGATCACTCGGGTCTTTTCAGCAGCGAGAGCGGCGGCCTGTGGCAGGTCGAGATACTTGAGCACGTTCAGGTAGGCGGGACCGCTGGCGTGGCTGGTGGGAAGTTCGTGCAGATCGAGGCGTGTGATGCCGTCTTCGAAGAGGGAGGCGTAGAGGGCATTGACGGCCATGTCGCGCTGGCCCTGAATCCACAGCGGTTTCTTCTCAAGTCCGGCGATTTGTTTCACAGCCTGCACGGCGCGGCGGATGTCCCAGGCGCGCATGGAGTCGGCGGTCTGGCCGAGGAGGTAGAAGCGGCGGAGACGCTGCGTCTGGGCTTTCTCACTGCCGGTCCATTCGGTGGGGCCAACGCCACGCGGGGCGAGGTATGCCATGCCCCACTTGAAGGTCTCAAACATCTTCTTCTCGCTCTCGAAGGCTTTTTCATCCGGCTTGATGGATGGGAAGACATCGAAGTGCTTGCCGAATCGTGAGTGGTAGGTGCCGATGAAGTGTTCCCAGCCTTCGGCATCAAGCACGTTCAGCGCGACGAGTTCCAGATCTTCCAGCCGCAAACCGGCGCGGTGGGCGATGTGCAGACGCAGCCGGACTCCGGGTTCGGACTCGAAGTCGTAGGCGGTGAACTCGATGCCGTCGCGCTCGCTGCGGCCTTCTTTGTTCGGCTGGATGGCGGCGACTTCCTTTGGCCACCCGGCGAGGACTTTGTCCTTCAGCGCAGTCATCCAGGTTTCCTTTTGCTGATTCCAGTCGCCCTGTGAGCCGGGGACTTCAGGAGCTTTGGCCTGCGCGACGAAGGTCTGGTCGATGGTGGTGTTCTTTTCGTCCTTCGGCAGTTCTTTGAAGACCTGGAGCTGCTCGGGTTCGAGCTGCTTTTTTGCGCCTTCATCCAGCACGGCCATGGGGTCGGCACCTTTGAGATGACGCTCGAACCAGTGGAAAGCGCCGTTGTTCAGCGGCTGGAGATCTTTGTGCGGACCTTCGGCCACTTGCAGGCCGAGTTTGGCATCGGCACCGAGCAGGGAGTAGATGCGGCTGACTTTTTGATGGAGGTCAAAGACGCCGTTGATGGGGAAGATGCTGTCTTTGTCCGTGTTGCAGATGAGCAGGGCGCGCGGTGCCACCAGCGCCACGAGGCGGTCATAGTCCCAGCGGTAGGTGTTCACATAAAACATGCAGTCGCAGTGACCTTCCACGCAGCCATCCACGACATGGTTGCGCATGTTCGTCACGCCAGCCGTGGGTGCGGCGGCCTTGATGCGCTCATCCAGCGCGGCCACCCACCAGGAGTAGGCTCCGCCGCCGCTGCGGCCGGTGACGCCGAAGCGTGTCTTGTCCACCTCGGGGCGTGTTTCGAGATAATCGAGCCCGCGCATCCCCGCCCAGGCTTCGAGTCCGGCTGGCGTGTAGCCGCGTGAATACCACCACCAGCGGCCTTTGCTGTAGGTGCCGTGATGCTCGCCACGGATCTCGCCGAGCTGGACGGTATCGATGATCAGGCAGACGTAGCCGTGACGGGCAAACCAGATGCCGTGGTGATGATAGCCGGTCTTGTTGCCGTAACTCACGCCGTCCTTCACGACATTGGCATGGCCGCAGACATAAAGGATGGCTGGCAGCGGCTTCTCCACCTTCGCGGGCAGGTAGAGATTTGCCGTGACGTAAAGTCCCGGCACGGCCTGGTAGTGCATCTTTTCCACGCGCCAGCCGTCGCCCGCGAGATCGCCAGTCTTCGTGGCTTGGAGCGGCGTGCGCGCTGGCATCGGATCGAGCCCGAGCATCTCGGCGAGCTGGCGGCGATACTCGGGTGCCTTGGCTTTCCAGTCATCGGCACTTTGGATGTGCTTTAGTCCGCCGGTCTGCTCGATCTCATTCACCTGCCGTTCCCAGTAGCTTTGCAGCATTCGGTTCCCTGGCGTGTCGGGTGTCTTTTCTGGATAAGGCGCGGCCTGGAGAGAGGTGACGAGACAGAGAAGAGCAAGTTGTGAGCGCATGGACAGCATACGCCATGACGACGCCCGGCTCTTTCGATGGTCGAGTCCGACCCTGAAAACAACAAACCCGCCGGACTTGCGCCACGGCGGGTGTTGATGGATTTCAGGTCTCGGGGGAGGGGAAAATTAGGAGCCGGAGACGGCGTCGGAACCACGCTCACCAGTGCGGATGCGGACGGCTTCGAGGACATCGCTCACGAAGACCTTGCCGTCACCGATCTTGCCGGTGTTGGCGGCTTTGACGATGGCATCGACGACGGTTTCGCTGCGGGAGTCTTCGACGACGACCTCGATCTTCACTTTGGGAAGGAAGTCCACGGTGTATTCGGAACCGCGGTAGATTTCAGTATGGCCCTTTTGACGGCCGAACCCTTTGACCTCGACGACGGTCATGCCTTCCACTCCCACTTCAGAGAGGGCTTCTTTGACGTCTTCGAGTTTGAAGGGCTTGATGATCGCTTCGACTTTTTTCATGGCTGAGCAATTAGTTGTGTGGTTTGGCGGATTATGCAACGACCAGAGAAGACCAGAGGTGATTTTCCGCAGGTTGATTGCTTCGAGATTTATCCAAAAGCGGGAAGCGTGCCAAGTTTCCTCGCGAAATATTTTCGGCCTATCCCCAGCTACGCAGCGGGGTTGCATTCCAAGCCTGTCTGACCTACGACGGGGGGCCATGCTCCGCCATCTGTTTATCCTTTGTTTTTTGTGCCTCCTCCACCCCGCCGTGCAGGCCCAGGAGGAGGCTCTCTCCCTGCGGCTGCGCTGGCTCCCGGACCATGCCTATGTGCAGGAAACGACCACGGAGACGACCACCGGCCTCACCGCCATCGGCAAGCCGGAGGATCAAAAAATGAAGGTGAAGCAGACGACGGAGATTCGTGTGACCGGTGCTGCCAGCGGCGAAAAGCAGGCGCGAGTGACCTTTGCCGCGCTCAGTGGTGAGGTAATGCTCAACGGGAAGAAGGAACTCTTCGACTCGACGAATCTGGAAAAGGCGAACCCAATGATCCGTGCCTCCGTCGGCCAAAGTGTGGGCAAAACGTTTGTGCTGGCCTACGACGCCGAGGACCGCTTCATCGAGGTGCGTGACTCCAGCGCGATGACTCCGGCGAAGGAGGAGGGGCCTGATTTGGAAAAAATCTCCGAGGCACGGCAGGTGGCGGATCTCTACCGCCGCTCTCTGGAAATGGGGCTGCCGAAGATGCCGGTGAAGACGGGTGACCGCTGGACCTCGCAGGAGACGGTGAACTTTCCCAGCGCAGGCACGGTGAACATCGAGCTGCGGGCCAAACTGGAGGCGCTGGTGGACTATGAAGGCCGTCCTCAGGCCAAGGTATCTTTTGAAGGTGAGATGAAGCGCGCTGACGAGTCCGCCGGATCACGCGCTGTCACCATCGGCGATGGCTCGCGGGTCTTCGGGCAGGTGCTCTTCGATCTGGAACGCGGCACGGTTTCTTTTGGAGCCTTCCGGGCGGACATCCAGCTCGAGATCCAGGGGAAGAAGATCCCCGTCCGTCAGCAGGTGACGACGAAGCTGACGAGTCTGACGAAGGTCTGAAACTAGCCCAAAGCCAATCGCTCCCATGATCCGCGCCTGGCTAGAGCTTGCCCGCATCTCCAACCTGCCCACGGTCTGGACAAACGTGACCGCCGGGTGGCTGCTCGCCGGGGGTGATTTGGGAAATCCGCTGCTGCTTTGGATGCTGGCCGCAGGGGCGCTGCTCTATACGGGCGGAATGATCCTCAATGACGCGGCAGATGTCCGCTTCGACCGCGAGCATCGGCAGGAACGTCCGATCCCGAGTGGTCGCGTGAGTAGGGCGGCGGCTTGGTCGGTGGGATTGGGAATGCTGGCGCTGGGGTGGTATCTCGCGGTGTTTCTCGGCACGGCGAGTTGGGAGATCACGACAGCGCTGGTGGGGTGTATTTTATTTTACGACCTCTACCATAAGCCATGGGCGGGCGCGGTTTGGGTGATGGGGATGTGCCGGGTGCTGCTCTTCTTGATGGCTGTATCCGGTGAGGATCTTTGGCGATTCCATTGGGAACCTGCTTTGGGTTTGGGAGCCTACATCGTGGGTCTGACCATAGTGGCGAGACAGGAATCGAAGAAGTCAGCCAGCTCCAAAGTCAGCCGCTGGTTCTCTATTTGCATCCTTTGGTCTCCGGCCATTTCGGCATTCAGGGAAACTTGGGGAAACAACGCGAAGCGTGTGATGATCCTCGCTGATTTCACCCCGCTCATCCCACTGGTAATCATCGGCGTCTTCGCCCTCTGGGTGCTCTTTGCCATGCGCATCATGCGCCAAGGCGGCCCGGCTATCGGGCGTGCGGTGGGGCTGCTGCTGGCGGGCATCCCGATCGTGGATGCGCTGGCGGTGAGCCAGGTGTCCCTGCCTCTCGCCTTCGGGTTTGTCGCGCTGGCTCCAGTGCTGCGGCTCTGGCAGCGCTGGATCGCGGCGACTTGAACTCAGCTTGCGGCGGCTTCTTCGACGCTTGGGCAGGAGCAGACGAGGTGGCGGTCGCCAAAGACGTTGTCCACACGAGCCACGGGCGGCCAGTATTTGGACTCTTTGACCCAGGGCAGGGGATAGGCGGCGGATTCGCGGGTGTAGGCATGAGGCCAGTCGCTTTTGGTGACGAACTCGGCGGTGTGGGGCGCGCGCTTGAGGGTGTTGTCGGTAGCGTGGAAGCGGCCTTCCTCCACGCCGAGGATCTCGGCGTGGATGCAGGCCATGGCTTCACAGAAGCGGTCGAGCTCGGCCTGACTTTCGCTTTCGGTGGGTTCGACCATGAGGGTGCCGCCGACGGGCCAGCTCATCGTGGGCGCGTGATAGCCGAAGTCCATGAGCCGCTTCGCCACGTCCTCGACGGTGACTTTGCCGAAGTGGCGGAGATCCAGGATGCACTCGTGGGCCACGAAGCCGCTGCGACCTTTGTAAAGCGTGGGGAAGTGGGGGGCGAGCTTCTTGGCGACGTAGTTCGCATTCAGGATGGCGAACTTCGTGGCATCGGCCAGGCGGGGGCCCATCATGGCGATGTACATCCAGGAGATGGTGCAGATGCTGGCGCTGCCCCAGGGGGCGGAGCAGACCGCGCCTTCGGCTTTGTCACTCCAGGTGATGTGGCCGGGCAGGTGCGGCTTTAAATGCGCGCCGACGGCGATGGGGCCGACGCCGGGGCCTCCGCCGCCATGCGGGATGCAGAAGGTTTTGTGCAGGTTGAGATGGCAGACATCGGCCCCGATCTTGCCGGGCGAGGTGAGGCCGACCTGGGCGTTCATGTTTGCGCCATCCATGTAAACCTGACCGCCGTGTTCGTGCGTGAGGCGGCAGATTTCGCTGATGCTTTCCTCAAAGACGCCGTGCGTGCTCGGGTAGGTGACCATTAGCGCAGCGACCTTGCCCGCGTTGGCCTCGAACTTGGCTTTCAGGTCATCGAGCGAGATGTTGCCGTGGTCATCACAAGCGACGGGCACGACCTTGAAGGCGCACATGACGGCGCTGGCGGGATTCGTGCCGTGGGCGCTGGTGGGGATGAGGCAGACATCGCGGTGGGCCTCACCTCGCGAGGCATGGAAGCGCTTGATGGCGAGCAGGCCGGCGTATTCGCCCTGTGATCCGGCATTCGGCTGAAGCGAGACGGCATCGAAGCCGGTGCATTCGGCCAACCAATTTTCCAGCTCGGTAAACATGGCGCGGTAGCCTTCCGACTGATCGGCGGGAGCAAAGGGATGGATCGAATTCACCTCCGGCCAGCTCAGCGGCATCATCTCGGCGGCGGCGTTCAGCTTCATGGTGCAGGAGCCGAGCGGGATCATGCTGCGGTTGAGCGCGATGTCCTTGGACTCCAGGCGATGCAGGTAGCGCATCATCTCGGTCTCGCTGTGATAACGGTTGAAAACGTGATGCGTCAGGTAGGCGGACTCGCGGAAATAGAGGGCGGAGAAGTGGGGTTCCACCGCATCATCGAGTTCGGGCTTCTGGCGTGCTTTCTTGATGCCGAGGGCGGCGGCGAGATTGATGAGTTCTTCCGGCGTGATGCGTTCGTCGAGCGCGATGCTGACGTGGGTGTCATCGACCTTGCGAAGGTTGATGCCAAAGAGCAGCGCAGAGCGGAGCACGTCGTCGGCTTTGTGGACACGCACGGTGAGGGTGTCGAAGTAATCATCGCTGGCGATGTCGAGCCCGGCCCACATGACCTCGCGAGCGAGCCAGACGGCGGCGCCATGCACGCGGAGGGCGATCTTTTTTAAACCTTCGGGGCCATGGTAGGCGGCATACATGCTGGCCATGACGGCGAGCAGGACCTGGGCGGTGCAGATGTTGCTGGTGGCCTTTTCACGGCGGATGTGTTGCTCGCGGGTTTGCAAGGAGAGGCGGCAGGCGGGGCGGCCTTCGGCATCTTTGGAGACGCCGATGAGACGCCCGGGCATGCGGCGCTTCAGGGCGTCCTTCACCGCCATGAAGGCGGCGTGAGGTCCGCCGAACCCGAGCGGCACGCCGAAGCGCTGGCTGTTCCCCACGCAGATGTCTGCGCCGAATTCGCCGGGCGCTTTCAGCAAAGTAAGCGCGAGCAGATCTGCGGCGACGATGAGCAGGGCACCGGCTTCGTGGACCTCCTTTGCGAGGTCGCTGTAGTCATGGATGACGCCGAAGGTGTCGGGATACTGCACGAGCACGGCGGCGAAACCTGCCGTGCCGTCGCGCTTCCAGTTCATTGTATCGCAGATGACGACTTGGGTGCCGAGCGCCTGGAGGCGAGTTTTCACCACGGCGATGGTTTGCGGATGGCAGCGGTCGGAAACGAAGACGCGGGAGGAGCCGCTGACCTGGGCCAGGGCGAGCGCGAGGGCCTCGGCGGCGGCGGTGCCTTCATCGAGCAGCGAGGCGCCGGCGACATCGAGTCCGGTGAGGTCGCAGATCATGGTTTGGAAATTCAGCAGGGCTTCGAGGCGGCCCTGGCTGATCTCTGGCTGGTAGGGCGTGTAGGCGGTGTACCAGCCTGGGTTTTCCAAAATGTTCCGCTGGATGACCGGCGGAGTGAAGGTGTCGTGATAACCGAGGCCGATGAAGCTGCGCAGCACTTTGTTCCGGTCCATGAGCTGGCGCAGCCGACGCAGGGCCTGCTCTTCAGTGAGCGGTGCAGGCAGGCTGAGATTTCCCCGTTGGCGGATGGAATCCGGCACGACTTGGTCGATCAGCGCATCGAGATCTTTCACGCCGAGTGCAGCGAGCATGGCTGATTTTTCAGCATCCGAGGGTCCGATATGACGAGGGGCAAAGGCGGGAGCGGTGGGCATGAGGAAGTGCCGATCAAATCGAGCATTTGCCCCCCGGCAAGCCTTGACCTCAGTCACGGCATTTTGCAGTTCTGAAATAATGCCACTGGGAGTCCCTCTCGTGGCCTCAAGTTCTGGCTTTCCTGCGGAAGTTTGAGCGAAGGAAAAGCTCGTTGAATGGCAAAATCTTCACAGGTTTTTCTGATCAATTGCCTTCCCTTTCAGAACCGACGTCGCTAGTAAAAGACCCTCTTTCCAAAATGGATGCGGAAAGAATCCCTTCCTAAATAGAACCTCTCCGACCATGCGTTCGATCTACAAACTCCTGGCGGTCTTTTTGGCCACGACTGGTCCGATTGTGTGTGCCCAAACCGCAGATGACCTCTGGCAGGATACCCCGGAACCGATGATTCAGGCTCGGCGCAAGTCTGCGGTCTCAGCGCGCACGCTGGAGCCAGTGATGGCCCGTACACTGACGCTGAACGGGAGCGCGCTGAAGAAGTCGATGGCCAGGGTTCCGAAGGAATTTGAATCGCAGGGACTGCCTGAGGCGGAGTTTTTTCTGCCGCTGCCAGATGGCAGGTTTGCCCGGTTCATGATCGAGGAATCTTCGATGATGGAGCCGAAGCTGGCGAAGAAATACCCAGATCTGAAGACCTATGTGGCGAGAGGAATCGATGACCCGAGTCTGACGGCGAGGTTGGACCAGACGCCGCAGGGCTTTCACGCCATCATCTTCACGCCTTCCGGCACGGTTTACATCGACCCCTACTGGCGTGACGACACGACGAGCTATCTTTGCTACCTGCGCGAGCATCGTCCTCTGGACAAGTCACTCAACTGCCTGGTCCAAGCTGGAGATCGTGCGGCGGGGAAGCGCTTCCAGCGGCGTCAGGCGGCTGAAAGACCCACCGGTGCCTCCCTGCGCACCTACCGGCTGGCAGTGTCCTGCACCGGTGAATATGCGACGGCGGCTGGCGGTGGCACGGTGAATGGCGCGCTTGGGGCGATCCTTACGACGGTCAATCGTGTGAGCGCCGTGTTCGAAAGAGATTTGTCGATCCGGCTGAAGCTGGTGAACGGGGAGGATCAGTTGATTTTCCTGAATTCGGTCACCGATGGCTTTACCAACGATGATGGAGGTTTTTTGATCGATGAAAATCAGGCGAAGGTTGATGCCATCATCGGCAATGCAAACTACGACATCGGGCATGTCTTCAGCACGGGGGGCGGTGGGTTGGCTGGCCTCGGTGTCGTGGGCTTGACCGGGCAGAAGGCCCAGGGCGTGACGGGTTCCTCGAATCCCGTGGGTGACCCTTTTGACATCGACTATGTGGCTCATGAGATGGGCCATCAATTCGGTGCAGATCACACCTTCAACTCCACGGCTGGCAGTTGTGGCGGTGGCAATCGGAATGCTTCGACGGCCTATGAGCCTGGCAGCGGCACCTCGATCATGGCCTATGCGGGGATCTGTTCTCCGCAAAATCTAGCCCCTAACAGCGACGATTACTTCCACACCATCAGCTATGATCAGATCGACGATTATACCTCGACGGCACCAGGCAATGTGGGCGTGGCCACCGCTACTGGGAACTCGCCTCCTGTCATCGCGGCGCTGGCCAGCTACACCATCCCCCAGCAGACGCCTTTTGCGCTGACCGCCACAGCCACGGATGCTGATGTGGGGGATGTGCTGACTTACGGGTGGGAGGAGTTTGATCTCGGCGCGGCTCAAGACCCCACGGCGGCTCCGCGTGACAATGGCTCTTCCCCACTCTTCCGCTCCTATGATCCCAGCCCGAGTCCGACGCGGCTTTTCCCATCGCTGACTTACATTCTAAATAACGCCAATGTGCCGCCCGCCACGGTGGGCTCTTTTATCAGTGGCGAGTTTCTACCAACGACCAGCCGCACCATGACCTTCCGGGTGACGGTGCGGGATAGTCACCCCGCTGGCGGCGGCTCGAATTACGCCTCGACGACGGTGACCTCGACGACTGCTGCCGGGCCTTTTGCCCTCACTTCCCAGGGAGCTGCGGCGACGATCGCCGGAGGCACGCTGCAAACGGTGAACTGGTCCGTCGCAGGCACTACCGCGGCTCCGGTGAACTGCGCCGATGTCAAAATTTCCCTGTCCACCGATGGCGGGAATACCTTCCCCATCGTGCTGGCGGAGAGCACCACGAATGACGGAACCGAGGAAGTGACCATTCCAGATCTGGGCCATGTGTCCACCACCCAGGGGAGGATCAAAATCGAGGCTGTGGGGAACATCTTTTTCGACATCTCGGATGCGAATCTAACCATCACCAGCACCAACACAGCTCCGGTGCTGAGCATGGCGGGCAGTGTCACCGTTCAGCGCGGCACGCCCACGCCGACGGTGGCCACCGTCGGCACGGTGACAGATCTGGATACACCGCTCACAGCCACGATCACCAGCGCCCCTGCGGATACGGTGATCACCGCCAGCATTTCGGGTTCGAATATCGTGGTCAGCGCCCGGGCGGAAAGTTCGATTTCCACCACCCTCAGCAGTCGCACTTATCCCGTGACCCTAAAGCTGACTGACAGCGCCGGGTCGATCACTTCGGCCACGTTTAACCTCATCGTCCAGCCGAATCCGGCCCCGACTCTGGGAGACTATGCGGATCAAAATGTTCTCAAAGGCATGAGCGTCACCGCCACACCTTCCAGCGCCCCCACCGATGCCAATGACAATCTCGGAGCCTCTCCAGCCACTGTTTTCCCGGCGACACTGCCAGGCGGAGGCACGCTGAGCATTGATCAAGTGACAGGAGTCGTGACCGCAGCGGCCTTGCCTGCCACTGTGTCTGGTGTTTACACGATCCGAGTGACGGTGCAGGACACTAGCGGAGCTGCGGTGGTGAAAGGATTTAACCTCACGGTGGCAGACTCCAGCCCTGTCATCGTGGCCGGTACGGCCTCGGCTCCCACGGCTGAAAATTGTCTGCCCGCCAATGCTGCTGTCGATCCTGCTGAAACGGTGACCATCCAACTGGGGCTCATGAACCAGGGTGGTGTGGCGAGCACAGATCTCGTCGCTACATTGCTAAATACCGGCGGCGTCACACCCATCACCACGAGTCAGAATTACGGCCAGATCACCTCTGCGGGGAATCAGACACTGCCTTTTACGTTCAGGGCCAGTGGCACTTGTGGCGGAACCATCACGGTGACCCTTCAGCTTCAGGATGGTCTCTTGGATCTGGGAACGGTGAATTATGTGCTGAGACTTGGTGTGTCGCAGAATGCGGGCGGCACTTTGCAGAACTTCGATTCAGTCGCAGCGCCTGCCTTGCCAGCGGGCTGGATAGCAACCGTGGCCTCGGGCACTCCTTCCGCCTGGGCCACCACAACCACGACGGTGGATACTGCGCCGAACTGTGTGTTTGCCACACCGACCACGAGCGTCAGCGACAATCGCCTGGATTCCGCGAGCTTCCCCGTCGTCTCCGCCACGGCCCAGGTGTCGTTCCGGCATCTCTGGAAAACGGAGCCGGACTACGATGGCGGGGTGCTGGAGATTTCCATCGGTGGAGGAGCCTTCACCGATCTCATCACAGCGGGCGGCTCTTTTTCGGCTGGAGGCTACACGGGCTCCATTGATCTTGATTACTCGAATCCGCTCGCGGGGAGGTCAGCATGGACGGGAACTAACACTGCCTACACGACCACGACAGCCAATCTCCCGGCCTCGGCGGCCGGTCAAAATGTGCGTCTCCGCTTCCGTCTCGGCTGCGACACTTCGGTGAGTCCCTCCGGGGCCGTCTGGAGGGTGGACTCGATTTCTCTATCAGACGTGAGTTACGCCTGCTGTGGCGAGGCCCCGATCATCACCAGCCTCATGCCTGCCAGCGCTGCCTTCCAGACCTCATACAGCCACACTTTCACCTCCAGCAGCACACCACCACCCACCTTCAGCCTCACGGCGGGAACTTTGCCCACGGGACTCGAACTCGTGGGTGCGGTCCTCTCAGGCACGCCTACCACGCCGGGGGTTTATCCTGGCATCACCATCACCGCTGCCAACGGCCTGAATCCAAACGCCACCCAGACTTTCAGTTTCACCGTGGCTGACACCTTTGAGCGCTATGTGGCAGCCTTTGGCTTCAGCGTGGCGAATGCTGATCTCACGGCAGACCCGGATCGCGATGGCATCCAAAACATCCTGGAATATGCGCTAAACCTGTCACCCCAGCTTTCCAGCCTGGCAGGCCTGCCCGTCATCGAAAAGAAGGCTTTTGGCGTGCATGACTATCTTTCGATCCGATTCACGCGCCTGACCACCGCCACAGACCTGACCTATGCGGTGCAGTCTTCCCCCGATCTATCCAGTTGGACGATTGTGGCCAGCAGTGTGGGTGGTGCAGTGACGTCGGGAGGCGGATTCATTGGCGAGACAGGTGCACCACCGGCTCTCACCGTCGAGGTGCGTGACACGACCGCCTTCCACGCCGTCACCGCGCCGCGTAGATACATGCGCCTGCTGGTTTTCAAAACAGCGCAGCCATGAGGCATCCTGGCTCGTTTGGTTTTCTCATTCTTTGGGAATAGCAAAGCTTGGGTTGTCTCGTACGTTGGTAGCAGCGTATCTCCCCTCATGAAAACCGCCCTCAGTCTCCTCATTCTCATCGCCTCTCTCGTCCCCGCCTGCGCGGAGGACAAACCCGCCGCCACCGACAAAGCCATGCTCAAACCCGAAGTGACCCTCAGTGAAGAAGAATGGAAGAAGCGCCTCAGCGACGAGCAGTATCGTGTGACCCGCACCGCTGGCACGGAGCGTCCCTTTGGTCAGGTGTACGAGGAGTTCGAGAAGCAGGGCGAGGGCACCTACTTCTGCGTCTGCTGCAATGCGGAGCTCTTCACTTCCAAAGAAAAATTTCACTCCGGCTGCGGCTGGCCTTCCTTCTACGATGCCTCCAAGGCCAAGAACGTCCTGGAGCGTCGCGACGACTCCCACGGCATGTTGCGCATCGAAACGGTGTGCAAGCGATGTGGGGCACATCTAGGACACGTCTTTGAAAAAGAATCCGTCTCCGCCAACACGCCGACGAACCGCCGCTTCTGCATCAATGGCGTGGCGCTGAAGTTCGTGGAGAAGGGCGGAGAGGCTCCGAAGCTCCTCGAACTCGGCTCCGCTGCTGTGGAAAAGAAGAAGGAAGAGGTGGCGAAGGAAGCCGGTGTCGAGGTGAAGAAGCCCTGAGATTCTTTGAGATCAGGATTGCCGCTGACCGGCATGATCAGGTAACAAGCTGACTTTGACCGGGTGATTCCCAAGTGGATCACCCGGTCGTACTTTTCTAACATCTTCCCCATGCATCTCCTCCTCGTCGAAGATGACCCCGAACTCGGCCGCCAGATGACCTCATGGATGGCGCAAGCGGGCCATTCCCTGCACTGGGTGGAGCGTGGGCAGGCGGCGCTGGACTGGCTGAAGGATCATACCTGTGATGCGGCCATCCTGGATGTCGGACTGCCTGATATGGATGGATTCACCGTGGTGGAAACTCTGCGCAGCCAGGGGGTGCTAACGCCAGTGCTCTTTCTCACGGCGCGTGCAGGCGTGCCGGACCGGGTGCGTGGGCTGGCGGCTGGCGGGGATGATTATTTGACGAAGCCCTTTGCTGCCGAGGAGTTGCTCGCGCGACTTGATGCGCTGCATCGCCGGGCCGCGCAGGTGAAGCCAGATCGTCGCCGGGTGGGGAATTCCATTCTCGATCCGGTGAAACGCCGCGTGACCTGCGGCAGTGAGACCGTGGATCTGCAACCGCGCGAATGGACGCTCATGGAGGTGCTGATGAAGCATGAGGGACGCATCGTGCCCAAGCAGTTCCTGCTCGAACAGGTGTGGGACATCCGCTTTGATCCGGGCACGAATGTCGTCGATGCCATGATCTGTCGTCTGCGCCGAAAGCTGGAGTCGGCAGGCAGCGACCTCCACATCGAAACCATCCGAGGAAAAGGTTATGCCTACAAGAAAGAGTCCGTTTGACCGCATCCCGTCCCAGTGGCGTCTGGCGGTGCTGCTGGCGCTCTTTGTCGGCACCAGCACGGCTTTGACGCTCGTCTTTGTGCGCAGCACCGTGAGCCGTGACCTGCGGCATTTCGATACAGGGATCGTCATTGATGACCTCGTGGAATACGCCGCCATTTATGCCTCCAGTGGCATTCAGGGTGTGCGGGAGGTCTTCCCCGCCGGGCAGCACAGTGACAGCAATGCGGTGCGCATTACCAAACCCACGGGCGAGATTCTGCTGGAGGACATCCCGGACGCCATGCGCCTCTACCGCTGGCCGGAAAAAGCACCTTTGGCCGAACTGGAGAAGCGAAAAACAGTGCTTCAGGAAATCACCAGTCCGGAACTCGAATTCCGCCTCACCGTTGGTGCCACCAAGCTTCGAGATGGAAACATTCTTTGGTTCGGCCGCACGGATGCGGAGGCACAGCGCTACCAGCACAACATCACCGTCTATCTCTGGCTGGCGGGCATCCTGGCCGCAGCTGTGGCGCTGCTGCCGGTGATCTGGTATTCGCATGAGGTGCTCACGCCTATCCGCGCCTTCACCTCCAGCGCGCGCCAGTTGCATCTGCCAGAGGGCACCGCGCGCCTCATGGCTCCACGAGCCATTCCGGAACTGAAGACACTCGCTTCAGTGGTGAATGCAGGACTCGACCAGATCCTCAGCCTCACGCGTGAGCTGCAAAGCACGAACGACCAGCTCGCTCATGAGCTGCGCACCCCGCTGGCGCGCATCCGGGGAAACTTGGAGACGCTTTTGGATAAAAGCGACAACGCCGATGCTCAGGATGCTGCTGCACGTAGTCTGGAGGAGATCGACCGCGCGGCACAGCTCGTGCAGACCATCCTCACCGTGCGCGCGGGAGATCACGGGGCGCTGCGTCTCTACCGCCAGCAGACGCCCGTGCATGATCTGGTCAAGAACCTCGTCGATCTTTTCACTCCTGCGGCGGAAGATCGGCAGCTCACGCTCGGCATCGAGCAGGGGCTGGACGTGGTGCTGAACATCGACCGAGAGTTGATCAACCAGGCCATCTCCAACCTGCTCGACAATGCTCTGGCTTACACGCCGAAGGGCGGGAAGGTGACTCTGCGCTGGCAGGCCGAGGGCACGGGAGCGATCATTTTTGTCGAGGACACTGGTCCCGGCGTGCGTCCCGAGGAGATGGAGATGATCTGGGAGCGCTACAATCGCGGCAGCGCAGCGGTGGTGCGGCATCCGGGCATCGGACTCGGGCTGAGCCTCGTGCGTGCCATCGCCACCGCCCATGGTGGGAGTGTGGGCGTCTCAAACCGCAGCAGCGGCGGCGCTCGTTTCTGGATCAAGCTGCCGCAGGGGTGACACACATCAAGCCACCATCCCCATCAAATGCCGGAGCAGATCCTCCTCATGCAGCAGGCCGGAGGGCAGGGACTTCGCATCAGTGACGAGGCAGAGGGCGCGACCACGTTTGCGCAATCGTTGAAGGGCACTGAGGGCACCCTCGGATTCGCTCACTGTGTCGAGGGTGCGCATGTGCTGACGCACGAGGCGGTCTGGCGGCAGGCCGGCGGGCAAGGTGCTGAGGTCGATCACGCCGATGAAGCTGCCTTTTTCCCCGATGACCGGGAGCGTGCTGCTGTGGTGCTCACGTCCGAGGATGAGGGCACTGCTCAAAGGCAGGTCGGGTGAAAGAGCCATGCTTTGAGTGAGGGGGCGCATGACATCGGCTGCACGGAGACGACGGTAGCCGAGCACTCTCTCGATCAGGTGCGAGGTGCCGGGTGCTAGCTGGCCGAGACGCTGGAGCGCACGCGCCTGCTGGCGGAGATCCTCGCGCCCGGCGGATACTTCGGGGATGCTTGGGGCGGTCTCTGAGGCTGACTGCTGACGGGCAAAGAGACGAAATAGCGGGCGGATGAGTCCCACGAGATGCACGAGTGGCGAGAGAGTGCGGATGGTGCGGAAGGGGTAGCGGCGGAAGAGCTTCTTGGGCAGGATCTCAAGTCCGATGAGGAAGATGGGCAGGCCGATCACGAAGGCGGTGAGGTAACCCCAGCCACCAGAGATGCGCACGAGCTTCGAGGCGATGATGAGGAAGGCGACGAGGTTCGTGACATGATTCGCCACGGTGATGGCCCCGAGCAGCGCGTCACGATCTGCGAGCAGAGGCAGCAGCCCGGCTGCGCGGCGATCTCCCGCCCCGGCGGCATGTCGAACGCGCACACGGCTCACGGAAAGTACAGCGCTCTCCAGGCCCGAGAGGGCAAAAGAGAGCGCGAGCGCGAGGAGCAGCAGGAGAATCCAGTACATGGGCTAGTGGTGGTCCGGGGCAGCTTTGTCTTCGAGGTCTTCTTTGCGCCGATGAAGCCGCAGCTCGACCTGCTGGATGCGGGCGCGAACGGCGCGGCGGACTTTGATGTCTGCACCGGGCACCTGGATGCGCTCACCTGCTTTCGGCACATGACCGAGCTGATTGAAAACAAAGCCGCCGATGGTGTCGATGCCGCCTTCGGAGGTCAGCACCAAATCAAGCTCCTGCGCCACGTCTTCGATGCGGGCACCGCCGTCCACGAGGTAGCGTCCGTTGCCGAGTTCGCGGATTTCCCCCGCCTCACCCTGCCATGGCGCGGCCTCGTAGAGCAGCCAGTCGGCGATCTCTTCCTGACTGACCATGCCTTCCAGGCCGCCGTATTCATCGACGATGAGCACGGGCAATGCGGAGTGCTGGAGGTGTTTTTCCAGGGCATCGAGCACGAGCATGGTCTCAGGCACGAAGGGCACCTGGGTGATCATGCGTTGCCAGGCTGGCCGTTCGGCGAAGCGCCAGGCCAGGGTGTCGATGATGCCGAGCACGGCGTCGGGTGTCTCGCCATACACGACGACGAACCGCCCGGCGGACTGATCGAGAATCGAGGCTGCCTTGGCAGCGCTTTCTTCAGAACTCAGGAGTGTGAGGTCCACGCGCGGCACCATGCAGTCACGCACGGTCAGTCGCTCGATGTCGAGCGCCTCGCGGATGATCTCCGCCTCAGCGGCATCGAGCAGGCCCTGTTCTTCACGCATTTCCACGAGAGTCTCAAACTCCTCCCGCGTCATCGGCACGCGCGTTTTGATGCGGCTGGGGACGATCTTTCGGATGAGTGCATCGGTGCTGCGGTCAGCCAGACGCGTGAGCGGATCGAGCACGGAGCGCAGTGGATTCAGCAGACGCAGGCTGCCGAGCAGAACGCCGGAGGGCGAGTAGGCGGCAAGGAACTTGGGAATCACATCACCGACCAAAACGGTGCCGGCGAACAACACCGCAGCGGTGATCCACGGGTGCCAGCCCATGGCCTTGAAAGGGCCGGAAACGAGGTGCAATCCGAGTGCGGCGAGAGCCAGATTCAGCGTTGCGGAGAGCAGCAGCGTGCGTTGCAATTGGACGAAGGGATTTGCCGTAATGCTTCGCAGATTCCGTGCCACGCCACCTTCTCCCGCCTTTTCCAGACGTTCTTCGAGATCTCGCGCTGAATGGATGGCTGTCTCCGTGGCGGAGATGATGGCCAGAAGGGCGAGGAGGCCGAGGTAAAGAAGGCCGGAGGCGAAGAGGGACACGAGGGGGGGAGTGTCCGAAGCTCGCTGCCGGGTGTCAAGAGGGGCGGTGAGCCAGTAAAGTGGAAAGCCAATGGCCCCGACTTACGCCATGCGGCGGATCAGGGTCTTCATCACGCCCTGAATGACGAGTTCTTCCGCTGGATGGAGGTCAGGGAAGGCGGGGTTTTCAGCGCGAAGGACGGGCTGCCCGTTTTCGATCACGTAGCGTTTCAGCGTGGTTTCGCCGTCGATGAGGGCGGCCACGATGTCACGCGGGCGGGGTTCTTTGATCTCGAGGATGGCGATGTCGCCATCGCAGATGTTCGCGCCGATCATGGATTCGCCGCGCACTCGGAGGGCATAGGCTTTGTCCGCGCGCTTGATGCCGAGCGTGGCAGTGTCGATGGAGAGGCTGCCGTCGGGCTGCTGCTGCTGGAGTTCGGCGTAGCCAGCGGGGATGCTGCCGTAGAGGGGGATGTCCACGATCTCCTCACGCACCAGGTCTTCGGGGAAGACAACGGCGCGTGCCTTGTGGGGATGGCGCTGGATGACGCCTTTTTTCTCCAGAGCCCGGAGGTGGCTCATGGCGGCGGTCTGGCTGGAGAAGCCGAAGTGCTTCTGGATGTCTCGCGTGCTGGGCATGACGCCCTGTTCGCGCTGATGCAGGCGCAGGTAGGTGAGGAGTTCCTGCTGACGATCCGTGAGTTTGATGTTGGTGGAGCCGAACATACGAACTCTGTTCGCTCGAACAAAGATCTTTGCAACTCGTTTTTCTCAAAGCTAGACTCCGTGTGGGAATAGGTGCCCCGGCTTCCTTGCTCAAAGAAGCGGACAGCCTTGCAATTCTGGCGTATCAGCGCGGAACATGGCGGCTGAAAAAGAGACTGATACATCCTGGACTGACGCGTTGGCTGACTTCCTGGCGGGCCAGAGCGGCGTGGAGGCGATCCGGCTGAATGCGGGTGATCGTCGTGTCGAGGTAGCCACCCTGGGGCCGGTGGACATGGAGGCGCTGAAGACGCAGTTGGATGAAGTCCTGCGCAGTCTGGATGAGCGTCTGCTGGCCTCCGCCCCGCTTGGTCATGCCGAGGGGCTGCAAATGACGCGCCAGGAAGGTGCGCTGCTGCTGCAAAAGCCGACCTGCCCCACCGCGCCTCGTTTTTGGAAGTGGCGTGATTTTGAGTGGCCGGAGCCGGAGGAAATGGAACGGCAGAGTGATGAGGAATGGAGGGCGCTGGCCCTGCAGGCCGCCATCTGCGGAGTGGCGCTGGTTGCCGGCTGGGTGACGGAGCGGTTCTTCCAGGTGCCGTTGTGGGTGGCTCACACTTGGTTCGGCATCGCCCTCGTCAGTGGTGGCTGGGATGCGGCGAAGGATGCCTGGGAAAATCTGCGTGAGCGGCGGCTGGATGTTCATTTCCTCATGCTTGCCGTGGCAGCGGGTGCGGTTGCCATCGGAGCCTGGGAGGAGGGGGCGCTGCTGCTGTTTCTCTTCTCCACTTCGGGGGCGCTGGAGCATTATGTACTTCACCGCACTCACCGTGAGATTTCAGCCCTCACCAAGGCGGCGCCGAAGCAGGCGCGCGTGGTTTTGCCAGATGGCTCCGTGGAGACCCGCGCGGTGGCGCATCTGAAAATAGGTGATGTGATCCAGGTGCGCCCGGCGGAGCTTTTCCCCGTGGATGGCACAGTGATCAGCGGCGAGACGGCGGCGGATGAATCCACGCTCACGGGCGAGGCGGTGCCGGTGGACAAAGGCAAAGGCGCACAGATCTTTGGCGGCACGTTGAATCTCTGGGGCCTGGTGCAGGCGCGGGTGGACAAACTCGCCACCCAGAGCGCGCTGGCACGCATCATCCTCATGATCCAGACGGCGCAGCAGATGCGCGCCCCCAGCCAGCGCTTCACGGATCGTTTCGGCACGACCTACACGCTGATCACGCTAGGTCTGGTGCTGGTGATGTTTTTGATCTGGTGGCTGGCGCTGGGACTGGAGCCTTTCGCCAGCACGGAGGGCACAAAGTCGGCCTTCTATCGCGCGATGACGCTGCTGGTGGTGATGAGCCCCTGCGCGCTGGTGCTTTCCATCCCTTCGGCCATCCTCGCGGCCATCGCCTGGGGCGCACGACGCGGGATTTTGTTTCGCGGCGGTGCTGCTATCGAGAAGCTGGCCGAAGTGGACACGGTGGCGATGGATAAAACGGGCACGCTCACCGAAGGCAATCTGCGCGTGGCTCTCGTTGAAAGCTTTCCGCCGGGGCGTGAAAATGAAGTGCTGCGCCTCGCGGTGACCTTGGATGCACACTCGAATCACCCCATCGCCCGGGCGATCACGCAGCACGCGAAAGGGCAGGGGATCGAGCCCGGCGAGCTGAGCGAATATCAGTCCATCCCCGGCCAGGGCGTGCGTGGACGCACCGCCGATGGCGTGACCTATGTGGGCAGGCGTGAACTCATGGACCAGGGAGACTTCTCCCGCTGGCTGGCCGAGGTGCCGGATGCACCACTCGGCTTCTCTGAAGTCTGGGTGCTGAACGCTGGCACGATGGGCCGTGTTTTGCTCAAAGACGAGATCCGCCGTGGCAGCCGAGCCGTTTTGAAAGCGCTGGCCGCAGATCATGTGCGCACGGTGATGCTCACGGGCGACCGCCGTGCCGCGGCGACTCAGGTGGCGCAGGAACTCGGTGTGACCGATGTGCGCGCAGGCCTGCATCCCGAGGACAAAGTGGCCGCCATCCAGGAACTCACGAAGCAGGGACACAAGGTGGCGATGATCGGCGACGGTGTGAATGATGCGCCCAGTCTGGCTGTGGCGTACGTCAGCATGGCGATGGGCGCGCGCGGCAGTGATGCGGCGCTGGAGCAGGCGGACGTGGTGCTCATGCAGGACAAGATCGAGAAACTGCTCTCCGCCCGTCACATCAGCTCGCGGGCGAGGTCGATCATTCGGCAAAATCTCGCCATCTCGCTCGGCTCGGTGATGGTGATGGCGGTGGCCGCGCTGTTTGGCGTCGTGCCGCTGACGCTGGGCGTCCTTACCCATGAAGGCAGCACCGTGGTGGTCTGCTTAAACTCCCTGCGCCTGCTGTTTGTGAAGGAGCCGGAGGCTACGGAGCTGTAGGAAAGCCGATGCGGCCGAGCACATGCTCCTGGCTGGCAGTCCAGGCGTCCTTGTTTTCGTAAATCTGACGACGTGCCCCATTGCGGATGGCCTCTTCCATCGGGCTGCCTTTGTAGGCCAGCTTGTCCCAGAGTTCGAGGGTGTCGCTGTCCGCCTTCACGGCACTGAGCAAGGCAGGGAGGCGCTTGCGGATTTCCACATCCTTCGGCGGGTCGAGATGCAGCCAGGTGAGCAGGCGTGGGTAGCGGGTATCCTCTTTGGGGAGGTCGGCCGTGGAGCCAGACAGCAGTCCCTCCACATCCGCCCAGGTGCTGGTCAGGATGCGTCCATGCAAATCCTTGAGGTCCGTGCTTTCAGCGGCCACGCGGGCTGCCTCTGTCTTGCGCCATTCTTCCTGCGGCGGCGGTGGTTCATCTGCGGCAGGTGTGATGGAGCGGTATTCGCTTTCAGCCGAGTCGGTCAGCCGGACTTTTTTCAGCTCATAGGGCGAAACCCAGATGACCATCGCCAAGGCAGCCGCACCCACGAGCCCTCCAGCAAAAAAGGGCCAGGCATTCCAGATGATGACGGGGGGCTCCTCAGGCGGGAACAGCGAAGTCGTTCCACTCACAGCCATGTCCTGGCTCGCCAAAGAGGACGCGGCTGTCCGTGGGAAAATAGGCTCGGACTCGATCCGCTCAGGCTCCGTCGGTTCAGTGTCACTGACAGCTCGCTCGGCGATGAGTTTCTGAGCTGTCTCCCACCAGGCGGCAGGAACGATGGATTTGAAAATTTCCGAGCCGTCCTGATCAGGCTTCAAATGATCCGCCAATTCCTCCAGCGCCGCACATTCTACCGGGCTCGTCCAAGTCCACGTCGTGCGTCGCCGACGCAGGCGGTAATCCCAGAGATCGCGCGTTTCCTGGCTGCAACCGCGCAGAATGCCGCCGATGGCCAGCCATTGCCGGGCTTCGGCGAGACTCTCCGCATGTTCCTCCGTGGCCTGGGGCTCCGACAATGTCAGCATCTGAATCGCACGCGGGTAGCGCGTGATCGCCAGAGAGGTGGCCAGGGCGAGCATCAGATGCACGACCTCCGAACTCTGGATCTTGGACTGAGTGGCGGCCAGTGCCTCGGCCAGCTTTGCCAGACGGCCGGCATCTGCGCGTGCCGCCCACTGGAAGGCCACCACCGTGGTCAGCGTCTGCTGTCCACTGGCCAGCTCGATGATCAGGTCCGGGATGCGAGCCATGCCGGCCAGCTCCTCCTCGCGCTCTCCGAAGGAGGACACGAGGAATTCGCTGGCTGCCCCAGCCCACTCAGGCTTCACATACGCCTTGGCACAAAAGTCCGCGAAACAATGGTTCACGCCGTGATTTTCTGCCAGCGCCTTGGTCAGTGCCCTTGCGGCGGGACGCAACTCCTCCGGCAGTTCCTCAGCGGATGGGGTGGACTCGTGCGACGCTGCTTTCATCATAAAACATCACTACTAACGTGGCGCTCCATCACATGCAACGAGCCTGTGCTTTTTACCTATGCTTTCTGATTTCTCGATATGGGATCATGGGACTCGTGATCACGAGTGCAGCTGCCCGGTAAATGAAGAGGCACCAAGGGGAGCAGCTCACTTCGCATTGAGCTCCATTCGTTTGGCGTCCTTCCGCTTTTTGAGAGCTGCCTTGTTCGCCAGCTTTCTTTCGATCTCGCGGTGGTCCACGGCAGGGTTGATATAACCGAGTTCTGACACTCGGGTGATGTTCAAGGCCTCGGGGAACTTTTTGTCGATCTCTTGAATCGCCGCCCAGTTCGCCTGCATCCTGGTCTTGATGGCTGGGTCAGGGGTTTTCGCTTCGATGCCCTGTTTTGCCAGCGCCTGATTCTCCGTGTTCAGTCGCAGGTAGTCGAGTCCGGCGCGGACGAAGGCGATGCGGTCGGTGTATTCTTTTCCGGCGGTGGCGGTCTTGGCTGCGGCTGTGTCCAGCAGCGCGTAGGCGGTCTTGAAGAAGTCTGGATTGAAGGCCTCCGCCCAGGTTTTGGTGCCTGTGGTCGCCTTATCGGGCGCGATGGCGATGCGGTTGTCTTGGAGGAGTTTCCAATAGGCTTTGATCTCATCAGCCGCAGGTCCGAAGCCCGATTTACAGTAGTCGTCCATGATTTCACCGACCGACTTGTCAGGATTCCAAGCGAGTTGTGCCATGACGTAATACATCGCCCCTTGCGTGGACCACCACGACCACAGCATGTCGAGGGAAACGCCTGAAACGCCACAAGCTGCTGCCCGCTTGAGTAAGTCGGCGGTTCCCGTGATGTTCGGCGGTCCGCCGGTCTTCCAGTGCGCTGGATCGGCGAAGTTCGGTCGCCAGATCATGCCCGCCGTGGTCTTCTTCGACCATTCCTCCAGATTGGAAAAGGTAGCGGCGACTGAGGAGACGATCACGTTGGCGTCGGGCACCGCTTTGACCGGCGGAGTGGCCGCGCCGCCGTAGGCTTGGATGAGCACTTTGTAATCTTTGTCCGGGTAGCGTTCCCTGAGCTTCCTCACGAGGATGTTCGCGAAGGTGACCTCGCGGTCCGTGGTGGCTACTCCGATCAATTCGGTTCCGCCGGGGTAGTTCCAGACCATTTTCATTCCGTCGGGATGATCCCAGGCTTTGCATTTCTCGCAGCAGCAGATGCCGCTGGCGGTGCCGTCGTTGGCCGCGACGTTGAAAACAGTGCGGTGCGGATTTTTGGCAATTGCTGCCTCCACAATTTTCAGCCACTGCTCCACGACGGCGGGATTCGACTGGCAAAGTTTGGCATGTCGCGGCTCGCCCTTGTAAACCCGCGTGCCATCCGATTGCTGGGCGAAGTATTCCGGGTGGGTTTTGTGGAAGGTCGCATACCATTCGGTGAAGCCGTGACCGCCGCTCGGCGTGTAGAGCGAGTCGAGCTGGAGGCGCTGTCTGCGGACCCAGTCGCCACCACTCGATCCCGGCTTCCCGCCTTGTTTATAAAGGGCCAGCGGCGCATACACCGTCGATCTCTGGCGGATCTTCGGGTGATAGCGGAACTCCATCGGGCCAACGATCACTCTGGACTGCTTCGGCACCACTTCACCCGCCGCTCCAGGCCAGAGCCAGCGCACGCCGAGTTGGTCCTGCAAGAATGTCGCCACCGCGTTCACAGTGCCATACTCATACTGAAAACCCACCACATCGCGGTTCGCCTCCGCGAAGCCCGCCAGGTAGTCTTTTCGTTCCGCTTCCGTCGCGCCGCCCTTGATCGTCATCTGGTTCGTGATCGCGTCCCAGACATCGCGTCCGACGATGGCGAGATGCTTGCCATCGCACTTGATGAGTATCTCCTCGGGGTTTTTGAAATCAAAGTCGGTGTCAGGAAACAACGCCTTGAGCTGCGGCTGAAACCCCACCCAGATCGCATGTGCTGGCACCGGATTCGGCAGCCCTTCCAGAATCTCCGGCTTCACGCCGCCGACCTTGCCGATGTATGCGGCCAAATCCTGTGCGGCGATCTTGGTGAACATCGTCGGCTCCGTCGGCAGGATGATGGGAGCAAGGCTTTTGCCGTTATCGACCAGGATGAAGTCGGCGGCTTGGAGCGCGCTCACTGGAGCGAGCAGCAGGGCGCTGATGACGGATTGGATGTGTTTCATGGTTCAGTCCTTCACTACAGAGTCGCGGTCTGCTTTGGAAAGCTCGTCCATTCGAGCGTGTAGTGAGGCGACCTTTTCCGGCATCTTCGCAGCGAGGTCGGTGGTTTCGTTCGGGTCGGTCGCGAGGTCGTAGAGCTCGGTTATTTCACCAGCAGGAGCCGCATCTTTCTTTGCAGCCCCTTTACGGGAGACGATGAGTTTCCAGTCGCCATCACGCACAGCACGGGCGTTGAAGCCGGGGCCGGTGGTGTAGATCGCGCGAGGTTTAATTGGCTCCGCGCTGCTGAACTGCGGCCAGAGATTGAGGCCGTCCCATTTCAAATCCTGCGCGGGCTTGGCTTCTGCGAGAGCGCAGAGCGTGGGCATCCAGTCGATGATTTGCGCGACACCGTTGTAGGTGCCCGGTTTCAGCTTTGCCGGCCATGAGAGCAGCGTGGGCACGCGGATGCCACCTTCATACACGCTGCCTTTCTGCCCGCGCAGAGGCAAGTTGTTGCCGGTGAGTTGGCCATTCGGGCAGTTGTCGTCGGGATACTTGAGATCGTTGTTCTCCGTGGTGCTGCCACCGTTGTCGCTGGTGAAAATGAGAAGTGTGTTCCCCCGGCGGCCTTTCTTTTCCAGCGCGGTAATGATGCGGCCCACGGCATCATCGAGATGCATCACCGATGCCGCGTAGTGGCGTGCCACATCGCCAGTGATAGCTGCGGGCACACGCGCGACCCATTCTGCAGGTTCCTTCACCGGCAGATGCACGGCGGTGAAGGGTGCATAGAGGAAAAAGGGCGCGTTGCCGCGTGCCTCAATCCATTTCACGGCCTCCGCCGCGATGAGGTCGGTGACGTGGCCTTCTTCTTCGATGAGCTTTTCATTCCGATGCCAGGTGATGGAAAACGGCCCCTGCTTGTAACGATGATTCCACGGGCTCACGCCACCCGCGAGTGAGCCGTAGGAGTGGTCGAATCCGAAGTGATTTGGACCCTGCTCCGGCAGCGAGCCGAGGTGCCACTTGCCCGTGAGGCAGGTGTCGTAGCCTGCGGCCTTGAGCGCGCGTGGCAGCGTGACGGTGTCCCACGGCAGCGCGCGATTATTCTGCGGTGTGGTGACGCCGAAGCGGCTCCAGCAGCGTCCGGTCATCAGTCCCGTGCGTGTCGGGCTGCACACTGGCGCGACGTAGTGCTGCGTGAGTTCCACTCCTTCACGCTTGAGGCGATCAAGGTTTGGCGTCGGCGCATTGCCACCATGAAACGCCACGTCCGCCCAGCCAAGGTCATCGGCGATGATGAAGACGATGTCGGGCTTCGATGCCGCCGTGGAATCGAGTAATGAGTTTAGGATGAGGACGAGTGAGGAGAGGATGGTCTTCATGGCTTTTTCGAGGCGGGTTCTACATGGATGTCATCGAGTTCGATTCCCTGAGAACCACCGTTTTGCATCCAGAGCAGCTTACGCTTGGCGGCGTCAAAATTTGGACGCGCAAGGGTGTGAGTCCACGTTGTGTCATCAAGGGTGATGACGACGGTTTCGCCAGTGAAGACGAGCTTCACGGTGTGCCATTCGTTCTTGGCGAGATCGACTTTCTCAAGCGGCAGATGTTCATTCAGGCGGTAGGCACCGCTGACCTTATCAGCAGGCCGACCCTGCTTCTGACGCATGGGGTGATTCGGGTCTTTGGAATGCGCATCGATCTGGAGCTGGACGCCGGTGCGTAGAAGCTTCACGCGCAGCATGTGATCGACGCTGCCGAAGCCATCATCACCATCGACGAAGAACCACAGCCAGCCGCCATCACCGAGATGCCGGTAGCGGAAGGAGATGCTCAAGTCCCTGCCTTCGACGGGCAGATAAACCATTGGAGGATACTTCCCGCCGCTGTCACCACGCGTCCAGAGTACGCCATCCCGCACCTCCGTGTTCTTGTTCGGGATGGGTGTGGTGAATCGCTTCGCATCGAAGCCGGCGTCGAAGGCTTCGTGGAGAAAAGCAGGCTCGGCAGCAATGGCCAGGCTGCCGATGGTGGTGAGACAGAAGACGAGTGATCGGATCATGATTTTTTCTTGGCTTTGGCCGGTACGGCTGCTTTGGGGTAACGCACGACTTTGATGTCATTCTTCTGCGGAGCACCGGACGTGCTGCGGCCATTGCGGATGAGTTTTTCCATCGTGTCTTGCATCGACTTCACGCGGTCGGGATGCATGGCGGCGAGGTTTGTGGTCTCGCCGAGGTCTTCATCGAGGTTGTAGAGTTGCACGGGCGTCTTCATCACCGGATCAGCGGCGAGGACGAGCTTCCAGGCACCTTCGCGCAGACTCGGCGTGCCGCCACAGGCGGTGTTGATGGCGTGGGTGCGGATGGGTCGGTCTTCGCCTTTGATCAGTGGCATGAGGCTGAAGCTGTCTTCACCAGCCGTCTCGGGCAGTTTGGTGCCGAGGATCTCGGCGAGCGTTGCGATGGTGTCGGCTTGCAGCACGAGTTGCTTGCACACGCTTCCGGCTTTCACCACTCCGGGCCATTTCACGACGAAAGGCACGCGATGACCGCCTTCATAGACGGAGGCCTTGTAGTCACGCAGCGGGCCGCTGGGGAAGTGGCCCTGCGCTTCCAGCGGCGGCACGCCGATGTAGGACGCGCAGCCGTTGTCGCTTGTGAACAGCACGAAGGTGTCGTTTTCGACGCCACCGGCCTTCAATGCTGCCAGCACACGACCGATCACCGCGTCGGTTTCCATGACCAGATCAGCGTAATCACTGTTGAGGTCGCTTTTGCCCTTCCACTCGGCATTTACGGCCAGCGGCGTGTGTGGCGAGGTGAGCGGCAGGTAAAGTAAAAAGGGCTTCTTCGCCTCTGACTGCGTTTGGATGAACTTTTCCGCCCGATCCGCCAGCGCGGGCAAAATGCCCTCCAACTGCCAGTCCGGCAACGCAGGGCCTTGCAGGCTTGCCTGGTTCTTCACCAACTTCGACGCGGGCAGCAGCACGTTCGGGATGCCGACGGTGCGATCTCCGTCGATGAAGCAATACGGCGGCCAGTTCGGCACGTCGGTGCCGAAATACTCGTCAAAGCCGCGCTCTGTCGGCCCTCCTGCTATGCGCTGCGAAAACACCGCCTTCCATGTCTCGCGATGCGCATCGGTGATCGCCGTCGAAACCTCGCCGCCGCCACCCGCTTTGCCGCCGAAGCCAGTGAAGTGTGCTTTTTGCTCCGGCGTGATCGGCCAGTCTCTGCCGAGATGCCATTTGCCAATGCAGGCTGTGCGATAGCCATGCTGCTGCGCCAGTTTGCCAATCGTCAGACGATCTGGTGCGATGAGTGGCTTGCCCCACACGCTGACGATGCCCGCCTGCAATGTCGTCCGCCAATGATAGCGCCCCGTGAGCAGCGTGTAGCGCGACGGTGAGCAGCAGCCTGAACTCGAATGTCCATCCGTGAAGCGCATCCCCTCCGCAGCAAGACGATCCATGTTTGGCGTGGGGATTTTCGAGCGCTCTGGGTTGTTCACGTGCACGTCACCGTAACCAAGGTCGTCCGCGAGGATGATGACGAAGTTGGGTGTGGCTGCGACGAGAGCGGGACAGAGGACGAGAAGGATGGCAGCGACGAGTTTCATGCGGATCAGTTGGTTACTTCAATTCAGGTCCAGAGAGCGTCGAAAATGAAAGGCTGGTGTTTCATCATTTGCTTAGAATTGGGTTTTACACGGAGGCCATCAAGCCCAAAGCACCTGCTGTTGCCAAATGCAATCCTGCGAGAGCTTCGTGATCACCATCACCGCTGGATGAGGACTTGGTGGTTGTGTTTGTCAGTCAGCCATCTTTGATAGAGCCATGCTGGAAGTCCTGAACCTTTCCCATCTCCCCACGAAGTCCAACGCCTCTGCGGACCCAGTGCTAGATGCGCTTTGTCTCGCGGTTCCCACCGGACATCTGCTGGGAATCATCGGTGCGCCTGGCAGTGGCAAAAGTACTCTGATTCGCCTGCTGGCAGGCCTGGAGTCACCGACGGCAGGCGAGATCCGCTTCCAGGGGCGCGACACGGCGTTGAAGCCGATTCACCCGAACAGCCTTGGCCTCGTTGCCGCCCATGATGAGGTTTTTTTCGATGCGCTGACCGTGCGTGAGTCGATGATGAGCGCTCACATCCTCCGGGTGGCGGGTCAGAACAATGAGGCGCGGGTGGACAAGGTCTCTCATCTACTCGTCGGCATGGGGTTGGAAACCGTGGCTTCTCATCGAGTCAACACCTTGTCTCTGCCGCAGCGTCGTCGCTTGAAACTGGCACTCGCTCTCCTCAGTGATGCGCCGCTGGTGCTGTGTGATGAGTTTACAGACGGGCTCGATGTGAAATCGGAGCAGGAGATGGCGGCACTGCTGAAATACGTCGTGGCAGATCTGCCGGGGCGCATCGTCGTCCATGCCAGCCAGAGCCTGGCAAACCTGAGCACGTATGATTCAGTGCTCATTCTGCATGAAGGGAGGATTTGTTTCCATGGACCCGCGCGCGCGGTGGCCCATTACTTCAGCATTTCGAATGTCGAGGAGTTGTATCCAAGGCTGGCCAAGCGTCCCGCCGAGCGCTGGGGTGAATCATGGTCGCGGCATCGCGATCAGTATTATGAAGCATTCAAGCTTGGTGAAATCGGCAAGCCCTTCGAGGAGCCCAACGAAGCTGAAGTCGAGGCGAACGATGAAACCGAAGCCCGGCGAGAAACCAACTCAGCCTCGAAGCCTGAGATCGAGTATCCATTGCCATCTCCACTGCCTTCCATCATCTCGCAGATCGGGCACCTTGTCCGTCGTCGCTGGACTCTTTGGCGGCGCACACAGCGGGAGTGGCTGGAGCATCTGGCTTTGTTTTTGGTTTGCCCGCTGGCAGCCATGCTGCTCGTGGCGCCGAACACGGGTTACCTCTCCGAACTTCAGAGTCAGAACCACAGCCCGGCGGTGCTCTGGCCCGCCGCTTACACCTGCACGATGATCGTGTTTGTGCAGGTGCTGCTTCTGATGATCGTCAGTCTGCGTGTGGCCGCACCTGAGATCGCCCGTGACAGGCTCGTCTTTGAGCGTGAGCGGAGCGCCGGTTTGCGAGGCATGGCGTATCTCGTCGCCAAGCTTGGATTCCTCATCCCGCTGATGATCGCCCATGGTGCAGCGCTGGCACTGCTCGTGGATGTCATGGGCGGCCATCTGCCAGGAGCCGGAGCCGCCAGGATCGTGCTTCTCGTGCTCACGGGAGTGGCTTTCAGCAGCCTGTGTCTCGGCATCTCCGCCACGAGCCGCAGTGCGGACAGGGCGCAGAGCCATGCATGGAAGCTGTGGGCCGCAAATGTCATCCTCGCCGGCGCTCTGCTCGGTTTTCCGAGACCGCTGGGCATGTTGATCCAGCCCTTCGTGACGGCCTACTACGGCTGGTCTGGCAGTGTGGACACACTCACGAGTTCGGCGGTGTTTGAGCCGATGACAAAGTTCGTGCGCACTTGGTTCGCCACTCCAGCGAGCGCCATCGTCTGGCTGCTCGTTCAGACTGTCGCAGGCATCCTGCTTGCAGGTTGGGGATTGAAAAAGAGGCGCTAGTGCGGCTGGATCAATCAGCTCCTCAACCAGTCGAAAAACGTTTTCTTCGACTGTGATTCACGCGAGCCCATATCTGGGTCGGCGAGAGGTTTTACAGAAGAGTTTGGGGACGGCGGGAAGGACGGTGCAGTGGAGGAGCCGATCTCAGGATTAGCATCTGGCACCATGAACGAATCCGGGTGCCCCATGGGTGTGGTCGGAGCTTGATTCGTGCTTGTTTCTGTCAGCATGAAATCGCCTGACCCAGCCTCCAGCGTGGACTCGATTTCGGCAATGATGGGCAGGCTGATGCTGTCTGGAATCGACCTGGAATGACCAGCACTGCGTGGGATGAAATGCATGTCTGGCTCAGTCATCACCTCAGCGAGATCGTCAGCAGTGATCAAGGGTGAGGACGGGGCAGAGATGATAAAATTGGGCATCGGCGGAGCTGACTCATCCTCGATCTCCTCGGCTTCCGAATGCAACACAAAGGCTGGCATCGGCGGCACTGGCTCCGTCACTGAGACGACTTTTCTGACTTCAGGAGAGATCGCTGCCCGCAAATCATCCCAGGCATTGACGAGCGGCTCCACCGGACGTCGAGGGGCTTCAGGAAAGGCAGGTAGAGTGGGGGAGTGCGTCACGGGCATCACGGACGCATTCACCGCATCAGCCTCCTCTACGATCGGCTTCTCACTGGCAGGAATCCTGGCGCGCTTCTGCCACCACGAGAGAGCCAGTCCCGCAGCGAGCATCAAGGCCGGACGATTCATGCGCGAGGCCACGATCACCCCTGCTGCGGAGGCGAGCGCGATGGTCGCAAAGCCTTTCGCTTGAGATGAAGAAGCCGAGGACTGAGGGGGAGAATCCATGCTGAGCGGAGGCTAAGCCGCGTGAATCAAGACGCGCAACCCCAATGTCTCACCGTCTTGCTGCGGCCATCTTCCCCCTTGCGCGAAAGAGTTGTAGTGCTTTGTGCAAACCCCTCATGCCCAGCCCGGCCAATTCCCTCTCTGAAATCGCTTCCGCACTGCACTCCGCGCAGCGCATCGCCATCGCCGCACATGTGCGCCCGGATGGTGACGCCGTGGGCTCCGTGCTCGGGCTCGCTCTCAGTCTGCGTGCGGCGGGGAAGACCGTCTTTGCCCTCCTGGAAGATGGCGTGCCGAGCAATCTCACCTTCCTGCCGGAGACGATCACCGTCCTCCAGCCGCCTTATGCCGCGATGGAGATCGACTGCGCGGTGGCTGTCGATACCGCCACGCACGAGCGTGTGGGTGAGCAAACGAAGGCTGCACTCGCTGCGGCACCTCTGCTGCTGAACATCGACCATCACGGCACGAATCCCGGCTACGGGCACCTCAATCACATCGACAGTGACCAGCCCGCCGTGGGCCAGATCATTTATGAACTGCTGAAGGAGGGCGGCTTCCCTCTCACAGATGCGGTGCTGCAACATTTGTTCACCGCCATCAGCACGGACACGGGGTCCTTCCAGTTCTCCTCCACCACCGCGCGGACCCATGAGATCGCTGCTGAGATGATGCGCGCCGGGTTGGACACCGCACGTCTCGCCAGACTGATTTACCAGACCTACCCGGCGCGGCGACTTGCTCTCATGCGCGCCATGCTCAATGAGATGGCCTTCCGTGCTGATGGGCGTGTCGTGAGCTGGAACCTCACCCAGGCTCTCATGAACGAGGTGCAGATCGAGTCCGGTGATACCGAAGGCATCATCGACACCCTCCGCATGATCGACAGCGTGATCAGCGCCGTGATCTTTGAAGAATTGCCTGATGGCAAAATACGCATCTCCGCCCGCTCCAAAGACACACGACTGGATGTCTCCGCCATCTGTGGTCAGTTTGGCGGCGGTGGTCACCGCATGGCGGCTGGCGCACGAATGAAAGGCCCCATTGAAGCGGCCGCAGAAACCTTTTTGACAGCTCTTGAACATGAAGTCCGAAGAATCGCTTAACGGCGTCCTGCTAGTAGATAAAAGCCCCGACATGACCTCCCATGATGTCGTCGCGGTCGCACGCCGATGCTTGAACATGAAGAAGATCGGCCACTGTGGCACGCTCGATCCCATGGCCACAGGCATGCTCATCCTCGTGCTCGGCAGCGGCACGAAACTCCAGGACCTGCTCATGAGCGAGGACAAGGAGTACACCGGCAGCATGAAGCTCGGCCAGACCACAAACACGCAGGACCGCGAAGGCGAGGTGCTGGAAGAGCGGCCCGTGCCTGCATTCACCGACGAAGAGATCAAGGCCGCCTTCGAGGCATTCCAGGGCGACTTCTATCAGACTCCTCCCATGGTCAGCGCCATCAAGATCAATGGCGTTCCGCTGCACAAGCTCGCACGTCAGGGCAAAGTGGTCGAACGCGAGCCGCGCTTCGTCCGCGTCTATGCGCATGAGATCAACCGCATCGCCGTGCCAGACATCGACTTCCGCGTCGTGTGCAGCAAAGGCTTCTACGTCCGCACCTACGCTCATGACATCGGCGAGAAGCTCGGATGTGGCGCACACTTGACCAACCTCCGCCGCACCCGCAGCGGCCACTTCACTTTTAAGGAAGGCAATCACACCACCTTCGCTGCGCTCAAAGAAGGCCGTCGTGACGAAGTCATGAAATCCATCATGAGCCTCTACGACGTGTCGAAGCTCCGCGGAGCGTAATCCCCTCCGCCATGTCCCTCAGCCGCTTCCATCTCCCCGCCGAAGCCTGGCAGTCGGACAGTCTGACCTTGATCGGTGATGAAGCCGCGCATTGCTCGCGCGTGCTTCGTCGGGAGGTGGGCGAGCAGATCGAGATCTTTGATGGCCTCGGACGTGTGGCCATCACCACGATAACGGCCATCACCAGGAGCACCGTCACTGCGCGCATCGACTCCCAGCATCAGCACGAGACGCGTGCCCACCAGATCCATCTCCTGCCAGCCATGATCAAGGCCGAGCCCTTCGAGTGGCTGCTGGAAAAGGCCGCCGAACTCGGAGCTGCCAGCGTGCAGCCCATCGTCACCGCACGCACCATCGTGCATCTCAGCGGCGATCACTTGGAAAAGAAGCTCAGCAAATGGCGTCGTCACATGGTCGAGTCCGCGAAGCAGTGCCACACGCCCTGGATTCCGCACTTGGCAAGGCCGCGCAGCCTCGCCGAGGCGCTCGCTTCCTTGCCTGCGGACAGCACCCGCATCATCCCCGCGCTCAGTGAGCACTCGCGTCGTCTCCATGAGCTGCCGCTCGCGCAGGCGAAATCCGTGTTCATCCTCATTGGGCCTGAGGGAGACTTCACGCCTGAGGAGGAAGCCCTCGCCCAGCAGCACAGCTTTCAGCCCGTCACGCTCGGCCCGCTGATCCTGCGCGCCGAGACCGCCGCCATCGCCTCACTGGCTATGGTGGGGCATGAGTTGGCACGGCAGTCGGCTTGATCAGCCGACGATGGCGCGGGGCACGCGGCCATGCACGTCGGTGAGGCGATAGTCACGCCCGGCGTAACGATAAGTCAGGCGTTCGTGATCCATGCCCATCAGGTGCAGCATCGTCGCGTGGATGTCATGGATGTGCATCTTGTCCACGGCTGCCTTGAAGCCGAAGTCATCGCTCTCGCCATAGGCCGTGCCACCGCGTGCGCCGCCACCGGCGAAGAACATGCAGAAGCCGTGCGGGTTGTGATCGCGGCCATTGCCGTTTTCACTCACCGGCGTGCGGCCAAACTCACCGCCCCAGACCACCAGCGTGTCATCCAACAGCCCGCGCTGTTTAAGATCACCGAGCAGCGCTGCGATGGGGCGATCAATGTCCGCCGCGAGCCGACGCGTCGTCGCATCATGATTCGAGTGCGAGTCCCAGGGCTGTCCGTTGCCGTAATACACCTGCACAAACCTCACCCCACGCTCCACCAGCCTTCGCGCCATCAGGCAGCCATTGGAGAAATGACTCTTCCCATACATCTCGCGCACCTTCTCGGGCTCCAGATTCACATCAAAGGCATCCGTCGCGGCGGACTGCATCCGGTAGGCCGTCTCCATCGCCTGGATGCGGCCATTCAGCGCCACATCAGCTCCGCCACGCGCGGCGAGATGCTCCGCATTCAACTCCTGAAGCAGATCGAGCTGCTTGCGCTGATCGCTCATGCCGAGGCGGCCATTGTTCAGCCATGGGATGAGCTGCTTGGGATCAGGATTCGTGTGATTGATGTAGATCCCCTGATGCTGCGCCGGAAGAAAGGCGCTGCTCCACAGGATGGAAAACCGCACCGGCCTGCCGGGGCAAAGCACGACGTAGGAGGGCAGATTCGCGTTCTCACTGCCCAGGCCGTAACTCAGCCACGAACCCATGCTCGGCACGCGCTCCGTCATCGTGCCGTTGTTCATCAGCAGCAGCGCCGGCCCGTGGTTCGGATTGTCCGTGTGGCAGGAGCGCAGCAGGCAAAGATCATCCGCATGGCGGGCGATGTTGGGTAGCAGCTCGCTGATCTCCAGCCCGCTTTGCCCATGCTTCGAATACGCATAAGGCGATGCCAAAAGTCCGCCCGTGGGCCTCTCGGTGCGCAGGTCGGCACCTTCGGGCCGCTGACCGTTGAACTTCGTCAGCATAGGCTTCGGATCGAAGAAGTCCGGTCCGAACGGCCCGCCATTCATGAAGAGATGAATCACCCGCTTCGCCTTCGGCAGAAAATGCGTCGCCACCCCACCGCCCGCCTGCAAGCTCGATGCCAAGCCCAACGATCCCAGTCCGCCACCCATGCGGGTCAGCAGTTCACGGCGGGAGAAGGGGATCGGGGGAGTCATCCAGCTTTCTACGGACGCTGGAAGGCTCATTTCTCACAACCTTGGACCCTAAACAGGCGGTTCATCAAAACAGGGTGAAGCTTCGGAACAGGGTCAAAGAAGATGGTGGGCTGCAACGGCACGCCGGGGGCGGACGTAAACGTGCATGACCTGCGTCTATCGCCAGAATACCTCGGCCCGATTCACCAACCATGATCCGACTTCTCTTTTGCCTCTTGTCTTTCGCGCAACTCGCCCACGGCGATTCCTACCAGCCTGATTGGGCCTCCATCGTTCCCCAGCGTGTGATTTCTCATGCGGGTGGTGATGGCGATGCGCTGGTGAAGGCCGTGGAAGCCCTGAAACCTGGTGACAAGCTCGAAATTGCCGCCGGCACCTACAGCGTCGATCTCATGTGGGATCTGCGCGTCAGCGGCACCCGCGAGGCACCCATCTGGATCACTGCGGCTGAGGGTGCCTCCGTGATCATCACTCGCCCTGATGCGAAGCAAAACGTCATCAACATCGGCCAGGGCGGCCCTGTTTCTTTTCTGTGCCTGCGAGGTCTGGAGTTCACCGGCGGCAGCCACGGCATGAGGCTCGGGCATTGCACCGAGGTCTGGATCGACCAGTGCCACATTCATCACACTGATGGCGTCTGCCTTAGCGCCAACAGTGCCGACACGCGGCGTCTGTTTCTCACGCGAAACCACATTCATCACGGCGCGGGACATGCCGAGGGCATGTATCTCGGCGCGAACAACGGCGACCACATTATGAGCGAGAGCGTCATCGCACTGAACCACATTCATGACTGCCGCGGCGATCAAGGAGATGGAATTGAGGTCAAGCAGGGCTCGTGGGGCAACTTGATCGCCGAGAACCATGTCCACGACACCAACTATCCCTGCATCACCGTCTATGGCACCGCAGGAAAGCCGGTGAACATCATCGAGCGGAACCTCTGCTACCGCAGCGGCGACCATGTGATGCAGGTGCAGGGCGAGGCCATCGTTCGCAACAACGTGCTCATCAGCGCCCAGGGCTCCGGCTTTGCCAGCACCGACCATCAAGGCAAGACCACGCGGCTGCAGGTCGTGCACAACACCATCGTGAACACCGGCCACGCCTTCAGCGGCGGCTCGTGGAATGAGCGGGAGGGCATGATCCTCGCCAACAACGTGATCTACTCGCGTGACAAGAACGCGCTTCACTTCGCGAACGGCAGCTCGGGTGTGGTCATCAAAGGCAACGTCATCCTCGGAAGTGGTGCGCATCATGACTCCGCGCGCGGTCGCGGCCTGCAAGATTTGCCAGGCGTAAACTGGGAAGGCGAGCGCCACGACGCAAAGCCCGCACCGGACGCGCCGTTCGGCCTGGCTGATCCCAGCTTTCTGCTTCCCACGGATTTTCACGGTGCCTCACGCACGATGCCATGGAGCGGCGCCATCACCCGATAGCTTTCACGTCATGAAATCCTTGGGATTCCTTTTCTTGGCCAGTCTTGCTCTTGCCCAGCATCCGCAGCTCAAAACGGGTCCGAATGCCGATCTCGGCGGCGTCCTGCTGATGCCAGCCGATGACGAATGGAACTGCGATGTTTCGAAAGACCCTGTCGATCCGCTCAGCGATGCCATCATCGCCAGCATCGGCGCGGACAAACCGCTGCATGAGGACTTCGGGATCGTCTGGAAGGGCGCGCCCGGCGGCATCCCCTATCATGTGGTGGGCGGCGACCAGCCGCGTGTTCCGGTGATCTTTGGTTATGCCGATGAGAGCGACCCCGGCCCCTATCCCATCCCGCCAGCCGCTCACATCGAAGGCGGCCCGCAGAGCAATGGCGACCGCCATGTGCTCGTGCTCGACAAGGACAACTGGCGTCTCTACGAGCTCTTTCGCGCCTTCCCCATCGATGGCGGAAAATCCTGGAAAGCCGCCAGTGGAGCCGTCTTTGATTTAAAAACACCGAAGCCACGACCCGCGGGCTGGACGAGTGCGGATGCCGCAGGGCTGCCCATCCTGCCCGGCCTGGCCCGCTATGATGAAATCTGCGGCGCAAAGAAGCTCACCCATGCGCTGCGCTTCACGGTGAAGAAATCCCGCCGCGCCTACGTGCCGCCCGCCACCCACTTCGCCAGTCCGCACAAGGATGAAAACCTGCCGCCCATGGGCATGAGAGTGCGGCTGAAGGCCAGCTTTGACACAAGCAAGTTCACCGGCGCGGCGAAGGTCATTCTCGAAGGGCTCAAGACCCATGGCCTGATCCTCGCCGACAACGGCGGCGACTGGTTCATCAGCGGCGTGCCTGATGATCGCTGGGTGCATGAGGAGCTGCTCCCCATCCGCCGGGTGAAAGGCAGCGACCTCGAAGTGGTGAAGATGGGGCCGATGACGACACGATAGCAGGTGCCATGCGATAGATGCTAGGCTGGAGCCGTTTCCCTCTCATGCCCC
>NZ_JBILYB010000074.1:0-29392 GCF_044378005.1 Prosthecobacter sp.
CATCGAGACCTGCATTCCCTCCAGCATCATGCCAAACCTGCTGCTCGTCCGCATTCACACGGACGACGGCTTCATCGGCTGCGGAGAGACCTACTACACCCCGCACGCCATCGCCGCGCTGATCCATGACTGGATGGCCGAGCGCCTGCTCGGGGCCGATGCCCTCGCCATCGAGTCCCACTGGCGCTTCCTCTATGAGCGTTGCACCCCCTTTGGTCATCCCGGTGCAGAGATGCGCGCGCTCTCCGCGCTGGATCTCGCCCTGTGGGACATCTTGGGGCAGGCCTGCGGTCAGCCCGTCTATCGTTTGTTGGGCGGTCCCGTGCGGCAGAGCATCCCCGTCTATAATACCAGCGGCGGTCCCAGCTATGGCGCCGTCGCCGGGGCAGGGGAAAGCCCGCGTCATCCCGGTTGGCCAGGCTATGGCGACATCGGTCAAAAGGGGCCGCTTCAGGACAACTGGTCCTCCCACTTCGCCGCTGGAGATCTCGCCGAAGAACTGCTCGCGGAAGGCATCACCGCCATGAAGCTCTGGCCCTTTGACCGCGCCGCGCATCGCAGCGGCGGCCTGCACATCTCCTGGGCCGATGTCGAGGAAGCCATGAAGCCCTTGCGCGAGATCCGCGACCGCGTCGGCATGAAGATGGACATCGCCATCGAAGGCCACGCCTTCTTCCACCTGCCCGCCGCCCTCCGCATCGCCGAGGCCTTGCGCGAGATCAAACCCCTTTGGTTAGAGGATGTCCTGCGCGTCGATCACGTCGGCACGTTGGCCGACTTTCGCCAGCGCTCCGGCCTGCCCATCGCCGCCAGTGAGATGCTGCTCGGGCGAAAAGAATACCTGCAAGTGCTGCAAGAGCGCGCCTGTGACTACTGCATGGTCGATCCCACCTGGAACGGCGGCATCAGCGAGACCCGCCGTGTCATCGACCTCGCCCAGACCTACAACATCCCCTCCACCATCCACGACTGCACCGGCCCGCTCACCCTCTTCTCAGGCCTGCACCTCGCCGCCTCCTCGACAAACGTCGTCTTCCAGGAAAGCGTCCGCGCCCACATCCGCTCCTTCTACCACAAGCTCGTCGATACCCTCCCCGTCATCCAAAACGGCCACGCCCAGCTCCCCACCGGCACCGGCCTCGGCACCCGATTGAAGGACGAGTTGTTCCGCGAGGGCGTGAATGGGACAAGGGTGAGCCGGGTGGGGTGAGGGTGTTTGTCGAGCCGTGCTGGCATCCCTCCGGGATGCGGTGGCATCCTGAGGCTGTCCTCGTCGTGACCGGTGATGTCGCTTCGCTCAATCACCGGCTACAGGCTGGGATGCCTCCGGCATCTGTGATTCGTGGTGTCGATGTGTCCCCGCATCCCGGAAGGATGAAAGCCCGTAGTCGCTGGTTGAGCGTAGCGATACCGCCGGACGAAGATCACAACACACCACCAGAGAAGGGTCATAAAGCCCACGCTCTCGCCCGCATCCCGGAGGGATGAAAGCCTGTAGTCGGTGGTTGAGCGTGGCGATACCGCCGGACGAAGATCACAAAACACCACCAGAGAAGAGTCATAAAGCCCACGTGCCCACCCACATCCCGGAGGGATGAAAGCGGGTAGCCGGTGGTTGAGCGTAGCGATACCACCGGTTAGGATCACCCACGTCTCCGATGTGCCCACGCATCCCGACAGGGATGCCAGCACCGTTCTTTCACTCCAAACCATGCCATGTCATGCCCTCCACGCACACCTGCCTTCTTTATCATCTGGTGTTTGCCACGAAGAACCGCGAACCGATGATCCACCCAGAATGGAGCGCGCGGCTTCATGAATATCTTGGTGGAGTCGTCCATGGTCTTGGCGGCACGCCGCAGGGCATCGGCGGGGTGGCGGATCATGTGCATTTGCTCGTCGGTTTGAAACCCACGCATTGCCTCTCGGACTTCATGCGTGAGCTGAAAAAGGCCTCATCCATCTGGGTGGCGGAGAATGGGTTGAATCCCGAGTTCCGTTGGCAGGAAGGTTACGGGGCTTTCACCGTCAGCGCGTCGGTTCGGCAGGCGGTGCAGGAATACATCGCCCACCAAGAGGAGCATCATCGCCATTGTGCGTATCGGGAGGAGTTGATCGAGTTCCTCCAGAAGTCGGGGGTCGAGTTTGATGAGCGGTATCTTGATTGATGGGCAGAGACCGGGCCGCGCTGGCATCCCTCCGGGATGCGTTTTCGTGGCGTGAGTCGGTTCGCTGGCTCCGGGGGTATCGCCCGCTTCGCGAGGCTCAACCCCCGGCTACAAGCTGGGATGCCTCCGGCATCAAGCGATCCCAAAGTGCAGCCTGACGATGCGTTCGCCTTATCATGAACACCGCATTTCGAAGGTCAGCGTATCGGCATCAACGCATCCCAAAGGGATGCCAGCCGGAGGTCAAGCGAAGCAACACCGCCGGGCACCACGTGCCCCGCGCGTGTAACCGCATCCCCAAAGGGATGCCAGCTTGTAGCCGGGGGTCATGGGAGCCTCAGCGACCATGACCACCGGTCACGGCGCGTCCACCCCGACGATGTCCAGGCATCCCGGAGGGATGCCAGCCAGCCCCCGACACCCTCCACAAACTCCGCCTTCACAGCCGCAGCAGGCAGCAGCCGAAGTCCATCTCCACCGGCCCGGACTCGGATTTCCGAACGGGGATGTGCTCGGCCAGGGTGTAGAGCTGGCGGCGGGAGTCCATGGGGTCGGGGCGGGTGGTGATGACGCGGGCTTCCTGGAGGGCGATGAGGTGCTTCAGGGCGGCATCCAGCCGACGCTGGACGTGCCGGGCACAGCTCGTGGCACTGTGCGGGTTTCCGTCGCTGAGGAGCTCGAGGATGCGGCGCCTCACCGGATCTGCCAGCAGGGCAAAGATGAGATCCCGAGACTGTGCGCCGGCATCGTTGGCGGCGGCGGGTGAACGGCTGCGGTTGGCCATGAATCAAGTTTTACCCAAAGGAAGTCTCCCAAGGCAAGACCGGAAATCCGGGCTGAGGTTCCGCAGTCTCCTGGGGGACGTCATGGATGAGGGCCTGGGGCACCGAAGCCTCCGACCCGCCACGCCGGGTCACCGGGCGAGGTGCCAGAGTCCCCCAGGTGGCGCAATGGATCAGGAACTGGCTCCCCGGAGTCTCCCCCGACCCACGCCGGATTCCCGGCTGGCGTTTCAAAAGTCGTCAGGTGGCGTAATGGATCAGGGATCGGCACCTCGCAGTCTCCGACCTGCTGGGCCGAATCTCGGGCTGAGATGTCGGAGACTGCCAGGTGGCGCAATGAATCAGGAATCGACACCCCGACGACGCTGACCTGCTGGGCCGAATCTCGGGCTGAGATGTCGGGGGCTGTCTGGTGGCGTATTGAATCAGGGATTGGGTCACCGGAGACTGCCGTCCCCCACGCCGGATGGCGGCATGGGGAATTTGAGCCGGGGCTCCGGGACCATGCCTTCATGGCTGATCGAACCGAACGAGCTACCCGGCGGTGCAGGTCGTCAAAACCTTGTGAGGGGAATCGGGAAGGCTGCTTGGGATGTGTTTGGCGGGGGGACGGGTCGGATCACACCCCCAACCCTTCCAGTCTACGACGTGCCTGTCGCAGTCCGCAGGGATTACTCCACCGTCACGCTCTTCGCCAAGTTGCGCGGCTTGTCCACATCACAGCCACGTGCGACGGCGGTGTAGTAGGAGAAGAGTTGCAGCGGGATGACGGTGAGCAGCGGGCTGAGATAGCTCGGGCAATCAGGGACGTAGATGACGTCTTCGGTGAGGCGCTCCAGCTCGGTGCGGCCTTCCGTGGTGACGGCGATGACCGGACCTTTGCGGGCGAGCACTTCTTCGATGTTGCTGACGTTCTTATCAAAGACGGCGTCGTCCGGCGCGATGAACACGCTGGGCATGTCAGGCTTCACGAGGGCGATGATGCCGTGCTTCAGCTCGGCGCTCGGGTGGCCGCTCGCATAGATGTAGCTGATCTCCTTCATCTTCAGCGCGCCTTCCATGGCGACGGGGTAATTGGCCTGACGGCCCATGAAGAGCATGCCTTCGGCATTGGCGTGCTTTTCGGCGATGGCTTTGATTTTGTCCGCCTGCTTGAGGATGGAGGTGATCTTGTCCGGGATGGCTTCGAGTTCGTCGATCATCTCAAGGCCGTCGGCGCTGCTGAGGTGATGGATGCGGCCAAAGAGCATGCCCAAAAGCGTGACCATCATCACCGTCGAAGTAAACGTCTTCGTGGCGGCGACGCCGATCTCGGGGCCGGCGTGGATGTAGCAGCCGCCGTCGCTTTCGCGGGCGATGGTGCTACCGACGCTGTTCACGACGCCGAGGCAGCGGATGCCTTTGCGCCTTGCCTCACGGAGGGCGGCGAGGGTGTCGATGGTCTCGCCGCTCTGGCTGAAGACGAATTGCAGCGTATTCTTGTCCGTCGGGACATTGCGGTAGCGGAACTCGGAGGCGATCTCGACCTCGGTCGGGATGCGGGCCAGAGTTTCGATGACATACTCTCCGACCATGGCCGCGTGGAAGGCGGTGCCGCAGCCGCTGAGGATGATGCGGTCGATGCCGCGCAGCTCCTGCGGGGTCATGTTCAGACCGCCGAGGATGGCGGTGCCGTCATCGCGGGAAAGGCGGCCACGCATGGCGTTGCGGAGGGACTGCGGCTGCTCGTAGATCTCTTTGAGCATGTAGTGCGGGAAGTCGCCCTTTTCGGCATCGTCGGCGGTGAACTCGATGCGGCTGACTTTCACCTGAGCGATGCCACCACCGGCCATGCTGGCGACGTCGTAGCGCTCATCCGACAGGCTGACGATGTCGTGGTCATTGAGGTAAACGACATCGCGGGTGTGGGCGACGATGGCGGAGACATCGGAGGCCAGATAATGCTCGCCATCGCCGAGACCGACGACGAGCGGGCTGCCGAGGCGAGCGCCGATGATGAGGCCGGGGACCTCGGCATGCATGACGGCGATGCCGTAGGTGCCTTTGACCTTGCCCAAGGCGGCCTGGAGAGCCTGACGCAGGCGTGACGCCCCATCAGTTTCATCCGAGGCTTCAAAGTAACGGCCCACAAGATGGGCGAGCACCTCGGTGTCGGTTTGAGATTCAAAGGTGTCTCCCTGGGCGATGAGCTGGTCACGGAGCGTCTGGTAGTTCTCGATGACGCCATTGTGGACGAGCACGAGCTTGCCGCTCTGGTCGCGGTGGGGGTGGGCGTTTTCATCCGTGGGAGCGCCATGGGTGGCCCAGCGGGTGTGGGCGATGCCGGTGGAGCCCTGATGACTAAGTTCCGCCACGGCGGCGCGCAGGTTGTCGATGCGACCCGCGCGTTTGATGATGTTTACGCTCGCGCCGCCGTTCAGGAGGGCGATGCCCGCTGAGTCATAACCGCGATATTCCAGCCGGCTCAGTCCATCCAGGAGGATCGGACTGGCCTGCCGCTTGCCAATGTAGCCTACGATGCCGCACATAGATTCTTTTGTGACCGCCGAAGGGCGGGGCGACTTGTAAACGCTAGAATCAGGCCATGCCAGCGAAAGGGTGGATTGGCAGTAATTTGCTTTCGGAGAAACAAAAAAGCCCCGGTGAGCGCGGGGCTCTACCGGGGCGGGATGAGTCGGATCCGTTGAGATCAGGCGAGTTCGGTCAGCTTGGCCTTGATGGCGGTGAAGTTTGGCAGGTCGCCGGGGCTTTCGAGAGCCTCGGAGTATTGGATCACGCCCGCTTTGTCGATGATGAAGGCGGAGCGCTTCGGCACGCCGCCCATGATCAGATTCTTGGCAGGCAGGAAGGCGTCATAGGCCACGCCATAGGCGGTGGTGATCTTGTGATCGTAGTCGCTGAGGAGCTGGAGAGTGATGCCTTCCTTCTCGGCCCAGGCCTTTTGAGCGAAGGGATTGTCACCGCTGATGCCGACGACCTTGGCATTCAGGGCGGTGTATTCATTGATGCCGTTGGAGATCTCGCAGAATTCCTTGGTGCAGACGCCGGTGAAGGCCATCGGGACGAAGAGGAGGAGGATGTTCGAAGGCCCGATGTGCTCGGACAGTGTGAAGAGCTCGGGGCCATTGGCGCCGAGGGTGGTGACGGTGAAATCAGGGGCAGGGGTGCCGACGGTAAGAGCCATGAGATAAGTGGGGTGCGGTTTGTTGATTGCTTAACAACGCGCCGCTCAGGCGCGTGGAGGCATCAAAGGTGGAACCCCGCGTTCGGTCAATCGCTTGTTCGTCATCCCCAGGGGGGCTCGGTGAAATTTCAGGATCGAGTGGGAAAAGCGAGGGCGGGAGCATTCCGCATTGCCTCGCCGGCAGTTTTTCAGGTAAACAGGCAGCATGAACACCCGCCTGCTGGCTTGGAGCATCCTTATTGTCGCCGTTGGGTTGTGTCAGACTGCCTGCACGCAGGATGCCACGGACAAGATCATCGTGACGATCACCGCCGTGAAGGAAAACGACTGGCAGCGTGAATCCGCCACTGACAAAACGGGGCTGCGTGAGCGATTGCAGGCGAAGACGCTGGTGGAGCTGAGCGGAGAGCTGAAAGCAACGGAGGAACTGATCCTGCGTCACGGCCAGGAGCGCGGCATCGTGGAAAACTATGACTTCGGGGAAACCGCCGGCGAGGTCATCGCGAAGAAAACCATCCAGGAACTCATCGGCACCGAAGTGCGCGTGGAGAAAGTCGAGACCAAGGAACTCAGGCTGCGCCTCACTCTGAGGCATGACATCCAACCGCCGCAGATGCAGTCCATGTCATATGCCACAGCGGCAAAAGGGGCGGAGCGTGACAAGCTCAGCGTGACGGCCCCGCGCTTCGAGCGCCTGCGATGGCAGGGCGAGGTGACGGCATCGAAGGACGAGCGTGTGATCGCCAGCTTTCCTTCGACCAGCGACGCCGAAACACGGCTCGTGGTCTTTCTCCGAGGCGGCAGTGACAGCACTCCAGCACCAGATGTGGAGATCCGGCAGACGATCTATCGCGTGCCAGAGTTGGACATGATCGAGTGGCTGCTGGACGGCGAGACGAGCGATGCGGCCTTGATCAAACGGCTCCAGGAGAAAGGACGCGCCAGCGTGGTTTCACAGATGACCACCACCGCAGCGAAGTGGGTCCGCACGCAGGCGCAGTCCGGTTTCGAATGCTGGCTGCCCTCGGAGATGAACCCGAACTACGACATGCTGTATCAACTGCCCGCCAGCTTTGAAACCGCGCTCGCAGGCACTCGGCTCGAGTACGCAGATGATGTGTGGATCAGTTCCTTCTCGCCGCGCGCTCCAGTCGCCGTGCAGTGGCCCACCTCGTGGCTGCATGTCTATGACCGCAAGACTTACAAGCCCACCGGCAAAGCGGTTCATGGCTGGATGGACTGGTATGATCGCTTCGATCAGAAGATCCTCGGAGAGGTCGCTTTCAGGGATGCCACGCCGCACCTCGTCGCCATGATGTCGCCCGCGGATCAGACCTGGGGAGCAGAGAGAAAAGGGCGCTGGCTTGATGTCACCGTGGCGCAGCGGCTGAACGCGAAGATCCTGCCACCTGCCCCGCCCGAAGTATCTTCTGTGCCCGCAGACCCCTTCGCCCCGGTGGATCCCTTGGCACCCATCTACGCCTCGCACGCCCAGCCGCCCCTGCTCGTCCTCGGCATCGCGCTGGATCAGGAGAAAGCGCAGGCCTTGCTCGCCGCGCGTCAGCCGGAAAAAGATGAAGCGCTGCTTCGCGACCTGGTGGCGCAAGTCAAGTTAGGTCAGGCCCATGTGGTCACCTGCACGCTTTCGGCCAACCAACTCAACCGTCGGGATCAGAATAGCACTCGACATCACGCCTATCCCACCGAGATGCCCAGCATTCCCTCCGCTTGGAATGAAATGCCTGTCGGCACGAGCTTCGAACTGGAGGGAGAAGATTTTTCGCTGACCCAGGACCTGGCTTCCCCTGCCCGCACGGAATGGAAGCTCGCCCGCGATGTGCCCGAGGCCATCATGTGGGAGCCGCGCTTTCGGAAGCTCTCCATCCACAGTCGCACCAATGCCGCCGCCCTCTCCGGCACCCACTTGGTTGCCGTCGCTGATATTCCTGAGGTGATGTCCGCTAGCGATCTGCCGGGGCATGAAACCGTGCTCCTTTTCACCCACCGCCCCGCCAGCGACACAGCGCCGAAAGCCACCAAGCCCGACTATGAAATCGAAGCCCTCATCTTCGAAATCCCCGCCGCTGATGCGAAAGCCTGGCAGCAGGTAAAGTCCGAGGACTTTGCCACCTTCACCCAGCAGCGATTGAAAAGCGGCAGCGCCAAACTCAAGGCCCACGCGATAATGCGTCAGTGGCCTGCTTCCGAAGGCCGCCTGCGAGTAACGGAGGATTACATGACCGCCACCGAGTTTGATCCCCCGGAGCCCGATGCCCCTTTCCGCATGAGGCCCACTGCGCTGGAGGAACTTCCCGTCGGGCTGCATTTCGAGACCGATCTCAGCGAGGAGGTCGAGGGCATCCCCGCTCTCAAGGTCACCCTCCGCCTCTCCACCGCCAAACCCATCGAGCCCGGCCTGGAGGAGACCCTCAAAATCGCCGCCACCGAAAAGGAAGACTATCCCGGCGCGAAACACGAGTTCGATGAATGGTGCGTGGGTGCCCTCCGCCTCGCCCCCGGCAGCGTCCACTGCCTCGGCCTTCCCGACATCTTCGGCAGCAACGGTGTTACCACACGCGTGGCGTTTGTTCGTGTGCGTCGGATTCGGTGAAGTGGGAGGAGCGCTTGCGTCCAAAGAAGAAAACACTCGACTTGGATAAGGTTGATATTTATTCTAAGTTAATTAACGCAAAGTTTGACTGTTTTTCTATAATTACTGTAATAACAGGTTTTTCTGATATAATAGCGCACTGAACTAGTTCGCCTCCATGAGTTTTTCGTTTCGTAGCATGTTCCAAGGCACTGCTGATCCAAGTCAGCAGGGTGATGCTGCGACGATGGCTGTGACCGGCGGACAGGATCACTCCTCCTCAGCTCCTGCTATGATGTCAGCTATGTCGCCCCCATTGAATGGCTCCTCCCCGTTTGGCACTCCCATGTTCAAAGTTGCGATGGGAGAAGCGCCTCTTTCGGCCTCGCCTTCGCCATTTTCCGTGACAAGCAATCAAGGCACGAGTGTTCCATTGACGGTCGGAGATGTACTTCCTCAACTGCCTCCGGAGATCGCCAGAGCGGGTGCGCTTCCATCTGAGCAGCCGGTAACGATCTCCAGTCAGGTGCTCGATGAAGCTCTGCGGAGTGGGCGGGCGGCGGTGCCACTTTTCGAGATATATCGCGTCTGCCCGGCGCTGTTTCAGACACCGGTTTCTCCGCAGGATCCTCGGCTCGTGCCACTCCCCGCCTCGAAGTTGCCACGTCTCATCGCCGCCTCTCAGTCGGGCGGGGGAAATGATCAGGCACCGCCAGCCGTGATGTCGGCGTCTCCTTTTTCCGCAGCACCTCCGTCTGCCAATGGGGGGACCATGATGGGCGGCGCGTCTCCGACGACGGGCAGTTTAGGAAACATCCAGCTTCCCCCACGACGCCAGGGGCCGCCCCCTCCGCTGGCGGATGTCCCCAGTCGTGACGCTATGCAGACTCATCTTTCACTGCCGCCCAGCGCAGGGCTGGGGGCGGTCGCTCCTGCTTTTCCGATGAGTCCGTTTGCTGCCGTGGGGGCTGAAATGACTGGGGCTGCTCCGATGAATGCGAACGTAGCCGAGTCTCCTTTTTTGCCCGCTGGCGCGACGGCTCGGATGCCTGGCTCGTCACCATTCGGGTTCCAACAGGAGGCACCTCCCGTGATGACCCAGCCTTTGCAGGCTACACCTTCTGGATCAGCCATGGCATCGCCCTTTGCCATGGCCCCAGCACCGCCACCCGCTGCCCAGGCATCTCCGTTTGCGACTGCAAGTGCTTCCCCTTCCGCCGCTCCCCATCCTGGAGCGGCATGCGGTTCACCTTTTGGAGCCATTTTTGGCGACAAGGCCGTTCCCACCGGTCAACCGGCTCCCGATGCTTTGCCTGCCGGACCTCGCTTGGTGGCCGCACCACCAGGGATGCCTCCAGTGCAGGCAGTGATGCAGGGGGGCGGCGGACTCCCCGCCAGTGGGGGGGCAGTGCGGATCAGCATGGCCAGTTTGGTCAAAGACTACACTTCGGCGGAACTTGGATTTGATCCGATGATCGTGCCTGCCTGGATCACTACGAGTCTCTCGTCCCAGGCCATCCGCGAGTGGTCTGAAATGTCCACGCCACTGGCCCAGCTCGGTCTGCTGGTGGATGGCATCACGGATGTGGGTTTCCGCAATGTTCTCAACACAGCCCGACGAGACTTTCAAATTCGGGTCGAGCATTCCATGCTGCAAGACGCGCTGGCAGGCAATGCCGCTCCCCCAACCCTGCCAAACCTTGGCAGCCTGGGGCAATCGATCCCGCCAGCATCTGCCACTGGGCCACTGTCAGCAGCGAGTGGTGGTTCCCCATCAGGCGGAGTGATGCGTGTGGAACCTCCCGTTGGCTTTGGCTCACCGAGCGCAGCGCCTGGGGGAAATCCCGCCGCACAGTCTTCGCCATTTGCCCAAATGTCACCGCCTCCCCAGGCTCCAAGTCTCGGGTCGCCATTCCAGATGCCCTCGCCCGCCCCGGCAACAGGAGCACTTCCCAAGTTTTCTCTGGCTACCGAGGCTGGCTCATCGGCACCACGTGCCCAAGATCCTTTTGCTGCTTCGGTCAGCCCTATTTTCCCAATGGCCGGAGGTTCCGGATTCCAGCCACCCTCAGAACCGTCTTTCCAGGCAGTTCCGCAGACCAGCGAAGCCTTCCTTCCTCCAGCCGGGCATGCGACATTGCTCTCACCCGAGCGTCCGCCAGAATCCCGTCCTTTTATCCCAAACCTGGCTCAGCCATTCACTCCACCCGCCGAAGTTCCTGTGGAGGGAGGCTTCAGCAGTGAACAATTACTCGGCAAGCCAACTGTGCCGGAAATGAACTGGAGCACCGCAGCCGCAGCGGCAGCGATGGAAGCCAACGAAAGCGAATTTGCAGCGGAGCGCCCACGTCCGCCACAGGTGATCGATCTTCCGCCTACTTCAGGAAGATTCTTCGATGAGTCTGCCGAGTATCAGGAAGCTCCGCCGCCATCAGTTCGCCCCTTCATCCCACCACGTCTGGAGGACGATGAACCGCCCATGCGTCCGGCTCCTCCGGCCCGGAGCATCAAACCTGAGCCGCCGGTTCAGCGTCCTGCATCTACCTCGCGTTCTGCCTCCAATTCCAGCCTGGGTGTACAGACCCACGATGCTGATCCCGACCAGATCGTGCTTCGTGCTTTGCTCGACACCGACTCCGATCTCTCTGCCCAGCGCGTCGTCGAGCTCACCTGCGGACTTCCCGGCATCGCCGCCTGCGTCTGCCTGCATGACGGGCGGTCCATCTCCCACATCGGCGCTCATAAACCCCAGGCACGTGAGTTTCAAAAGCAGGCATCCTCGCTCGCCCAGCACCTGCGCACGCTCGCCCCGCTCATCGGCATCGACGGCGCGGAGACCTTCACCATGAACTCCGGTGACCGCCTGATGACTTTTTGCTTCCCCGAAGGAGCCATCCTCGGCGTTCTGCACGACGCAGAACCCACGCTCGGGCTGCGGGACAAGATTACCTTGATCGCGCGCGAGCTTTCCCGCATGATCTCCTAAATGCCAGCCATTGATCCCAAAGCCCGGACCATCCGCTTCAAGATCGTTTACTGCGGCACCCCGCTGAGCGGGAAAACCGCGAACTTGCGCCAGATCCACGCCAAGCTCGACCCTCAGGGGCGAAGCGATCTCGTGAGCCTCTCCACCTCCCAGGATCGCACGCTCTTCTTTGATTTCCTCGCTGTGGAAAGCAGCGCCCTGCCTGGCTACAAGACCAGCTTCCACCTCTACACCGTCCCCGGTCAGGTCACCTACAACGCCACCCTCCAGCTCGTGCTGCGTCAGGCCGACGGCGTCGTCTTTGTGGCCGACAGCCAGATGGATCGCCAGCGGGAAAACATCCACGCCTTCCAGTCTCTCGAAGCCAATCTCCGCCTCAACGGCAGCAGCATCGACCGCCTCCCGCTCGTGCTGCAATACAACAAGCGCGACCTGCCCAACATCGCCCCCGTGGAATACCTCGAATTCCTCATGAACAACCGCCCCGTGCCGCACCTCAGCTTCGAGGCCGACGCCAAATCCGGGCGTAATGTCCTCGCGACCCTCAATGCGATCACGCAGGGCGTCGTCGCCAACTTCCAGCGCGCCCAGGAACTGCACCGCGATGTGCTGCGCGAGGTCGTGGCCGCTTGAGTTGGCTTATTGCATGTAAAAGAACTCGTTCGCGTTTAGCAGCACATGGCAGAGATCGGCGATGGCTTCGCGATTCGCATCCATGCTGCCTTTGGCTGACGCCGCCGGAGCGTTCGACTCCCATTTCCACGCCGTCTTGAGCTGCTCGGTGGCTGCATCAGCGTTCACATCGACGAGGCAGGTCGGATCATTCATGCCGACCCAGCTCATCAGCTTGCCTGCATCCAGAGGGCCCTGGCGCAAGGCCACACGGGCGATGGCACCGTGCCAAAGGCTGGATTTGTCCTTCTCACGTCCGCCGATGTAGAGCGCACGCTCTGGGGTGACGTAACCGCCGCAGATTTGATGTGGCACCGTCACGGTCTGCATTGGTGCATAAGCATCGCTGAGGTCGCGTGCGTAGAAGGTGATCGTACCGCCGAACTTTTGCCCTTCAGCCGGTTCGTTGTGGATCGTCGCTGCGACATAGTAGGGCTTGCCCAAAGGAATGCGCAGACCGCTGGCAACCACTTCATAAGCAAGGCTGCCCTGGAAATCTTCGCCCACGAGTTGAACGATCAAGTTGTTCGGCTTGTAGGCCGACTTTTCACTCGTGACACCAAAGGCCCAGCCGCGCGTGGCTTTGTCATTGTCCCAGCGTGCTGCAATGGTTCGCACGGCACCGCTTGGATAAAGCGAGTTCAGATTCACCACCGCCTCGATGGCAAAGTCATTGCCCTCGATGCCACTGGTCGTGTTTACGCGCAGCTTCTCGCTCTTGCTGCCGGGTTCCATCCAGAGTGTTTTCACGGTCTTGGTTGGGGCTGGCTCGCCGAAGAATTTCTTCGCATCGGCGATGGCGGGCAAGCCAGCCGGAGGTGGTGGCAGGTCTTTCTTCAAACGTGTGCGCTGGGCAGTGAGGAAGGCGAGTGCATCCTTCGCTTCCTGGGCTGTGGGTTGACGGGCAAAGGCCAGCGAGTAGGCGCGGCTGATGAGGGCTTTGTCATTCGCGGGTTTCTCCGTGACCAAGCGTGTCGCCATGCTGCGTGAGCGCTCCAGCGGCCAGTCACCATTGATCATGAGCAGGCTCTGCGTCGCCGTCGTCGTTGCATCACGAGTCGGCAGGCTGGAGAAGCCGGGAGGGGCATCAAGGCTTTGGAGGAACTCATCCTGCGTGTTGCGGATCTTGCGGGTGTAGATGCTGCGGCGTGGCTTCGAAGCTTCCATGCCTGGGCCGCCCATCGTGAGATCGAGTTCGCCACTCGCTGCTAGCACGGCATCGCGTGCCTGCTCGGCATCGAGACGGCGTGGTGGAAAACGCCAAAGCAGGCGGTTTTCGGGATCAGTCTGCATGGCCGTTTTGTCAGTTAGCATCGCGCTTTGGCGATACGCGGCGCTCATCACCATCATCTTGTGCAGCGGCTTCATCTTCCAACCACCTTGGATGAACTGAGTCGTCAGCCAGTCGAGCAGCTCGGGATGCGTCGGAGCCTCGCCGAGACGACCGAAGTCACTCGGCGTGCCGGCGATGCCTTTGCCAAAGTGCCAAGACCAGAGGCGGTTCACGATCACACGTGTGGTGAGCGGATTGTCAGCCTGGGTGAAGCCATCCGCCAGCGCGCTGCGGCGTCCGCTGGTCTTCGCACCGGGCTTGGCGGCAGGGATGACGGCATCTTTTGGATCGAGGATGCTGAGGAAGCCGGGCTTGGCCTCGATCTCTCCCGAGCGACGTGTTTTAAACTTCGCATCCCGTGCCACCGGTCCTGTTTCACCGACCGCGTAAGTCGTGAGGATGGGCTTCGCTTTGAGATGGTCAAACTCGGCCAGCTTCGCCTGCGCTTCACGCAGTTGTGTGGCTTCGGGGTCCTTGATCTTGTCTGTCTTGAAGCGCTCGCGCTCATACTCCGCCTGCCTCCAGGCGAGCTGCACGATCTGCTCTTCATACGGCGTGCGCTGCTCACGCGGCTTCCGCCACATGGCCACGACTTCCTCGGGAAATTTCTCCATGGCACTCTTCTGCGCATTTTGGATGCGCGGCTCAATGATGCCATCGATCACCGCTCGCGGCTCCTTCGTGGCTTCGAGCCAGATCTGGTGCTGCTTCTCGTGTGCCTCCAGTTCAGCCTGCGTGGCATACTTCTTGTCCTCCGCCCAGGTGATGTTCGCCAGGAAGGATTGCAGCCGGTAGTAGTCCTTTTGCAGGATGGGATCAAACTTGTGATCGTGGCACTGCGCGCACTGCACACTCATGCCCAGGAAGACGTCCGCCGTCACATCCGTGACCTCATTCATGATCGTGAGCCACTGGCCTTCCGAGTCGCGCTGATTGTACTCATAGACCGTGTGGCGGAGGAAACCCGTGGCCGCTTCCGCTTTCGGATCTCCCGGAGCGATCTCATCGCCCGCGAGCTGCTCCTTCACGAACTGGTTGTAAGGCTTGTCCTGGTTGAAGGACTCGATGACGTAATCGCGATAAGGCCACACGTTCGGGCGATACGCATCTAGGCGGTAGCCCTCCGATTCCGCGTAGCGCACGAGGTCCAGCCAATGCTGCGCCATGCGTTCGCCAAAGCGAGGCGAGGCCAGCAGACGATCCACCAGCGCCTCATAAGCATGCTCAGCCTTGTCGGAACCATTGGCCGACTCGCGAACAAACTGTGCCACCTCCTCCGGTGTCGGCGGCAGACCGGTGAGATCGAAGGACAAACGACGGATCAGCTCCTCGGGCGATGCTTCAGCGCTCGCTTTTAGTCCAGCTTCGGCCCGCTTCGCTGCGATGAAGGCATCAATGGGATTCCCCACGCCCTTTACCTGCGGCACCTTGGGTTCCTTCACCGGTTGAAAGGCCCACCAAGCCTTGTCCTCCGCAGAGAACTCACCCGCTTTGCGCGGCAGCTTGGCCGCCGCCACTTCAGCCTCCGGCCAGGGTGCCCCCATGGCGATCCATTGCTTCAGCACGGCGATCTTCTCGTCCGAAAGCTTCCCATCCGGCGGCATCTCCATCTTCTTGTCCGCGTAGCTCACCGCTTTGATTAAAAGGGACACGTCCGGCTTGTGCGGCACGATAGCCGGCCCCTGCTCACCACCGCGCAGGATGTAGGGCAGATTGTCGAGCCGCAGATCGCCTTTGTGCTTCTTCTCCGCATGGCATTCCTGGCAGCTTTCCACCAGGATCGGGCGCACCTTCGACTCGAAGAACTTCAGAGCCTCGGACGAGGGCGCACTCCAGCTAGCGGCAGTGCTGGTAAGCAGAAGGCCAAAGGTCGTGAAGCGCGTAAGGGCAGGGGAAATCATGTCAAAGTGACCGTACGAGGTGAGCTGGTGGCTTTTTTGGACAGGAAACGAGATTTGTGAAGGCCTGCCGTGCGAGATAGGCCCACGTCAGGTGGCCGCATTCGCACGACGTCGTCTATGATGGGCACCGCGTGCCGTTGCACGCGTGTGCCAAACCGTCAAAACTTGGCTCGTTCACCGGGCTTATGCCCGTGTCTCCACGACACCGCGACCGATGCCTCGATACTGGAAGCCGAAGTCGGCGGCGGCGACGGGGTCGATAAGATTCCGGCCGTCAAAGATCATGGGGGCGAGCATGGTAGCGCGGAGTTCGGCGAGATCGACAGAGGCGAACTCGGGCCACTCGGTGGCGATGATGAGGGCTTCGGCTCCCTGCGCGGCTTCCAGTGGGCTGGTGGCGAAGGTGATCTTGGAGGCGACGGGGAGGGCTTTGGCTTTGTCCATGGCCTTCGGGTCATAGACGGAGACGATGGCACCTTCGGCGACGAGCTTTTCCACGAGGGTGATGGCAACGGAGGAGCGGACGTCGTCAGTGTTCGGCTTGAAGGCGAGGCCCCAGACGGCGAGTTTTTTGTCCTTCAGCACCCAGAGGGCTTCGCGGATGCCTTCGATGAAGCGATCAATCTGGTGCTGATTGATGCGCTGGACTTCCTTCAGGAGGGTGAAAGGGGTGCCGAGCTGGTCGGCGATGGCGATGAAGGCGGCGATGTCTTTCGGGAAGCAGGAGCCGCCATAGCCGAGGCCGGCATTGAGGAAGTCACGGCCGATGCGTTTGTCGGCTCCGATGCCTTCGGCGACTTTGAGCACGTCGGCACCGCTGGCTTCGCAGATTTCGGAGAGGGCGTTGGCGTAGCTGATTTTGAGGGCGAGGAAGCTGTTCGCGGCGTGTTTGATGAGCTCGGCGCTGTTGATATCGGTGACGAGGACGGGTGCGGCGAAGGGCTCGTACACTTTTTGCATGAGGGCGATGGAGCGGTCGGTGTTACCACCGATGACGATGCGGTCGGGCTTCATGAGGTCGGGGACGGCGCTGCCTTCGCGAAGGAATTCGGGATTGCTGACGACATCGAACTCGACGCCGGGCTTGGCATAGCGGCGGATGGTCTGGGCGACGCGCTCACCCGTTTTCACGGGGACGGTGCTTTTATCGACGATGACGCGGTAGCTGCTGAGGTATTGGGCGATCTCGCGGGCGACCTTTTCCATGAAGGTGAGATCGACGCTGCCATCGGGCTGGGGTGGGGTGGGGACGGCGATGAAGAGGACTTCACCGTGATCGACGCCCTCCTCGGTGCTAGTGGTGAAGCGGAGGCGCTTGGCGGCGACGTTTTTTTTCACCAGGGCTTCGAGGCCGGGCTCATAAATCGGGATCTGGCCGGCGAGGAGGGTCTCGACTTTGCGTGGGTCATTGTCCACGCAGACGACGTGGTGCCCGACTTCGGCGAAGCAGGCGCCTGTGGTGAGTCCGACGTAACCAGAACCGATGATGGTGAGCTTCATGAAAAAGGGGAAAAGGGGTTGGGGTGAGCTACCAAAAGCGGGAAGGGCGGCTCTGGAAACTTTATATTCGATGAAATGGGGCCAGCTCGGAGGCAGGCGGATGCGCTAAGATTTCTAGTTCTCAGTTCGCAGGGCCCAGTTTTAAATGCTGACTGAGCACTTGGTAATGAAAGGCTGCGGTAGGCTGCCAAACTCTGCACCTGCCTTACTGATTGCCACCGCGTCCCGAAGGGTTGGGGTCGATATCGAGCGGGATGGTAAGATTCGGGAAGTCTTTGAGAGTAAGGGTGAAGAGAAGGCCAAATTCGGACTGACCGTTGCGGTTGTCTCGCTGCATGGCTCCGAGGGAGGCGACCCAACTGGTGAGGTCACGGGTGATGCTGTAGCTCTGGAATTCCATGGTGCCGTCGTCGGCCTCAAACACATGATTCATGGCGAAGCCCCAGTTGTCTGTGATGCGGGCATAGATGCGGGAGAAGAAGAGATTGGAGTCCTGGAAGTAAGGGTTGTCGTTGATGAACTGATGTCCCAGAGTCACACTCATGGAGTCCGAGGGCATGAAGGTGACGCCCTGGTTGAATTCGGTGAAATTGCCCTGCTCGCTGACGATGGGGAGCTGCATGTCCATCCACAGATTGATCCAAGGGACGGGGCGGAAGAAGAGCTCGTTGTAGAGATTCGAGATGCTGCGGTCGAACTCGGGGTCATGGGCGAACAGGTCCACATAGGTGTTCATGCCTGCGAAGGTGTAGGTCTGAGTGGGGTCGTCGTTGGCAGCGGTGAAACGGCCCATGCCTTCGCTGGTGTAGTCACGCCGGGTCTGGAGGTAGTTTTTCAAGCCGACGCGGGTGATGTTCCAGGAACTCAGGCCATCGACAGCAGAGTAAAGAGGGACATCAATGGGGCGCGGGCGGGTGGTGGGGGTGAGACGATCGACTCCGGGGAAGCCGTCGGTCTGGCTGGCGTCGAGGTAGGAGATATTGACATAAGGCTGCATGACGTGGCGGAGCCCGTCGAGCCCGAGGGCTTCATTGGTGTAGTCCTCCCAGGTTTTGGTAAGCTTGAAGGAGATATCCAAACCTGCATGGAAGATGGGTTTCGTCTCGCTGGAGAATTTGTTGGCTGAGGGGAGGCCATCGACGGTTCGTTGCAGTCCGGCGTAGTGGGTGACTCCGACGCCGAGTCTGGGGACGACATTGAGCCAGCCGCCGAAGGTTTTTGGGTAAAGGAACTCGTGGTAGGTGTGAAGGCGTGTGTATTCGACCATGCCAGCGTCCATTAATTGGAGGATGTCGCTGAACTCTGTGCCTCCAACTGAGCTATCTAGGCCAAGGCCGAGAACGGAACGGATGGCATCACGATCACTGCCACTGAGCGGCTTGCCAGCCAAACCGTCGATGGAGGATTGGAGGGCGCGTTCTTCGAGGTCACTGGCGGACTCCCTGAGATAGCCGATGGCAGCGGTTCCCTGATGGTAGATGCCAGTGTTCCAAAGCTGACGGCGTGTCCAGTCGATGGCCAGTTCGGGCAGCTTTTCACCCACGGTGTAGAAATCGTTGGCCTGAAAGCGGGCCATCAGGGTGGCGATGTAAGCCGGGGCGACGTGGACGAGGGAAACCTGATTGTCAGGCTCCGGTGTTTCACGGAAGTCATTGAAGAAGAAGTCTTCGTAGAAGTGCTGGTCGCTGATCTTATTGATGTCGAAATCCAGATACCAGGTGCTCTTTTCCGGGCCGGGCAGGTAGATGCGGTGCTGGAAGTTGATGCGGTAACGGTTGTCCGGCACAGGGCCGCGGACAGCCGCGGTGCGGTTTTGATCTGGATCGGAGTCGTTGAGGTAGTAAATCTTCAAGCCGGAGAAGTTCTGCCAGTTCTTCCTGTAGCGCATGGAGAGCCAGTCCGCCCCGACTGCCACACCACGGGAGGAGCGGAGATCGAGGTGGTAGCGGCCCTGTGTGTGGTCGCCATGCATGACGGTGTACTGATTGAGCATGAAGGCACCCCAGCGGCTCTGGGAACCAATATTGAAGCGGTAGCTCATCTCCTGATCCAGAGACTGGGAGACGACAGGGAGGTAAAATACAGGAGTGTCACCTGCCAGAACCGTGACTCCACGCAAAGTAACCTTGTCACCCGGCTGAATGGTCAGGCTGCGGGCACGCAGGCGAAAATTCGGGTCTTCCGAATCATGGGAGGTGAGGAAAGTCTCTCCCCCTTCGACCTTCTGAATCAGTTTGGTCTCTGTCTCGATGCGGTCGGTTTCATAAAACAAATTTCCGATTTCCATGGGCAGGGCACTGCGGACGGCGTCGCCACTGATCTCACCTGAGTTGGCATTGTAGATGATGTTGTCGCCCTTATAGGTCACGCCGGCCTTCCAGATGACCACGTTTTCGCGGGCGATGACTTCGCCGGTTGTGGAGTTGTAGCTGGCCTGGCCGCAGCGGATTTCGACATCTGCGTAATTGATGCGCACATCCCCCTTCGCCAGGGCGAGACCTGTCGTGGGGTCATAAGTGGTCTCCAGACCCTCAATATTAAGGTCGCTGGTGAGAGAGTCCAAAATCGCCTGCCCCTGAGCGCTCGGGGAGAAGAGAGCACTGGCCATAGCCAGGGCTGCAAACACACGGAAGAAAGTCATGGTTCCAAGGAGTGAGGTGAGGCCGCACCAGAAAAGAAGAAATTTAGGGAGTTCAACTTCCTGAGCGGCTGCCTTCATAGGCTACTGGCCTCTGGGTGACAAGAAAAACGACGGGAAAATCTGCCGCTTGGTTTGCACCCACCGACAGGCACTGCGGCAGAGGCGATCTGAACGTGCATACCATTCGAATGAATTGGCGCGGGTTTTTGCTTTGGATTGGCTTGCTCACATGGATCTGACGCTGGCGAATATCGGCAAATCAATCACTTATTCTGCACGATCAGGGTGGGGTGATAGTTTGGATAAACTAAATTTTCCGCTGGACTATTTGTTGTATTTATGGAAAAATTAATAATTACCATAGCAAAAATGCCTCTCGCTTTTTCATTCTTCAGCTCGCCTACCCCCCCAGTCTATCCACCGGAAGCTCCGGTGGTCGGGGCAAGTTCGAGCATATTGAAAGACGTTAGTCATGAGCCGTTTACGGGTACGCTGGACGCCATTCCGACAAGTCCTTTTCCGGTGAACATGCACTCACTCAAGAGCGCTGAGTCGGAACATGCCTCTAAGCCTGCCGAGGCCGATCGCGAAGTTATCCCTACGGTCATCCTCCCATCCTTCGACGTTCAGCCAGACTCAGGCGTCGTCTTCCCGGAGCGGAGAGGGAATCCAAAAGGGCTTGCCGCTCTGGTGGTACGGCAGAGCGGGGTCGAAGCACCGCCACTCAACAAAAGGCAGTTTTCCCCACTGTCACCCTTTCCCCAAGCATCCAGCCCTCTTCCCCAGGAAATACTGGCAAAGGAAGCTCCAACTTCCTGCCCTCCTCAGTTGCCATTGGCTGCGCCCACTTCTTCGCTTGAGGAGTCGGATATGGAAGCCTTCAGGCAGGAGCTACATGGAGAGATCGAACAGGTCAAAAACGACCTCTTTGGTGCCGTGATGGGAGTCAGTGCCTTGAAAGATCGGTTGGATGGGCTGGAGGCACAGCTAAGCCGCGCTGAATCTGCTCCCGCTGCGCCAGTCTCAGCGCCGCCCTCTGGTCTCGACATCGAGCCCATCATTACCTCATGGCTGGATGATCATCTGCCTGCCGCAGTCGAGCGCATGCTCGCGGAAGCCCAGGTAAAGATGCTGGGCACTCCCGGTGCCGCCTTTTTTCGCAGCAGTCTTCCGCTGAGTGAAGCTGAGCGACAGAGCCTTTTCTCCCAACCTCCCGTCATCCTCAACTCCACACCCGTATGAATCAGCTCCGCTTACGTCTCATGTTTCCGATGTTGCTCTTCGGCTGGCTGCCCGCCATTGGCGCAGCCAAGCTCATGGGCAATTCGCTCGATTGGTTCTTCAGCTCCTGGGGCTTTGTGCTCCTCGCTGGCGTCTTCATCGGCGGCTATCTCCTCAGTGGCTGGGCTCTCAAACCTGTGTCCGCGGTCATGAACACCACCGCCAGTGTCATGCGCGGTATCCCGCCGACCAAGGAAATGTCCGACTGGCTCCCTCAGGATTTTTGGAAGCTGCGTTGTGACATCAACATGCTCTTTGCCAAGCACCGCCAGAGCCTCAATGCAGCCGAGACACATGCAAGTCAGACCTCCCAGCGGCTGACAAATGCCGAGCGTCTCCTCCGGGAGGCATTCACCGCCCTCCAGGGTATTTTTGCCGCCAGTGATGAAGGCGTCGCAGTGGTGGACTCCACCGGCAACATCATCGCCTCCAATGCCAAACTCGACGAATTCCTCGGACGCCCCCTGGAGGAAGTCGGTGGACGCAGCGTTCAGCAGTTGATGGAGGCAATCGCCAGCCGTTTCATCGAAAAAGACCGGATGCTGCAATGGATCTCCTCAACAGATGCCAATCCCCAGCTCCGCGACGAAGTCGAGGCCGAAACGGCGGACACCCAGCAGCGCATCTTCAGCGTCCGCACCGCTCCGATGCAAACCGAGGTCGGAGAGGTCATCGGACGTCTCTGGATGGTTCGTGATTGCAGCGAAGTCCGTGGATTGAAAAAGCAGCTTCGTGAATCCCAAAAACTTGGCACCATCGGCCAGCTCGCCGGCGGCATCGCCCACGACTTTAACAACATGCTCACCGCCATTCGCGGGAATCTCACCCTCGCCGAACTCTCCCCCGGTGCCAGCACTGCCGACGTGCGCGACAAACTGCAAAGCGCCGGCCACGCCACCCAGCGTGCGGCAGATCTCGTGAAGCAACTCCTCTGCTACTCCCGTCGCAGCCCTGACGCCCAGCTCCGCAAGGTCACGAATCTCAAAAAACTCCTCGCCGATGTTCAGGGCCTGCTCAAGCACAGCCTTGATCCCCGCGTCACCGTCCGCATCCGCGCTGGCATGGATGCCTCATTCGCCCTGGCCGATGCCACCCAGCTCGAGCAGGTCGTCCTCAATCTTTGCCTCAATGCCTGTGATGCCCTCCCTGCCGACAGCGGGATCATCGAGATCGGTATTGAAAACGTCATGCAGCGCACCCCGGCAGGTGGGGATTCCTCCGAGTTCGTCATGATCGCAGTTCGTGACAATGGCACCGGCATCTCCGAAGAAATGCGCCATCGCATCTTCGAGCCCTTCTTCACCACCAAAGATCCGGGTCGCGGCACCGGTCTTGGCCTCAGCATGGCCCAGGACATCGTTCGTGAGCACGGTGGCTGGATCGAATTCGACAGCGTCGAAGGTCAGGGCACCGAGTTCCGCGTCTTCCTTCCCCGCACCAACGATCCCGAAAACATCGAGGAAGCCACCCCATCCTACGATTCCTGTCTCGCCCAAGTCCCGGTCGGCCAGCGCGGCACCATCCTCGTTGTGGATGATGAAGCCCCCGTCCGTGCCATCGCCGTGAACATGCTCACTTTCCTCGGCTATCGCGTCCTCGAAGCCGGAGACGGCCAGCAGGCTCTCGACATCGTCCTCCGTGGCGGTGAAAAAATCGACGCCCTCCTGCTCGACATCTACATGCCGAAGCTCAGCGGACGCGACACCTTCAAGCAACTCCGTGCCGCAGGCAATGACACCCCCATCGTCATCTGCTCCGGCTTCGTCATTGATCCCGACGAGTTCACCATCCTCTCCGAAGGGCGATGCCCTCCCGTGGACATCATGCTGAAGCCTTACTCCCTCGACAACCTCAGCAAATCCATGGCCAAAGCCGTCAATACCGCCCAAGCTCCCGAAACATTCAGCCGCCAGATGGCACCCGTGACCGCTGGCCTGGCCGCCTGATCTCCCACGCTCCCCCAACAGCCCAAAGCCCCCCCGCAGGGCACGAAGAGCAGCGTTCTTCGTGCCCTGATCTTTTCTCAGAAGCAGCGCTATAAAACTGTCCCCATTCAGCCTGACAGCGTAAATCAGAGCCATGTCAGACTCACGCCGTCGCACACCTCCCTGGTTTCCCATCCTCGTCACCCTGCTCGCCATCGGCAGCCTCGTCTGGGTCGGCCAGCGCGATGAACTGGAGCGCAATCTCAAAGGCTGGATCACCACCGCCATCCCCCTGCTCGCAGGCATCCTTCTCACCCTTTGGTTCCTGATCACCTCACGCTTCTCAGGTAAAACAAGGCTCAAGGGACTCGCTGCGCTGATCGTCGCCATCGTGGCTTTCAAGCTGCTCCTCAGAGTGGATGGCGTCGTCGATGGTCGTGGTCTGCCCAGGCTCATCTGGCGCTGGTCGCCCTCATCTCAGTCAGCTCTCGCCGCACCTTTGCCTCAGTCGGAATCCCCCACGTCGCTTGCGGCTGATCCACGACTCGATCAGGCCGCCGATGTACCCCAGTTCTTCGGCCCCAATCGCGACGGCACCGTGCCCGACATTGGCCTGGCCAAAGATTGGCTCAAAACACCGCCTAAACAACTCTGGCGGCAGCCCGTTGGTGCCGGATGGTCCGCCTATGCCGTCGTCCAGGGCCGCGCTTACACCCAGGAGCAGCGCGGTGAAGAGGAACTCGTCACTTGCTACGAACTCCTCACCGGCAAGCTCCTCTGGGCTCATGCCGATAAAGCCCGCTTCACCCAGTGGCAGGGCGGCGAAGGCCCTCGCGCCACGCCCACCATTCACGAAGGTCGCGTCTATGCCTACGGCGCGACAGGCATCTTGAATTGCCTCGACGCCATCACTGGCAAGCCCGTCTGGCAGCGCCGCGTGTTGGAGGGAAACAACATCGCCAACATCGAGTGGGGCATCTGCGCCTCACCGCTCATCCTTGATGATCTGGTCATCGTCACCGGCGGCAACACGCGAGGCCCCGTCCTCTTTTCTTTTCAGGCCGAAAGCGGCCGCCCGGCTTGGAAAGCAGGTAATGATCAGGCCAGCTACGCCTCGCCCACCCTCGCCACGCTGGCAGGTAAGCGCGTCATTTTGAGCAACAACGCTCGCTCTCTTATGGCCCACGATCCAGCTTCCGGCACCATCGTTATGGAGCATTCCTGGGGAGTCGATAAATGGCCCAAAGCCTCCCAGCCCGTCGTCGTCTCCGCGAACCAAGTGTTTCTCTCCGCTGGCTACGGTATGGGCTGCCTCCTGCTCGAAGTCAAAGCTGGCTCCGATGGTAAACTCGACGCCACCGAACTCTGGACCAGCATGAAAATGAAGACCCAGTTCAACAGCCCCGCTTTGCTGAACGGTCACCTCTACGGGCTCGACGATGGCCGCCTCGCCTGCCTCGACATCACGAATGGCGAGCGCCTATGGAAAGAAGGCCGCTTTGCCTCAGGCCAGAGTTTGCTCGTCGGCAATCTTGTCATCATCCAGAGCGAAGACGGTCCCGTCCACCTTTGTGCCGCCAAGCCCGAAGGCTTCCAGGAACTCGGCAAACTCGATGCCCTCAGCAGCAAGACCTGGAACCATCCCACCCTCGCCGGTCGCTACCTTCTCGTCCGCAATGATCGCGAAGCCACGTGCTACGAGCTTCCCACGGTGGAGTAGATCTGCCGGGCATTCTTGATGGAAACAGAATCCAGTATTGTCAGCCGAGCCGTCCCTCATGTAAAAACGCCCCATGCCCGCCGCCAAAGCGCCCACCAGCCTCCGCCGACTCTTCGATGACATCGGCACTGTCGATCAAGTCGGCATCGAGGAACGCGTCGCCAAGTACACCACTCGCAGCCTCAAGAAAAAATCAAAAGTCTTCGGCCTGCGACTCGCCGTGACGATGGTGGATCTCACCACCCTCGAAGGCAAAGACACCCCGGGCAAAGTCGCCTCCCTTTGCCAAAAGGCGCTCACACCGCACGACATCGGCGACATTCCCTCCACCGCTGCCGTCTGCGTGTATCCCTCCATGGTGAAGCACGCGAAGAAGCACGTCGGCGGCACCAAAGTGAAGATCGCCTCCGTCGCCACAGCCTTCCCAAGCGGCCAGGTCCCTCTGAAAACAAGACTCGCCGAAGTCCGCGCCGCTGTTTCCGATGGAGCCGATGAGATCGACATGGTCATCAATCGCGGTGCCTTCCTCTCTGGCGAATTCGGCCTCATGCAGGATGAAATCGCCGCCGTCGTCGAGGCTTGCGGATCGTCCACGCTCAAAGTGATCCTCGAAGTCAGCGAACTCGAAACCTACGACAACATCCGCGCCGCCAGCTTCCTGGCCATGCGCGTCATCCGCCCGAACGACTTCATCAAAACCAGCACTGGCAAGACCTCGTCGAATGCCACGCTTGGCAATAACCAAGTCATGCTGGAGGCCATCCGCGATCACTTCCTCGCCACCGGCGTCCCCATCGCCATGAAGCCCGCCGGCGGCATCCGCACCGCCAAGCAGGCACTGCAATTCCTCATCGCCGTCAAAGAAACCCTCGGCGACGAATGGCTGAATAACCGCCGCTACCGCTTCGGTGCCTCCGCGTTGCTGAACGACCTCGTCCGCCAGCTCGAAAAAGAACGCACGGGTGCCTACCAAGCTCCGTGGAACTTCAGCGATGCGACGGAGGGGTATTAACCATGTATTCCATCCTGCTCGCCGTGGTTCCAGACTGGGTGTTTGCGATCCCCCTAGTGTCTCTTATTCCTTGGGCACTACTAGACGCCAATCCAGGCTTCAGTGTCGCTGGCGGATTCCAAGCTGCGTTCATTTTAGCTGTCGTTTTTTGGAGCCTACAGCGGCTTTGGAAGCGTCCGAGCGCCTTCACTGGATTGGCTTTCGGCCTATCTTATCCCTTAGCGACACTGACTTCGAATGCGGTGGCATTTATGACACTGCGCAATCTCCTCCACTGATCGAGACTATGCCCAAGCCCGTTTCTAAACCAAAACCCAAAGCCAACCCCGCCCGTGAACTCGTTTTCGGCGATCTGTGGGAGTTTGATCCCGCACCGGAGACGGCGGACCCGAAGCTGAAGAAGCGCTACGATCTCTTCATCAACGGTTCCTTCGTGGCACCAAAGAAAGGCAGCTACTTCGCCACCATCAATCCAGCGAATGAATCCAAGATCGCCGACATCGCGCTGGCAGATGCAGCGGATGTGGATTCGGCCTGTCAGGCGGCGCTGAAGGCATTCGCCGGCGTCTGGGGCAAGATGCCGGGGAAGGAGCGCGGGAAGTATCTGTATCGCATCGCGCGGCTGTTGCAGGATCACGCGCGGGAGTTCGCCATCGCAGAGACGATGGATGGCGGGAAGCCGATCAAAGAATCACGGGACTTCGACATCCCGATGGCGGCGGCGCATTTCTTTTATCATGCCGGTTGGGCGGACAAACTGGAGTTCCTCTCGCCTGGCAGACAGCTCGCGCCACATGGCGTCGTGGGGCAGGTCATTCCATGGAATTTCCCGCTGCTCATGCTCGCATGGAAGATCGCCCCGGCACTCGCGGCAGGGAATTGTGTCGTCCTGAAGCCTGCTGAGACCACCAGCATCACCGCGCTGAAGTTCGGCGAGATTTGCCAGGAAGCCGGACTTCCCAACGGCGTGGTGAACATCGTCAGCGGGGCAGGGGAGACAGGCGCGGCAGTCATCAATCATGCGCTAACCACAAAGGTTGCCTTCACCGGCAGCACGGAAGTCGGGAAGATCATCATGCGCTCGCTGGCGGGAACGGACAAGAAGATGACCATGGAACTCGGCGGCAAGGCCGCGAACATCGTCTTCGACGACGCGCCACTGGATCAGGCCGTGGAGGGTATCGTGAATGGCATCTTCTTCAATCAGGGCCACGTCTGTTGCGCAGGCTCGCGACTGCTCGTGCAGGAAAGCGTGGCGGATGAAGTGCTCGCCAAGCTCAAGCGCCGCATCGCCGTGCTGCGCGTGGGTGATCCGATGGACAAGAACACCGACCTCGGTGCCATCAACAGTCGCGAGCAGCTCACCAAGATCACCGAACTCGTGCAAAGCGGTGTGAAGGAGGGGGCGGAGATGCATCAGAGTGCGTGCCGACTGCCGACGAAGGGCTTCTTCTTCAAGCCCACACTCTTCTCCGGCGTCAGCATGAGCCACCGCATTGCCCGGGAAGAAATCTTCGGCCCCGTGCTCAGCATCCTCACCTTCCGCACGCCCGAGGAAGCCGTCGAAAAAGCCAACAACACCGCCTTTGGCCTCAGCGCCGGTGTGTGGACTGACAAAGGCAGCCGCATCCTGAAAATGAGTACGCTGCTTAAAGCCGGCGTCGTCTGGGCTAACACCTACAATAAGTTCGATCCCACCAGCCCCTTCGGCGGTTACAAAGAGTCCGGCTTCGGTCGCGAAGGCGGCAAGCAAGGGCTGCTGGACTATCTCAAAATCGTCTGATTCATCATGTCACGACTCCCCATTACCAAAACTCCCAAGTGCTACGTCGGCGGTGCTTTCATCCGCAGTGAGAGCGGACGCGTGGCCGAGTTGCATGACAGCAAGGGCGTCTTCTTTGCGAACATCCCCCAGTGCACTCGCAAAGACCTGCGCAATGCCGTGGAAGCTGCGGCGAAGGCAGGGCCGGGCTGGGCAAAGCGTTCTGCTTTCAATCGCGGGCAGATCCTTTATCGCATGGCGGAAATGATCGAGGCGCGTGATGCCGAACTGGCCGAAGCAATCATGCTTGGAGGAAGTTCCAAAGCCGATGCATCACGCGAGGTCACCGCGAGCATCGAACGCATCGTCCATTACGCGGGCTGGACGGACAAATACGAGCAGATCCTTGGCAGCGTGAATCCGGTGGCGTCATCGCACTTCAACTTCACGGTGACGGAGCCCATGGGCATCATCGGCGTCATCGCGCCGGATGATTCGCCTTTGCTGGCACTGATTTCACTGATCCTGCCCGCGATCACGAGTGGAAACAGTGTCGTGGCATTGGCGAGCACGACGCAGCCGTATCCAAGCATACTTCTCGGCGAGATGCTGGCCACCAGCGACCTGCCAGGTGGTGTGGTGAACCTGCTCGCCGGCCAGCGCAGCGAAATGCTACCTACCTTTGCCACACACGAGCATCTGCGAGCGCTCAGCGGTGCGGTGAATGCGGAAGAACGAAAGGCGCTGCGTCTCGGCGCTGCGGAAAGCGTGAAGCGCGTGCATTTGCTGAAGTCCGAGGAGTCTATCGATTGGTTTACTGACACGCGGCAGGGCGCGGAAGAGATCCGCGCGTTGATCGAGTTCAAGACGACATGGCATCCCGTCGGTGCGTGAAATCACAAGGGAAAGACAGCAGATGGCTAACACCTGCCTTTGCCGCAGAGCGGCAGAATATTGAATAGCCGTGGCCGAAGCCGAGGCCACGGTCTACCAGAAGGCACGATCCTATCCAGGGCTCAGCCGCGTCAGCGGCGGCACCTTACCGCGTTTGGTCCTGCCTCGTGGATGAGGTTCGCAGGACAGGCTGCGCGCACGGGTGCCGCCGCCGCGCAGATGGTGGCCGGACGCTGATCGTTCATGGGTGGGGAAGTCCGGTCATGGGACGGGAGCTCTGGGATGGGAAAAGCCGTCGCCATGTCACCCTGATCGTGGGAAATCGGCGATGAGGCTGTCATAATCCCAGTCCTCGAAAGAGCTGTCTTGTCAGCAGAAAACTTTTTTCACAAAATCGTGTCCTGCCTGTCCTCGACGGGATGGTTTGTTCGTCGTTACTCTGAACAGGCAGCTTCATCTGCCTGAAATAACCTTCTTCATGAGCACTCAAGTCTTCATCAATCTGCCCGTCGCTGATCTCCCGCGATCTCTCGCTTTCTTCAAAACGCTCGGCTTCTCGCATAACCCGCAGTTCACGGACGACACGGCGGCGTGCATCGTCATCAGCGAGCACATCCACGTCATGGTCCTCACACACGCGAAGTTCCTGCAGTTCACGTCGAAGGCCATCTGCGACACCTCGAAATCCATTGAGGTGATCAATTGCCTGAGCTGTGACAGTCGGGCTGAGGTGGAAGACCTCGTGCGCAAGGCGGCTGCCGCCGGGGGCACCATCTATGACGAACCGAAAGACTATGGCTTCATGTATCAGCACAGCTTTGCCGATCCTGATGGCCACTGCTGGGAACTCTTCCACATGAGCGCCATGCCCTCCGCTTAATTCTCAACCTCAACTGAACCCACACACCTATGATCAAACTAGGCGGTGTTTGAAAACCCTCAACAACCGTATCTGAGCCAGTCGATGATGGAGGCGAATTGAATGAGGGAGAGGAAGTGAAGGGCAAGCTTGTCGCGCCTTGTGCTTGAGCAGGCCCAACG
>NZ_JBILYB010000161.1:0-13363 GCF_044378005.1 Prosthecobacter sp.
TATGATCAAACTAGCACTCCTATGCATCGCCACCTTCATGGCGCTCACCTCTTGCCAGTCTGGCAAAACCAAAGACACAGCCTGTGCTGATATGCCTCCTTACAAGGGCTCTGCTGCCTTCGAGCGCATGAAGTCGCTGGTGGGCAGGTGGTCGGCGGATTCGCAGGAGATGGGGAAGATGAACACCGAGTTTCGACTCATCGCGGGCGACTCGGTGATTGAGGAGCGCTTCGCCGAAGGCACGCCGATGGAGATGCTGAGCACCTATCACGATGTGAATGGCAAGCTCACCATGACGCACTACTGCATGCTGCGGAACCAGCCGAGAATGAAGCTCGTGAAGAGCACACCGGACTCGCTGACCTTTGATCTGGCACCCACGCCAGGACTCAACGTCGCGAAGGACAAGCACATGCACGGTGCCACCTACACCTTCATTGATGCGGACCACTTCAAGCTAGAAGGGGTGTCTTGGGACAATGGGAAAAGCTGCCCCTGCGGCCCTCCCGTCATCTTCACGCGCCAGTAGTTCGCTAGCAACCGCGCTGCATTGACTGCACCCTGATTCATCATCCACCCACAACATGATCAACAAAATACTCCTCGGCTTCGCGGCCCTTATCGTCATCGTCCTCATTGTGGCTGCCATGCAGCCCGCCTCCTTCCGCGTGGAGCGCAGCGCCACCATCGCTGCCACACCCCAGGCTTTGTTTGAGCAGGTGAACGACCACAAGAAGTTCGCGGCCTGGAATCCCTGGGAGAAGATGGACCCGACCTCGAAGACGATCTACAGCGGTGCTGACTCAGGCGTGGGCGCTGTTGCAAGTTGGAAGGGCGACATGGTCGGCGAAGGCATGGCCACCATCACGGAGAGCAAGCCCGGCGAACTCGTGCGTCAGCGCATGGACTGGAAGAAGCCCATGGAAGGCGTGAGCACCGTGGATTTCACCTTCAAATCTGAAGGCGACAAGACCGTCGTCACCTGGGCCATGTATGGTGAAAACAACTTCATGGGGAAGCTCTTCAGCCTCTTCATGGACTGCGAGTCGATGTGCGGCCCTGAGTTTGAAAAAGGTCTGGCTGATCTCGCCAAGATCGTCACCGCAGCTCCCAAACCATGAGCACCGACACTAAATCCGACTTCCTCGTCATCTCGCGAGGCCAGTGGGACCACGACGCCGCAAAGGAAGACATCCAGCAAGCCATTGATGACTTCTATGCCTGGCTTCATCGCTCCATCGAAGAAGGAAAGATGAAGATGGGTAGCCGTCTCGGCATCGAAGGCGCGACGGTTTCCAGACACGGCATCGTCACTGATGGCCCCTTTGGCGAGGCCAAGGAAGCCATTGGTGGCTACTGGCTCATCGTGGCTGACAACCTCGATGAAGCAGCCAAGATCGCGGCGCAGAATCCCTGCATCAAACATGGCCTCTTCTTCGAGATCCGGCCCACCGATGCAGCCTGTGCCTCTGCCTTTAACGTGATGACCGAGACTCCGAACGAATAACACACGCCATGAACACAAATCGCAATCCCGTCGGCTGGTTCGAACTCTATGTGCAGGACATGGAGCGCGCCAAAAACTTCTACCAGAACACCCTTCAAGTGACGCTTCAGTCTCTGGGGAGTCCCGACGACATGTCCATCGAGATGTGGGCTTTCCCGATGGGAATGGATCTTCCGGGATGCTCGGGCGCTCTCGCCAAGATGGAAGGCAAAGACTCCGGCGGTGGCGGCACCATCATCTACTTCTCCTGTGCCGATTGCGCGGTGGAGACAGCTCGCGCCGTGGCGAACGGTGGTCGCATTCAGCAGGACAAGTTCGCCATCGGCGAATACGGATTCATCTCCCTGGTCTATGACACCGAGGGCAACCTGATCGGCCTGCACTCCATGCAATGACAGCCATGAATCCCCAGCAACCCACCAACGAGCATCTGCTCTTCATTCGCGGCACGCATTGGAATCACGGCATGTCGCCGAGTGAACTCCAGCGCGTGATGACCGACTTCTATGCCTGGGTCGAAGGCCTCAATACGCGTGGCATTCTTCGCGGTGCGCAACCGCTCATGGAGGAAGGCAAACTCGTCTCTGGCGCAAAAGGCGCGGCTGTGACCGATGGCGTCTTCTCCGAATCCAAGGAAGCCATCGCCGGCTATTTCCTGCTCAGTGTGGACACGATGGATGAAGCTCTGCGCATCGCTCGCGCTTGTCCCATTCTTGATCACGGTGCGCAGATCGAAGTGCGGCCCATCGCTGACCTCTGTCGCCCGATGGCGGAGGTCAAAGCACAAAGCTAGAGATCCCCCATCGCCATGTCCATCCACACCATCAAACTTCACCGCGTCCTGCGCGCTCCTCCTGAGCGCGTCTATCGCGCCTTCATCGACCCAGCCGCCATGAGCAAGTGGCTGCCGCCGAATGGCTTCACCGCCACCATCCACCACATGGATGCCAAAGTCGGAGGCAGCTTCAAGATGTCCTTCACGAACTTCACCACTCAGAGCAGCATGTCCTTTGGTGGCGAGTATCTGGAACTCATCCCGAATGAAAAGCTGCGCTACACGGATGTCTTTGATGACCCAAACCTCCCCGGCGTGATGACGGTGACTATCCTTCTCAAAGAGGTCTTCTGCGGCACGGACGTGAACATCACCCAGGAAGGCGTGCCGAGCGTCATTCCAGCCGAGGCCTGCTACATGGGCTGGCAGGAATCGCTGATTCTTTTGGCAAAGCTGGTTGAAGCCGAGATCAAGGAGTGACAACGCCCAAGGACTCGCTGCGCGAGACGACATGAGCGAGAACTCTCCAGCCGACAGCCCGCGCATCACCCAGATCGCCGAGCACTTCTTCCGTCAGGAAGGCGCACGTCTCGTCGCCACACTCACCGCGCATCTCGGCACGCATCAGTTGCAGCTCGCTGAAGACGTCGTCCAGGAAGCACTCGTCCGCGCTTTGCAAACCTGGCCTTATCGTGGCGTGCCGGACAACCCCGCTGCCTGGCTCACGCAAACGGCCAAGAACCTCGCGCTTGATCATCTTCGCCGTGAGCAACGCTGGAACACCAAGGAAGACAGCATCGCCGCCGAGCATGAGCGCTGGCTCTCCGCCCCTGTGAACGAAATGCACGACACCTTCGCTGACGACACCCTGCGCATGATGTTCGTCTGCTTTCATCCGCAGCTCTCCATCGAGGCGCAGACCGCACTCGCGCTGCGCACCCTCTGCGGACTCGGGCCGGCGGAAATCGCCGCCGCCTTCCTCACCAGCGAAGCCGCCATTGCCAAGCGACTCGTGCGCGCCCGCCAGCTCATCCGCGAACTCGCCCTGCCTTTCGCCGTGCCGGAACCCACCGATCTGCCTGCACGGCTCGATGCCGTCCTCGGCACGCTCTATTTGCTCTTTAACGAAGGCTACAAAGCCAGCACCGGCGACCGGCTCGTGCGCGATGACCTCTGCCACGAAGCCATCCGCCTCACCACACTCCTCACCGAGCACCCCGCCACACAGTTGCCGCGCGTATTCGCCCTGCTCGCCCTCATGCTCTTCAATGCCGCGCGACTCCGCGCTCGCACCGATGACGCGGGCAATCTCCTGCGCCTCCACGAGCAAAACCGCGCCGCCTGGGACCAATCCATGATCCAGCGCGGTATTCTCTGCCTCGGTCATGCCGCACAAGGCAGCGCCATCAGCGAGTATCACCTCGAAGCCGGCATCGCCGCCTGCCACAGCACCGCGCCCGACGACGCCAGCACCCACTGGCCGCGCATCCTCGCGCTCTACGATCAACTCCTCACGCTCAAGTCATCGCCCATCGCCGCCATGAATCGCGCCGTCGCCGTCGCCCGCGTGCATGGCCCGCAGGCAGGCATGGACGCGCTCGATGCCATCACCGACCGCAGCAAGCTCGAGTCCTATCATCTCTTCCACGTCATCCGCGGCACCTTCGCCGCCGAACTCGGCAACCAGCCCGCCGCCCTCACCCACTTCCGCCAAGCCGGAAACCTCGCCTCCCTCCCCGCCGAGCGCGACTTCATCGCTCGGAGGATTGCGGAGCTTTAATGCTTGAGGACTTCATCTCTGCGGTTTTCTAATCTCTCGCGGTGATACCTCCGACTCGCAGTCTGAACACGTTGGAAACCGATATCGAGATCAGTGCCGATGGCAGTCTGAAGCTGCTATCGCCGCTGCCGCCATGGCTGAAACCACGCGCATGCATGTACTGCTGTCAGATCAGTTCCGAATGACGCTTCGCCGAAGCACTCTCTTGCGCTTACTATTCGTGCACCTTTCCTTCGGCTATCCGTACTGTCTTTCCAATCGAGCGTTCTAACCCGCTCACTTGATTGGAATGATTTGTTACGATATGCGTTTCCAAACAATCGATCAGAGCACTTAATTCGTAAAGTCGGTCAAAAGGGAATGAAAAACGGTAGAACAGCGAAATGCATAGTTCGTGCGCAGTTTCAGTCGTCTTGAGATCAACTCCATCAAATTCATTCGCCCCGCAGTGAGCCGAATAGTTGTGGCGAATCTCCATCAGTTTTAGGTGATTCTCCAAGAGTGGTAAATTTCCTTTGAAGACTTCTTTTTGTTCAATTTTTAGTCGGCCCTTGCCACACTCGACAAAGCACTTCGCATAAGAATTCAGCGCCCCACGGAAGTACGCTAAAAATTCGAGTATGCCATCCATTGTTTCCCAAAGATGAGGGTGACTTTTTTCTTTGGCTTTGGTGAGGTAGTGCTTGGCCTCATGGATTTGCTGCATGAGGAATATCCAACGCTTCAATCGCTCAAGAATTTTATCTTCAGGGGGAAGAGACATATGATGTGTTGCAATGCTTGTGTGTGGCTAAGTGCGTTAGCATATTTACTCCTTCCTCACCCCGATCTTCTCCTCGGGGATCGCTTCAAAACCGAGCTTGAAGGCCGGTGACTCGGGCTTGAGGCGGAAGTCGTCGTTCTTCCAATCTACGAAGAGCGGATCGGCGATGAGGCTGTGTTTGTCCCAGCCTTCGGCTTGCCAGGAGGTCCATTCATCGAGGGGTTCGCATTCGGTGAGGCGGATGTCGTCGATGAAGATCTGCCCTTTCGGCTCGTGGCAGTCGATGCGGAGCCAGAAGTGCTTCATCCAGGGTTTCCAGGTGGCTTCGTTTTCGCGGGGCATGCGGCCGGTGGCTTCGACTTCGGTCCACTGAGGCGTGGCGGTGATGCTGGTGCTCTGTGCTTGCCAGTAGCCTTCGCCGTTTTTGAAGCTGGCAAGAGCGAGGCTCATTTTCGCGGTGGGTTCGGTGGATTTGACGCGGAGTTTCACGCGATAGGCGGCGCCGGGTTTGATGGGCACATCGGGGCCGTGGAAGACGGTTTTGGGATTGCCGGGATCGGTGCCGAGGGCGCAGTCGGCACGCAACGCGCCGTCGGCTCCGACGAGTTGCACGTTTTTGTTGGGGCGATGGTTGAAGCCCCAGCCCTTGATGGTGTTGCCATTGGCGACGCGGTCGAAGTTCTCCGTGAGCAGTGGTTCGCCGGGCTTATCGGGACCGACTTTGTTGATGCCGGTGACGACGGGGTGGCTGCCGTTCCAGGCGAGGTTGTGATCAAGGGTGTTCCACTTGGCGGTGGCGTGGCGGATGTCGCCATATTTCACGCCGGGGGTGTCGCTGAAGAGGATGTTTCGCTGGAAGCTGTTGCCGCTCATCATGGTGCCGTCGTCGCGGATGGCGTCTTTGGGATGCAGTTCCATGCCGCGCATGCTGGTCCAGGCGAGCTGGCCAACGACGGACTCGTAACCTTTGATCATGGTTTCGAGATGGTTGGTGTAAAAGCGGTGCTCTTTGGTCCAACCGTGCAGGTCGAACTGAAACTTGCCACCGAGGGCGAAGATGTTGTTTTCGACGACGCAATCGCGGGCGTTGTGCAGATGGATGGGCGTGTGGGCGACGCGGAAGACGATGTTGCCGATGATGTCGAGGCCGCCGGAGTTGTCGTCGGGGTAGAGGCCGAAGGTGAACCACGGATGCTTCAAGCCGCCGGCCTCCTGGCCGCAGCCGACGATGTCGTGGATCAAATTGTAGCGCCACTTGCTGCCGCGGCTGCTGATCCAATCGCGACCGCCGGTGTAGATCGCGCCGCCGTCCTGCGTCTCAAGGCAGAGGTGATGGAGGTGGTTGTATTCGACGAGGAGGTTGTTCCCGCTCATCTGCACGCCCATGCGCGGGCCATCGTGGATGTGGCAATGCCGCACGGTATTGTCCACGCCATACATGCTGACCCCGCAGGCGTTTTTGTTGAAGACGCCCATGTGATGAATGTGGCAGTCCTCGACGGCATGGCCGGGGCCGGTGAGCGTTTTGCGGTCACCACCGCTGAGGCTGACGCCGTTGCTGCCGGTGAAGCTGATCTCGCAGCGTGAGACGCGCACGTTTTTGCCATCGCTGACGCCGACGCCGCTGCCGTGGAAGGCTCCGACCTTTGTGAGGACGCATTTTTCGACGAGGCAATCCTCAGCACGCTCAAAGGTGATGGCGCTGCCATGCGTGCCAGTGAGCGTGAGGTCGCGGATCGTGATGTTCTTCGCGCCTTTGATTTTGAAGAAGGCGTCCGAGATCGGAATGCGCACTTCGCTTTCAGCGAGGGGCTTTGCAGGCCAGAAGTATAGCGTGCCGGTGTGCTTGTCGTAGAACCACTCGCCTGGGGAGTCGAGTTCTTCGAGGGCGTTCTGGAAGTGGTAGCGGTTGTGCGGATGCAGATCGTAGCTGCAATCCTTTTTCAGCGTGAGCAGTCGCGTGGCAGGATCGAGCGACGCGACGGGCTCGATGAAGTTCCACCAGCCGTATTGGGCGAAGATGTCGAGCTCGACGTCCTCGGGATGCGCCCAGGTGCGGACGTCTTCGGGCTTCACGAAGAGCGTGCGTTTCCACAGATGGCCCTCGGGTGCGCCTGCGGGTGGGAAGGCTGGCACAAAGGCCCAGCCGCCGTAGAGCGGGTCCTTCGCGTCGAAGTTCGGGTAACGGGCGAGGATCTGGCGTTCGCCATCGCAGAGCAGTTGTTTCGGCAGGAAGCCTTTCGGTAGCAGCTTGGAGACATCGGCTTTGACGATCTCGCCCGTGTGTTTTTCCCAGCCGGTGACTTTGGGGCCGCCGATGAGCGTGCTCTGCGTGCCGGTGAAGGTGAGATTGGAGTCCTGCGCTTCGAGGATGAGCGGCGTGAGGAGTTCGGTGGTACCTTCGGGGAAGATCAGCGTCGCGGGAGAGGTGTCGCCAGCTTTACGGGCCTCGCGGATTTGCTGAAGGGCTTGGTGAGGTTTGATTGCCGATGTCACGCGAACCTCCAGGGCAGGGGAGGTGGCAAGTGACGACAGAAGCGAAAGAAGGATCAGACGACGAAGCATGATGGCTGATCATGGCGAGTCGGCAGACTCAGGCAATGTCCTCCTGTGAACGAAGCTTGCGCGTCACTGCACCTTCAGTCGCAGAGTCGGCGGTGAGTTCCGCGTGTTCTCCTTGCTGGCAAAGGCGTGGGCGAGGCCATTGCGTGCGGCTTCATTGGTTTCGCGGCAGACGATGAGCGTCACGAGGCCGTTCGTATCGGCACGCAGAGCCGCGACGAGGTCAGCACTCTTTACGGTAAACGCCCCGCGTGTCGTGCCCTGTGGCACGACGAACTGACCGATGCGGCGTGACTGCGCAGCAATGGCTGTGGTTCGATGTTCTTCGGAGTCGTCGTGAGCAGGTGCGGCACTCCACTTGATTGCCTCTTCATTCCACGAGTCCTGGGTTTCATCCGTGAGCGCATACACGGCAAAGGTCGCGTCTGGCACGAGCGAGGCAAAGCCCAGTTCGCTCGGCTCCACATGAATCACAAACTCCGCATCGGTGATCTGTTTTCCACGGAAGCGCGAGAGATCAAAGGCCATGTAGGCCTTGCGATCCAGCTTCGTGTCGAAGGTCGTGTGCTTCACCCGCAGGTAGGATTCATGACCACTCACTTGGATCGTTGGATTGGACTGAATCCAGGAATCCATGCCCTCACCAAAGGCTGTGGTCACCGCCTGCCAACCATCGCCAAGATCGCGGATGGCATCGGGAAGCCAGCGGCCGGACTCGGGTTGATCCTCGCGGTTTTCATCCGGATTGACCGCTGTGGCCAAGAAGTTCCCATAATCCACGCGTTGTCCTGCGTGGAGTTCACGAGACTTTGTTTCGCCATCACGCTGCACTTCCACCAGACCTTCGATCACGTGCACGAGGCATTTGCCATCCTCGCCCGCGCTGACGCCGAATCGCGTGCCCCAGTCCACGATCTTGGTTTCCGGGGTGTGAATGGTGAAGCCCTTCGCCTGCGGCGGCACATCGGCCACCACGGTGCCTTTTTTCACCCGACACTCCATCTTGGACACAACCTCCATGCTCACCGGTGCCTCCAGGGTGACTTCCGCCCCGCTTTCAAATTTCAGCGTCGCCATGCCTTCCAGCAACTCCAGCGTGCCAGGGGTGAGAAGTGCGCCCTCCATGGTGGGCAGCGCGCTGTTTCCCCATTTGCAGGAGCGCGCCTTCGCCAGTGTCGCCACGGGGTTTGGGGTGTCATTCATCAGCCATACCGCACCTGCAGCCACGATGGCGGCGGCTGCTGCGGTCACGCCATGCCAATACCATGGGCGGGCACGTGTCGCTGCGCGCGCGTTGTCACTCGATGGTTCGGCAAAGAAGGACTCGTCGGCGTGACGGAACTCAGCGTCCATCAGTGCCGCCTTCGCGATCAATGTCCGCGCCTCCGCGTCATCGCGGATCAGGGTGTTCAGCCGGGCCTGCTCTTCCTCGCTGATCTCACCGCCGCGTGCGCGTTCCCAGAGTTCCAGCAGTTGAAATTGTTCGTTCGGTTTCATGGTCATCCCAGGGTCTAATTTTCGACAGCAGTGCGCTCCACGCATTCCAACAACGTCATGCGCACGCGGCTAAGGGCCCGATACACCGCGCCCACCGTGCGCCGCACGCGCTCGGCCACCTGCTCGATCTCCAGATCTTCGTAATAACGCAGTTGCACGAGCTGGCGGTGCTCCTTCGGCAGCTTCGCGACACAGAGGCGTAGCGCTTCCTGTTTGGCGGACACATCACCCGCGAGCTCGCTCACGGCTGCACCGAGCGCCTCCAGGGAAACCTCGTCCAGCGGCAGGTGCTCGCGCTTCTTGTGCCGGCGGTGCGTCAGGATCTGGTGGAAGGCGGTCTTGCGCGCCCAGGCCAGGAAGTTCGTGCCCAGGGTGAAATCATCGAAGTGCTTCCACAGCAGCATCTTCGTCTGCTGGAGGATGTCCTCCGCCGCCGAGTCTCTCGGCACGAGGCTGTGCACATACATCGACAGCGCCCTGTCATGGGCGGTGAGCAGTTCGAGGAAGGAGGTCGTGCGGTCAGAGTCAGACATGTGGAAAGAGCGTCATCATGGGGAGTCGCGTCAACCGCTGCTTTGGACAGAATTTTCCACCTTAACGACCTTCCTTGCCCGGACTTCCGCCTATTTCATCGGCACCCGCTTCACTTCATCGACCTTTGGTACGTCTTTGTTCATCGCGTCGTAGGCGATTTGGAGTCGTTTCACCTCTTCGGGGTGCTGGCTTGCGACATCGGTCTGTTCGCCAGGATCATTTTGGAGATCAAAGAGCTGCATCCTCGCAGGCTCGACACCTGTGGTGAGGCCAGGATGAGCATCAATGTTGTATTGCTCGAAGGGTGCCAGGATGGTGACTCCATCGGGCTGGCGCGGATCGAGCCATTTGCCATCGGGACCGGGTTTGAGCTTCATCTGGCTGGCTGGCAGGAGATGCAGCTTCCAGCGTGCATCGCGGATGGTGGCGAGCTTCGAGTTTTGATGGCCGAAGATGAAGTTGTGTGGCGATTTCGAGGCACTGGTGAACAGCGGGAGAATGTTGCGTCCATCGAGCACGCGATCATCGGGAAGCTTCGCACCGGTGACGTGCAGCACCGTGGCAAAGAGGTCCATCATCACGGCAAGTTCGGCACTGACATGACCTGCGGGGATTTTCCCCGGCCAGCGGGCGATCATCGGAACTCGATAACCACCTTCGTAGTTCGTGCCTTTCATGCCGCGCAGTCCGCCGCAGCTTCCACCAAACCAAGCACCATTGTCGCTGGTGAAAAGCACGAACGTGTTGTCATCGATGCCGTTTTGTTTCAGTGCATCAAGCACTGCTCCCACGCTGTCGTCGAGTTCGGTCAATGCATCGCCATAGAGTCCAGCACCACTCTTCTTGTAGTTCTTCTCGGAGGCGGCGAGCGGCTTGTGCGGCATCGCTTCGGCGAAGTAGAGGAAGAAAGGTTTGTCTTTGCTGCGCTGGATGAAGTCGGTGGCGCGCTTCGCATAGCGCGTGGTCAGCGTGGCCTGCACGACGGGGTATTCTGTCACCTCGCTGCCTTCGAGCACCTGCACGGGACGCATGTCGTTCGAGTAAGGGATGCCGAAGTATTCATCAAAGCCGCGCTCGGTGGGCAACCATCCCGGCTTGTGGCCCAGATGCCACTTCCCGACCATGCCCGTGGCATAGCCCGCTGATTTCAGCACCTGGGCGAGCGTGATTTCGGTCTGTGGCATCGCGAGCGCATCTGCAGCCGTGCCGCCATCAGGAGCAGGGTTTTGCGTCATGCCACAGCGGAAAGGATATCGGCCCGTCATGAGTGAGGCACGCGTGGGTGCGCAAAACGGTGCAGGTGTATTGAACTGCGTCAGCCGCGCTCCCTCCGCTGCCATTTGGTCGATGCGCGGTGTTTTGAGCTTCGGATGGCCGTAGCAGCCGAGATCACCGTAACCGAGGTCATCGGCGAGGATGAGGACGATGTTCGGCGGCGCCGAGAATGACGAATGCAGAATGGTAAATGACGAAAAGGTGATGAGGAACAGTGTCTTCATGGGGGCTTATTTGGTTTCAGCTTTCTTCGGCTTCGATGGCGGCACGTAGTCCACAGACACGGGTTTGAATTCCTTCAGATCGGGCAGCGTGGTCTGCACGCCTTCGGCGGGCACGTTGAGCTTCGCGGTCCAGACGATGGCGTTAAGGATGCAGCGGCGGAGATCTTCGCTGGCCCAGTTCTTGTAGAAGTGCGGCATCACGATGCCAAAACCGCGTCCACCATCGGCGCGTTCGACACACCAGGCGACGGTTTCACGCTTCGGTGCTTCGGGTGGTAGCATGGACGTGGCGATGGCGGTGACGTTTGGCGCGAGCTTGTTCTCGCCTTTGCCGAAGTAGTTGTTGATGTAAGGCTCGTCGTGCAGCGTGAATTCCTTCCAGCCGCGTGCGATGGGATGCTGAGCTGCCGCTGGCATGATCGTTGCAGCATTGAAGATGCGCGCGAAGGATTCGTGATGCGGGCAGGAACGATTGGCGAAGTAGCCGCCGAGCCAGCGCAGCAGCGGATGATCGCCGTCGGGTTTCACGTCCTCACCGAGCAAACCCATGGCGTAATGCACGCACACGATACCGCAGCCGCGCTGCATCATGACATCGAGATCGGCGAGGTTCTGCTGCGGATTGGGGAAGCGTCCGACGGGAAACGTGTCGCCGATGAACACGACGGTCGATGCTACCTCACGCAGAGCCCTGTCCGGCCAAGCCTCGACCACATCGGCCTTTACGCCGGGCACGTTGGCCATGGTTTCGATGCAGTGCTTCATCACACGGCCGCCAGCGGCGACTTCATGCGATCCCGGTGGATGCTTGCTGGGGCCGACGATGATGAGTACATGCGCTGAATCGGCGGCAAGAGTATGCGAGACGATGAATAGTAGGAGGAGGGCGAGTCGTTGCATCATGAATCAGGGCTTGGGTTTAGCGACGAGTTCGTTGATCGGAAGCGCTTCGTGCTCGCTGTTGTTCTCAAAGCCGGGCGGGTTTTTTCCGCCGTGAAACTCGACGCGTGATTTCACGCCCTCACCCCACGCGGTGCAGACGAGCTTCAAGTTTTCGATTTTGTCCTCCGCACGCACGCCGACCTCGGAACGGTAGATGGCGCAGTCCTCGATCCTGACACGAGCATCACCGCGCCCTCCAGGTCCACGCGCACGGATGGCGATCTCGTTGTCATCAAAGACACAGTGGCTCACAATCGCGTCAATGTGCTCCTTCAAGTTCAGCGCGGCTCGATTCTGAATCTGTGAAGGCTGGCTCCAGCCGTGCATGTGGCAGTGGCGGATGATGAGCTTGTTGCGCTCGCCGTCCGGCATCGTTTTGGAGTCAAAAGCGTTCTCACCCGGACTCTGGCCAACCTTGAATCCAGGCGCGTCAGCCTCAAGCGGCCCGGCCCACAAATGGCAATGCTCAATGGTGAGGCTGCCGCGCGACTTGCGATCTGGATCAAACTGCACGCAGTCACCTGAGATGTGCGAGATGTCGCAGTTGCGGATCGTCACATCGCCCCAGCGCCCCGTGATGCCATGCGCGTCATGCTGCTCCTCGAAGGTGCCGCTGAGCAGATGATGAATGCGGCAGTTCTCGATTACCACCCGCGTGCCGAAAACGCCGACACCATTGCCGCTGCCATTGAAAATCTCGCAGTTCCGCAGTGTGACGTCATCCGCCGTGATTTTGACGATGTTGCCCCCTTTGCCCTGCGCATCGACGCGGAAGTTTTCATACACGCCGGGTTTCGTGATCTCCAGCCGGTGGACGAGTTTCGGACTCTCCAACGTTCCGATCTTGCCCGTCGTTCCGGCAAGCGGTGCGCCGTTTGTCAGCGAAAGGGTCAGGGAAAGCGCGAGGAGGATCTTCATGCCGCTCCTCAACGCAGCCACAGGCCTTGACGTTGCCAGAAAGTCCGAGGTTACCAATACTTCGGCCAGCTGGCTTCACGGGTCATGTTGTGAAACACGAGCGCCACGAGCACGAGCAACACGGCTCCAGCGAGCGTCGGAAACAGCGCGAAGCTCCATCCAGGTTGCATGAGAAAAACGATCACCGGATTCGAGCCTGCCGGCGGATGCACCGTGCGCGTGAGCATCATCACCGCGATTGCGCTGCCGACTGCGAGCGCCACGCTCCACCAATGCGCGCCGCACAGATGCACAAATGCGAGACCGATCACTGTGCTGAGCACATGCCCGAGAACCACATTCCTCGGCTGGCTGAAGGGCACATCAGGATAACCAAAGACGAGCACGCAGCTCGCGCCAAACGAACCCAGTACGAGCGCGACGTGCAAACTCTGTGCTAGCAGCGCGATCACAGCGATGGCTAGGCCGTGTTTGAAAACCTGTCGATTGGCAAAGTTGAAGGGGTGGTGTAAATAAGGCGACCGATGAAAACACAACGCTTCGCATGGTGGGGGCCGCTCAAAGAGCGGCTCAAAAAAATGGTCCC
>NZ_JBILYB010000087.1:0-25907 GCF_044378005.1 Prosthecobacter sp.
ATGATGGTCGGATCAAAGTGCAGATGAAAAGCTGATCACATCGAGCGCGGCATTTCACCGCGCGGTGTGAACTGAATCGTGGGACCTGGCGGCACCTTGGCTCCTGCGGTGATCCACTGACGCAGAGTCGCCACATCCTGTTTTGAGATGGCATGTCCTGTCGGCGGCATGGCTCCGGGGACTTGATCGGGGAAGGTCACGACCTGGAAGAAGCGGCTTTGCTCGGGTTTGCCGGGCACGACCCACTTTCCACTGCCGATCAAACTGACCAACGCGTGCGAATCGTGAATCGAAGGCATCGTCGAGAGGCGATTGTCGCCATGGCAGTGGACGCAGTTGGCTTCCAACACTGCCTGCACGTGAGTGAATGCGGCGGCTTCAGCCGGAGATACAGGATCAGAGGTGCAGCCTGTGAGGTGAATGCCCATCAGCAGAGCACAGACCATGAAGTGGGTTTTCTGATTCATGGTCATAGTCTCCCATGATTTTCATGGGCTGGTAAAGGCCTAAGTCTGCGCCAGCTTTGTGCCGTGTTTGTCACGACTTGTCTCCCTCATTTAGCTTCGGGCAGCTCCTCGATCTGGATATTGCGGAAGGCGATCTCGGCTTTGCATTTGCCGTGGATTTGCAGGGCGATGTTGCCTTTGAGGGCGATGTCCGGCGCGCTTTCGGTGTAGTCCACCGTGCGCACGCCATTGACGAAGAGCTGGATGCGTGGCCCCTCGGCTCGGATCTCGTAGGTGTTCCATTCGCCGGGCTTTTCGGCCTTTTTGATCAGCTCTTCCTCAGGTTTTGCGAGCATGGTCTTGCGGCGGGATTCATCGTAAAGGCAGCCGCTGTACCCTGCGCCGATGTCGGCCTGATAGCCAAACATCTCATTCGGTGGCTGAGCGATGCGGACGCTGCGGAACTGCACGCCGCCATTCACGAAGCCTTCTGTGCCGTTGAGTTTGTACTCGAGGGTGAGGCGGAAGTTTTGATACTGTTTTTTCGTGGCGAGGAACTCGTTCTGCGGATTTCCCTCCAGGGAACCGCCATGGATCACACCATCGACGATGCGCCAGACTTTAGCGGTCTCGCCCTCCCAGCCATCGAAGGTTTTGCCATCAAAGATCGCCATCGGGCCGGCGAGTGCGGTGCTCAGGGAACACAGGAGGAGGAAGAGGGATTTGATCATGAGAAGAGTGGGGAAATTGACGAGGGTGGGAGAGAACGTCAAAGGTACGCTGTTCTTGAACGGGATTGACGAAACTCATCTCCACGCGATGGACTGGCGCGTCAATCGCACCACCGCCCATGTCTGACATCCTTTCCGCTCTCCATTCGCGCTATGCCTGCAAAGTCTTCGATGCCTCGAAGAAGATCCCTTCCGATGTCTGGCAGCAACTGGAGGAGTCGCTCATCCTCACGCCTTCGAGCTTCGGGCTTCAGCCGTGGAAGTTTCTGATCATTCAGGACAAGGAACTGCGTGAGAAGCTGGTGCCTCACGCCTGGAATCAGAGGCAGGTGGCGGACTGCTCCCACCTCGTGGTGATGACGGTGCCGAAGGTGCTGAGCGTGGATCACATCGATGCGAACATCACCCGCATGATCGAAGTGCGTGGAGGCACGGCGGATGCGCTCATGGGCTTTCGCAAGATGGTCGTCGGCTTCCGTGATGGCATGGAGGCCAAAGGCGGGCTGGAGCAGTGGGCGAAGTTGCAGAGCTACATCGCCCTCGGCCAGTTCATGCTCGCCGCTTCACTGCTCGGGCTGGACACTTGCCCGATGGAGGGATTCGTCGCGGCGAAGTTTGATGAAGTGCTCGGACTCGAAGCCACGGGCTACACCACCGCAGTGCTGTGCCCGGTGGGCTACCGCAGCGAGGATGACCGCTACGCAGGCCTGCCCAAGGTGCGCTTCGAGGCGAAGGATGTGATCGAGCACCGCTAAGCGGCGTTCCGCTCCTCCCAGCGCGCCAGAAGCCAGAGCACATCGGCGAGGCGGTTGAGGAAGCGCATGACCTCGTGATTCGGCACCTCTTGATCAGTGCCGATGAGATCCACGACGTGTCTTTCCGCACGGCGGCAGGCCACGCGGGCGAGATCGGCATAGGCTCCGCTCATCACACCTGCTTCACCGGGCAGCGCCCAGCCTTTGAATTGCAGCGCGCCGCCTGCTTCCAGCATGGCGACTTGTTCGTCGAGATAGGCGACTTTGGCGACGTCGAAGGGCTTGTGTGAGGCAGCATATTTGGCCTCCAGGCCCGGAGGCGTGGCCAGCTCGCCCATGAGTGTGATGAGCCAGGGCTGCACGGTGCTCACGATGTCGCGCGTCTCCACACGGTGAGCAGCGATGCGGAGGGGACCGAGGGCGGCGTTGAGTTCATCCACCGCGCCGAGGGCATGGACGCGGGGATGGGATTTCGAAAGGCGGCAGCCGAAGAGGAGATCCGTCTCCCCTTCGTCCCCACGGCGGGTGGCGATGGACATGGGCTACCATTACGCACTTCCACGAAAGAAGGCCTGAATTGTGCTAATTTTTTCTTCCCATATCAACTGCCCGTGACCTAAGATCAGCAGTCGTTCTGGAGGTTTCTTTATGAAGATCACTCATCTCTCTGCTCTCAGATGCGCCATGGCCATCGGGCTCCTTGTACCACATCTGGCCAGCGCCGACTCATCCGTCATCGTCTCCCTCGCTGAGCGCCCGCGTCTGGCGCTCTATGCCGAGGATGTGACCATCGACGGGCAATCCCGCCCGGAGCTTGCCCGAGCGCTCGCCGATAGTTTGAGCACAGCCCTGCTCAGGCGCGGTCAGGTCCGCGTCTTCAGTCTGGAAAGTGCCGCCACCCGCGATGCCACCGGCGTGCTGGCCTCCTCGAATCCCAACGGTACCGCCCAGCGCCTGAACCGCCTGCTGGATGACGGGCTCGACTATGTGCTCACCTTCAATGTCGTCGGCATCAGCGGGCATCACCTCATGAGTGTGAAAAAGATGCGAGCCCGGACGCACGAGGTCGTGGAGGCCACTCAATACACCTGCGTGGGCCGTGAGACAGGCCTCTTTAAGCTCGTCGCCAAGATCCTCGAATCAGTGGACCCGCTGCCCTCTGGTGGTCGTGGCATCTTCCCACGTTCCCAGTCGCCCGCCGAATATCAAATCTCCCCGCAACCGGTATCGCCTCCCATCGTCATCGCCAAAGCCTTGCCCGCCGGACACTTGGTCAGCACACCCGAATATGACCCGTGGAAGCAGAATCTCGCGCAGCCCTACGATCTCACTCGCGTGCCGAAAGCGCTCATCTACCGCCACCTAGGCACCGTGAACTACATCAACAGCACTTGGAAATTCTGCATCATCGACCCCGTCAGAGGCACCCGCTTCAGCGAGCAGGACCCCATGCACATCCTTTGGGATGAAGGAGATGTGTATGCGCATCTGCGCGTCAGCGCCGTCGAGCGGGGCGGTGTCGTGCTGGACATGGGGCACACGCCTGACCACCACCCCATTTTCAGAGGGGACAAGGTCTATGGTTGGGCACCGCCCCTGCTGCGCTGATTTACCGGCAGGTAGAGACGCTATTTCTCCCGAATCGGACCGTGGAGTGTGCCGACGGAAGGCGCTCGTCGATGAAGTCATCTCACATTTCCCAGCCAAACTCCTTGCCACGCTGGTAGCCACTGGTTAAAAAGACACATTGTACCCATCTCGACGGCACGCCCTATGAAGTTCACGATTAGCAAGGAATCCCTGCAACAGGCCATTAACCAGGTCCAGCACGTGGTCAGCACGCGCACCACCCTGGCCATCCTCTCCAATGTTCTGCTTCGTGCCAAAGACGGCGTGCTGGAACTCACCACGACTGACCTTGATGTCGGCGTGACCTGCACGGTCCCCGCCGAGGTCGAGGAAGAAGGTGCCACCACACTGCCGGCCCGTCGGCTCGGCACCATCATCCGCGAACTGCCTTCGGAGGACATCCACTTCAGCGTGGATGAGAAAAACTATGCATCCATCCGCAGCGGCCCCTCCTTCTTCAAGGTCGTCGGGCTCACCAGCGAGGAGTTTCCCGCGCTGCCGCGCTTCGATGACGCCCGCGAGTTCACCCTCCCTCAGGCCGTCATGCGTGACTGCCTGAAAAAGACGAGCTACGCCATCTCCACCGACGAGACCCGCTACGTCCTCAACGGCATCCTCTTTTCCTTCAAAAACAACGCCCTCACCATGGTGGCAACCGATGGCCGCCGCCTCGCCATGGTCGAGCAGGAAGTCGAGTTCCCCCAGAGTCAGGAGATCGACATCATCGTCCCCACCAAGGCCGTCAACGAACTCGCCCGCCTCTGCGGCGACACCGGCGATGTCGTCATCCGCGTCACCGGCAGCCAAGTTGGCTTTGACCTCGGTGACAGCCTCCTCATCAGCAAACTCATCGACGGCAACTACCCTAACTACCGTCAAGTCATCCCCGGCGAGGCCAAAGAACGCATCGTCCTCGAGCGCGAAGTCTTCCAGCGCGCCATCGGCCGCGTCTCCCTCCTCGCCAGCGACAAATCGAACTCGGTCAAATTTCAATTTACCAACGGTCAGGTCGAGATCATCGCCATCAGCCCCGACATCGGTGAAGCCCGCGAGACCATCGCCATCAATTACAAAGGCAAGGACATCACCATCGCTTTCAATCCCGAGTTTACCATGGCTCCGCTGCGGAACCTCAGTGCGGACGAGATCACTCTGCATCTCATTGATGACATCAGCCCCGGCGTCATCCGCACCGGCACCAATTTCCTCTACGTGCTCATGCCCATGCGTGTGAACAGTTGAGCATTGATCCCACCCCACCTCATCTCGATGTCCCGCCTCACACCTATCTTTGCCCTCGCCGGTCTCACGCTGGTGGCCTGCAATACTTATGATACCCCGCGCCCCTTTGCCGGACGTGGAGGTCGTTCGCTGGATCAACCCCCACGCTACGGAGATCCGAATCGCTACGTCGAACCCATCGCCCCAGCTCCTGGGCCGGTGATCGACCCCAACGGTCCTGTCATCGGCCCCGGCGGCCAAGTCGTCGCTCCTGGCAGCCTGCCTCCAGTCGCCCCCCCCGGCACCCCCGGACTTGATCAGGGCCTCACCGTCGTACCTCCTGGCACTGCCCCCGTGACACCCACCCCAGGAGGTGTTGCCACGCCCCCAGCTCCTGGCACCACACCTCCAGTTGTCACCCCCCCGGCTCCAGGAGATGTTCCCTTTGCCCGCGCCGTCCCTGGCAAACCCGGCTACGTTTACAGCCCAAAAGATCCCAAAAAAGTCATCTCTGTCGAAGGACTCCGCCCTGGCTCCAAAGCCAAGGATCCCGAGACCGGCGAAATCTTCCGCGTGCCTTATCAGTGATCTGATCCACGCAGAACCGCCAGAGACACAGAAGGCTCCGATCCGTGAGGATTGGAGCCTTCTCTTTTTTTGGGGAGCTGTGTATCAGCGCCCCCCTGCGCCCACTCACTTCACAAAGATAAACTGCTGCGTGCTCAGCGCGGCGAGGGTGAGGTCTTCCCAGATGGATTTGTTGGTGGCGTAGCTTTCGAGGCGCTGATGGAGGGTGTCGCGCTCTTTGGCGGTGGGGTAGCGGGAGTAGAGGCTGAGGAAGAGGGTGTCGATCTTCTGATCTGGCGTGGCGGCTTTGCGGAGGTTGATGCTGAGGACGGACCAGGCGCTGGTGATGTTGCTGCCGAGGGTGCCGTTCATGAGGGTGAGGGCCTGGGGCACGGAGGCTTCGTCGCTGGCGTTTTCGATGACGTCGCGGTCGCTCTGGCCGAACTCGCGGAGGAAGTGACCGCGTGGGGCGGGTGATGGCAGCTCGGCAGCTCGGCTCCAGGTGGTGTGCAGGCCTTTGACGTAGCTGGCGTAGCTCTTGCGGGACTTCGGATCTTTGATGCCGAGCACGGTGGCATCTTGATCAATGCGCTGGCTCATTTCTCCAGACATGGGCATGTCCTTTGCATCGACACGGGCACTTTCCATGAGGTTCATCATGGCCATCTCCATGGCTCCACCGGCGGCGATTTCCTTGAGCTTGGACTTCACGGCTTCGTTGCTGGACTTGCTGGCGGCGGCGTAGAAGCACTCGGACACGGTCTTGCGCAGGATGCGCTGGCTTTCACCGAGGCGGCGCTGGATCTCCTTGGACTTTTCTTTGTCGTTCTTGGCGCGGGCTTCATCGAGTTCCTTGCGCAGGGTATCGAACTCTTTGTTCTGTTCCTTCATCGCGGCGGCGACTTGTTTGGAGGCTTCGAAAAGCAGGCTGGCTTCGGTTTGATCGAGCAAACCGGCGAGCTGGCGGCGGTTGTCGAGATCACGCTTATCACGCTCACGAGCGGTCCAGTTGATGCTGTCGGGTTCGGGATTCACGAGGGTGACGAGCGAGTCCCAAGCCTGCTCGGCGCTCATGCGGTGGAAGACCGGGCCTTGGAAGTAGTAGGGCTCGCCCATGGCGACTTCCTTCGTGCTGGCACGGGCGAAGGTCTGGGTGTTCAGCAGCATCTTGAGGAAGGCTTTCATGTCATACTTCATGGCGATCATCTGGCGGTCGACGAAGGCCTGCACTTCGGGATTCGAAGGCACACTGCTGTCCATGAGTTCGTCGAGCGGTTCGATGAGTGCGGCACCGAAGACGCGCTTCCAGAGGCGGTTTGTGATGACGGTGGTGAAGCGTGGGTTCTCGGGGGAAGCCATCCACTGGCTGAAGCTTTGGATGGGATCGCTCTCCTTCGTGAGGGTGATGGGCTTGCCAAACATCACGGAGGCGGGGACGACATCCTTGGGCTTGGCGTCGGTGTATTTGTAATCGTGTGGCAGGCGCATGGCGGCCTTGTTTTCAACCACCATGGTGTCACGCAGCGGACGTGTGACCTCGGTCACGGCTTGGCGCATGAGATCCTGCGTATCTTTGTCGAGTGACTTGTCCTGGCGGATCATTTTCTGCGTCTCTTCGACACCGGGCGAGCGATAGCTGGAAGCCGTCATGTTGTGCGTGAAGGCGGCCATCTCGTAGAACTGCTTCTGCGTCCATTTGTCGAAAGGATGGTCGTGGCACTGAGCGCACTCCATGCGCGTGCCGAGGAAGATGCGCGTGGTGTTGGAGAGGTTGTCCAGCGGCATGCCGCGATCCCGCATGTAGTAGCCGATGGCGCCATTTTCAAAGCAGGCACCGCTGCCGGTGACGAGCTCACGAGCCAGCTTGTCCCAGGGTTTGTTTTCTCGCAGGGACTGACGGAGATAGTTCAGGTAATTCTGCGAAGTGGTGCTGTCACCCACGCCTTGGCTTTGCGCACGGAGCACGTCCGCCCAGTAGTCGAAAGCGTGATGCACGTAACCTTCGGAATTGAGCAGCGTGTCGATCAGCTTGGTGCGCTTGGCGCTGTCTTTGGAATCGAGGAACTGCTTCGCCTCATCCTGAGTCGGGATGCGTCCGATGACGGTGAGGTAGGTGCGGCGGAGGAAGGTGGCGTCATTGACAGGCGCGTTCGGGGTGAGCTTGTGCTTGGCCAGGCCCTTGACGAGCAGGTCATCAATCCGCTTCGAAGCAGCGGAGGTGTCAGCAGCGTGGAGAAGGGCCGATGTGCTGAGCACAGCAGTCGCGATGGAGAAGAGCAGCGTGGCTTTCATGCGACAACCAACGCGGCCAATCCCGGCGCTCATGTCAGCACCAAACGCCTTTGCCAATCAGCGCCCAACCAACGGCAAGATCGGCACATTCAAGAGGCGGAAATATCTTGCTAGAAGGGCGCGGAACTGAACGCCGCCGCGATCAATCACTGCCGCTGCTTCGCAAACGCCTCGCCGCCTTTCTTCGCGGCTTCGACGTAGTAGGCCATCGCCATCAGGTGCTTGGTGAATTCAGTGCCGTCGATCTCGTCGCCTTTGATCCAGGAGCCATCGGGCTGCTGGGATTGGAGAGCCGAGTTGGCTTTTCCAGCGGCTCCTTTGGCCCTCTTCGTCCAGCCTTTCTCGTCAGTCGGGCCAGAGCGTTTTTCGAGAAGCTCTTCGCGTGGCTCCTTCGTGAGTTCCTTCAGCTTGGCGACTTCACGAGCGATGTGGTCCATCTTGAATCCGTAGTGCGTGGGCATGTTGGCATCGCTGTAAGTCAGCTCATAGGTGTCCTTCACAAAGTAGAGCGGCTTGTTTGTCTGGAGTTCGTAGAAGCGGGCATACTGGCCGTCTGGCAAAGCTGAGCGCTCATACCAGGCAAAGGCGGCGGGGAGAGGTTTGAGATACTTCTCGTCGCCAGAAACGACGTAGAGATCGTGCAGTGTCTCCATGGCACCGAGGCTTTCACCCCCGGTGACGCATGGCGGCTCAAACTTGCGCGCCCACACTGGCTCCATGTCGAGATTGTATTGCTGAGCCCAGCCGGGCTGGGGATCAGGCATTTGGGCGAGGATGAAGAAGTCTCCGGCTTTCTTGGCGCTGCTGAGGTAGCGCTCGTTCTTCGTTAGTTCGTGCGCGCGGAGCAGCAGCTTCACGACCTGTTGGATGTTGCCATCGTTCAGCGTGTAGAAGCTCGTGTACTTCGCTTTCGGGTAAGTGCGGGACCACTCTTTCGGATAGGTGGCTTTCTTGACCGGAGTCGAAGGATCAGCTGGGCTGTCAAATTGCTGCGGCCAGCCACCATTCGGGTATTGGGCGGCGAGGAGACTGTCGAGACCAAAGCTCAGCGCTTCCTGCAAAACAGCGTCGCCTTGGCACTCGGGCAGATGCGCGAGTTCGAGGAGGAAGAGCAGGGCGGACTGAGTCTTGTTGTCATCCAGCGTGCTGGAGTTTCGGCGCTTGCCCTGCTCTTTGTCACACGCGAGCACTTGCTGGTGGAGGTAGTATTGCTTCGCCTTTTCCGCGTCGAAATCGAAGTCGCTGTCCCAGCCGCCGGACGCGAGCTGGCACTCGATCAGCGCTTTGCCTGCGGCTTTGGCGGCGTCGAGGAACTGCGTGTCACCCGTGGCTTGAAAGGCTTTCACGAAGGCCATGCCGAGCGTTGTGGTGCCGGGAGGCTGGATGGAGATGACGGTCTTCGATTCGCTGTGTTCGGTCATGCCTGCACTGAGGTCTTTTTTCCACGCGGAAGCATAGCCGCCATGCACGGCGAGCTTGGTGGAGGCAAATGCGGCGGCCTTTTTCATCGCCGCAGTGACCACGGCAAGATCAGGCAGCGGATCAGCAGCGAAGGTGGCCAGCGGCAGGAGAAAGAGGGCGGAGGCGAGTTTCATGGAGGGGGGATGGCAAACGCAGAGTGCGTAGGAACCTTTCGACTCGCTATTCTGGTCAACACACTCACCAGAGTCTTCCTGCCGCTGTCGGCTAAGGCTGCTCGATCACCACCTGACCACTGAGGATATCGGAGGTGCTGGGATTCGGGAGCTGGGCGAGATTGTAGAACCCGAAGGCTTTGCGGTCGCCCGAAGTTGGGCGGATGACCATGCCTTGGTAGCTGACGATCCGGGTCACGCTGCCATCGACGAGGGTGAATTTGCCACTGATCATGCCGGTGGATTTATTGAGAGTGAGCGTGGCTTTGCCTGGATTTTGCGGGCCACCAGCAGTGGGCATGATCACCGCAAAGGCGTCGGTGTAGGTGAAGGCGTTGACGTCCGGGTTCGTCGCGGAGGCTTCGACGCCACCGCTCGCCATCAGGAGTTTGGCGGTGCTGGTGCTGGCAGGCAGGCCGAGGACGATGCTTTTTGAGTCTGCGGCGAGGTATTTGCCGGAGGCGACAAGGATGGTCGGACCAAAGCCAGATTGATAGGAGCGTTGCGAAAGAGGCTGGGGCTCACGCAGCCAGTCGAGGCTGCCGGAGAAGGCGTTGTCTGTGAAGGCGGCTCCGAGGTCGGGTGTGAGTGTCAGTGTGCCGAGCACGGAGCCGGTGTGTGCGTAGAGGGTCTGGAAAACGAGTGCTTCACCATTGGGGCCGAGGAAGGTGGCGCTGGTGATACCGGCCCCGTCGGAAGTTTTGCCGGTGAAGGTGAGTTTGCCATCGAGCTCGACGGTGCAGGCGAGATAGCCGGTGCCTTGCGGAATGGAGGGCTGGCCGATATCACCGCCCTGAATGTCGAGCCCGAGGCTGTAGTAACCTGCGAGGTTGCTGGCGGGTTCCGTGGCTGCGTTCCAGACCTGCCTCCAGCCTGTCAAACTGACACTCGGACCGCCCGCACCGACGGTGCCGGTGATCGTTTGGAAATCAGCTGCCAGTGTGAGGTCGAGCTCGATGTCGGGAAGGCTCGATCTCGGGATGATGAGGGAGATTGCGGGGTCACTGGCATAGGTGGTGTCGAGTATGCCGGTGAAGTTGTAGGTGTTCCTGCCGAGGGTGATTTTGCCCGAGCAGGAGCCGATGGTCGTGGTGGTGAGTTCCAGCCTGCCGCCGAGATCGTCATTGATGGAGGCATCGCGATCCACCTGAGCCTGGAAATTGCCGACACTTCCCGCTGGCAGTGCCTGGACGATGAGCGAACCGACCCAGATGGGGCTGGTCCCGGCGGCATTTCTGGCGGTGACCTGGACATTGTAGGTGCCGGAGACGACGGCACGTCCGCTGATGAGGCCGGTGCTGCTGTTCAGTGACAAACCTTTGGGCAGGCCGCTGGCGGTGAATTGGGTGGGGATATTGCTGCCAACGAGCGTGTGCGCGTAGTCGCTGCTGATCATGGTGGGCGGCAGCGGCGTGGGCGTGACCACGGGAGGCATCAGCACGGTCAGCGTCTGCAGCCCGCCTGCCAGCACACCGCCAGGGCCTGTGACGATGCAGTCGTAGTTGTCAGTGTCTCCAAGCACGAGCGCGGTGATGGTAAGCTCGTCCGTGGTGACACCGCTGATGCGGCCTCCGTTGATCATGGGCACACCGTTCTTCCGCCATTGAAAGCCAAGTCCATTGCCGGCCACTTGGATGTTGAAGCGGGCGGTTCCAGCCAGCGGAACCTGCACGCTGCCGACGCTGGTATTGACGACACCGAGTTCAGCGATGCTGCTGGTGGCAGTGCCGGTGGGGTTGCTAGCCGTGGCATGGTATTTGCCAGCATGTTTGAGCAGGGCATTCAGCACAGAGTAGTTGGTGGAGGTGGCACCGCTGATGGAGGCACCGTTTTTCTTCCACTGAAATGTCAGCGGCGGACTGCCGGTGCCCGCTACGGTAAAGGTGGTGATCGGCGCTCCCTGCGCCACGAGCTGGCTCGTCGGCGAGAGTGTGATGAGAGGCGCGATGTCATTGTCCGTGATGGTGAGGGTAAAGGTGTGCGCCGCGCCGACGATGGCGGACAAGGGGGCGGCGATGGAGACGATGAGCGTCTCGGCGGACTCCACGAGGGCGTCGTCCTTCACGGTGAAGATGATGCTTTTCGCCGACTGTCCGGCGGCAAAGGTCACCGTGCTGCTGCTGAAGGTGAGATCCTTTCCGGATGTGGTGGTGCCGCCGAGGGTGAGGGGGATGGTGGTCTTCTCCGCTGGAGCAAAACTGAGCTGCACGCCCAGGACGATGGCTCCGACATTCTCGGGCACAAGCTGGCTCGTGATGGCGAAGTTCACCACGGGTACGAGTGCGGGAGAACTGCCACTGGTGAGGATGTCCCCGCTGTCTCCGATGGCGACGAGCATCGAGCCGAAGACCTCTACTCCATGCAGAGTTGGCAGCTTCACAGAGGGTGTGGTGCGCTGGGTCCACGAGGTGCCATTGGTGGAGGTGAGGATCAGTTGCGAGGTGCCCACGGCGACGAATTGAGTGCCCGCCCAGACCACATCGAGCAGGTTTTGCCCGAACGAAATGCTCCGCTGAGTCCAAACTGCGCCCGTGGGTGAGGTCAGGATGATGTCCCCATCTCCCACGGCGCAGAACTGTTTCCCAGACCAGGTCACGGCATTCAGGTCAGCGAAGGGCGCGGTGGTGGCGGCCGTCCAGGTGATGCCATCCGTGGACGAACAAATCGCTCCATTCGTGCCAACGGCCAGGGCTTGTGCTCCGGTCCATGTCACGCTGCGGAGATCCTCCGGCGTTCCCGAAGTCCGCGCCGTCCAGGAGATGCCATCCGGGGAGGTGTGAATCGTTCCGTTCGCGCCGACTGCGATGACGAGATTTCGCGTCCAGGCAGTGGCCAGCAGATCCTGCGCCGTGCCCGAAGTTCGCGGCGTCCAGGTCACGCCATCGGGAGAGGTGTGGATGACTCCGCTCTGCCCCACGGCGACCAGTTTGTCCCCCGCCCAGACGACACCCTTGAGGTCATCGCTAGAGCCGAGTGTCTCCACCGCCCACACCACTCCATCCGCCGAGCTGAGCACGCCGCCATCCAGGCCGACAGCCACCATTTTCAGCCCCGTCCAGGCGATGTCATTCAGCGCGACATGGCTGACGACGGAGCGGTCCGTCCAGGTCGTGGTATTGGTCGAGGTCAGGAGTGCCCCTGCCGCGCCGACGACGAGCACGGTGCTGCCGCCCTTGGCGATGCCGAGCAGGAACTGACTCGATCCAGAACTCTGGGCGGTCCAGGTGATGGCATCCGGGGAGGTCAGAATGGTCCCGTCAGAACCCGTAGCGACAGCGGTGGAGCCGGTCCAGAGTACGGCGGCAAGAGAGGCACCGCTGGCGTGCCGCTGGGTCCAAATCACGCCCGTGGGCGAGGTATGCAGCGTGCCGCCACTGGTGCAGGCGATGAACTGCGCACCATCCCAGGCCAGGCTGGTGAAACTCAGCGTAGGCGTCTGGGAGGTCTGTGACCATGTGCTGCCCGTGCTCGACTCCAGGGTGATGCCCAGTTCTCCCACGGCCAGCACCTGAGTGCCGGTCCACACCGCCGCCGTCAGATCCAGCGAAGTCCCGGTAAAGCGTGTGGTCCAGGTCGTGCCTGTCGTGGAGGTCAGCGCGGTGCCATCCTCACCCATCGTCACGAGCGTGGAGCCCGTCCAGACCACTGCCTGGAGTGTCTTGACCGTGCTCGACATTCGCTTTGTCCAAACAGTGCCGTCGGGCGAGGTCAGCACGGTGCCCCCTTCGCCCACCGCGACGAATTGACTGCCAGTATGCACCAGCCCGAGAAGGGTGGCTGAGACTCCCGAGCTGCGCTTTGTCCAGGTGATGGCATCAGGGGAGGTCAGAATCAGGCCGCCATTCCCGACAACGGCAAAGTGGCTCCCAGACCATGCCGCAGCGTGCAGAAATTCATTCGTGGGCAAAGGATTTCTCAGCGTCCAGGACGTGCCTGACTGACCTGAGGCAGTGGCAGGAAAGGTCAGAGCCGAGGCCAATCCGAAGAGATAGATAAAGCAGGAAGCCCATCGCTTGATGCAGAAAGAAACAGCAAGACATGTCAGGCACTCAAGGCGGCGGCCAGCATACGCAGTCATCTTTTTCATAGCAAAGTCGTGATGGCGGGGAAGGGGACCGCCATCGCAATAACCCTTTTTTATCGAGAATGGTTACACAAGTCGAGCATGGAATGTCATTACATCGTAGCTACCGCCAGTGATGACCCTGTTGCCAAAAGATTTGCGGGCAGGCCCGGCGTGCGTAATCCCACCCCATGCCCGATCCCGCCTCCCGTCTTGGTTTGCTCATCGTCGTCTCCGGCCCCTCGGGTACGGGGAAGACCACGCTGTGCCGAAAGGTCTGTGCAGAAGGGAAGGCGGTGTTTTCCGTTTCATGCACCACGCGCCCGCCGAGGCCGGGTGAGGTGGATGGGAAGGACTACTTCTTTTTGACCGAGGAGGACTTCCTGGCGCGGGTGGACCGGGGGGAGCTCTTCGAATACGCCCGGGTTCACAATCGCTGGTATGGCACGCTGAAAAGCTACGTCTTCGAGAATCTTCGCCGGGGCGTGGACGTGCTCATGGACATCGACGTGCAGGGAGCGGCGCAAGTGCGCGGCTGCGAGGACGATCTCGTGGAGCAGTGTCTGACGGACATTTTTGTCATGCCGCCGAGTCTCGAAGAGCTACGCGCCCGGCTCTCCGGCCGGGGCACGGACAGCGCCGAAGTCGTGGAATTGCGGCTCAAGAATGCCGAGTCAGAGATGAAACACTGGCACGACTACCGATACTGCCTCGTGAGCGATACTCGCGAGAGCGATGAAACCCGCTTCCGCTCCATCATCGAGGCCGAGCGGATGCGCAGCAGCCTGCATTTGAAGGCTTGAGGGACTCTCTTTAGCAACGTCCTGTTTATTTGGCGATCACACCCGGCTTGATTCAACGCTTCGGTAGCGCCATGTTTCATATCACGCCGCCCCGACCAACGATGGCGTGAGCCCCCACCCAACCCCATGTCCCCAACCCCCGAGCGCGCCGAATGAGTCTGCCTGAGATCGCTGGACATGAGCTATTGGACCTCGTCGGCAGCGGGCGCTGTGGAGCCGTCTATCGCGCGAGTGCGCATGGCAAGGTCTGCGCGGTGAAGGTCTTTTCGTCGATGGCGATCAACCGCAAGGCGCTCGCCACCGCGCTGCACGCCATCCAGCAGATGCCGCACCATCGGGGTGTGCTGCCTGTGGAGGAGGTGAATTTCGAAAGAAGTCCCTACTACATGGTCACGCCGCTCGTCGGCATGCTCACGAAGGACAGCCAGGGGCGCCGACTTTGGCAAACACCCACGCTCGAATCCTTGTGCCAGGGCAGCCTGCCGCCGGATCAGGCCTGGGCTTACATTTATCAAATCGCAGACGCGCTTGCCTGGCTGCACAAGCACGTCATCCCGCATGGAAATCTCCGCCCCTGCAACATCCTTCTGGAGGACGATGCCGAGTCGAGCATCCGCCTCACGGACGTCGCCCAGGGCTGGGTGGGTGGCATTCACCATCTGGAGCTGACAGATCACTTCATGCATCTCTGCCCCGAACAGGCGGAGAATCCCGATGGTGTGTTCGCCGGCTACGGCCCCTCCTGGGACGTGTATGCCTTTGGCGTCCTTTCCTACCGGCTGCTGACTGGCCATTTTCCGCGTGCGGGTAGAGTCTGGGCAGAACAAGTGGCGCTCGTGCAGCAGAAAGCCGCCGCCGGACTCGCGTATGGCATCGACAGCCAAGCCCTGCTCAACACCGTCCGTTCGCAGCCGAAAATCGCCTGGCCCACCGCCACGCAGTCGAAATGGGATGAGCGCCGCCGCTCCATCATCGAACGCGCACTTGATCTGAATCCCAGCGCCCGCTGGTCCGATGTGCGCGAGATCGTGCGCGAGTTCGAGGTGCTGGAATCCGACTACCTGCTGGAAGAATCCCGTGAGCAGACCGTGCTGGAGCGGAAGAAGCAGGTCGTCAAAGTCCGCACCCTTCAGACCATCGTCGTCGGCCTAGCCGCCGCACTCACCGTGAGCTGCATCTACGGCTTCCTCCAGCTCCGTCGAGCGCAGAAGGATGAAGTCATCATCGCGCAGCAGGACAGTGTTTTGCAGAAGGAGAAAAAGGTGCGCGATGATAAGATCGCCGAGCTCACCGGCCAGCGGGATGAGTCGATCAATCAAAAGAAAACTGCCGACTCCAATCTCCAACATGCGCAGACGGCGGTGGACCAGTTCCTCACGCAACTGCTGCAAACTCCGACCAACAACCAGCTCGATGTCGAGTTCTCCAAAGGTCAGCTCACCGATGCGCTGGGCTTCTGCATGGCAGGGCTGCCAGGACTGGAGGGAAATCCGCAGCTCGGCGTCGAGCGACTCCGCGCGTATGGCAACATCGGCCAGATCCACCTCCGCATGCGCAATCTCGCTGATGCCATGACCTTCCTCGGCAAGGCGCGTGATCAGGCGGCAAAGCTGCTCCAGGAAAACGCCGCCGCACCGCAGGCAGCTCTCTATCAGCAGTGGTTTGGCCGCTACAATCTCCTCCTCTCCGACATCCACGCTCACCGTGGTGAGCGCGACCTTTCACTCAAGCTGCTGAAGGATGCCACCCCCGCCCTCGCCGCCGGTCTGGCCGCCGATCCAAAGAACCGCCTGGCCCGTAACGAAAGCGCTCGCGCCTTCATGGAGTATGGCCGCCGTACTCTGCAAATGGGTGACATGGCCGAGGCTGAGCAATCGCTCGCCAAAGTTTCCGAGATCCTCGATCCAAAGCTCATCGGTGCCGACCTCATCCCGGATGAGAAATTCCTCCTGGCCCGCGCCAAGTTCGCCCAAGGGCAGGCGCAGCGGGAAGCCGGCCGGATGCAGGATGCTCTCACCACCTTGATTGATGCGGTCACCGAGATGGGGCAGCTCGTCATGAATTCCTCCCCGAGGAATCAGGATCAGGCGCTGCTGCTCGCCGAGGCCTACACCGAGCTGGCCGAGCTGCTCGTCAAAGCCATCGGCATCAAGGAAGCACGCGAGGCCTACTCCCAGTCCGTCCCCATTCTGCTGGAGCTAAATCGCCTCCTGCCCGAGTGGGCCGAGGTGAAATACTGGCTCGCCCGCAACTACGCCGGCACCTCCCTGCTCGACCGCGATGAAGGCCGCCCCGGCGATGCTGTGAAGCGCAAGCAGGACGCCATCGAACTGCTCAACGAGATCCTCGCCGAGGAAAAAGACAACGTGCGCTACGGCTTCATGCTCGCCCGCGCACGAGGCGAGTACGCCGAACTCATGTCAGACATGGGCAAGGAAAGCGCCGCGCTCCCCATCGTGAAGCAGGCCGTGGAGTCCATGGATGCCCTGCTCGCCAAAGATCCTCAGGCGGCCATGAGCCCCGAACGCCGCCAGTGGGAGATCCAGCTAGCCCAAATGTGTGGTGTGCTCGGCCACACCAGCCAGTCTTCCGGCAAAAAGGCGGAAGCCAAGGCCGCCTTCACCAAAGCCAGCCAGCTGTGGGAAAAACTCGCGTCCATCATGCCGGGTGATGAAGTCATCCAACAAGGGCAGACCTGGTCGAAGGAGCGGCTCGCAAAGCTGAAATAAGCTCGCGTCCGGCCACGATCTAACCTAATCACAAACCATGGCACGCCCCTCTGCAGCGAACATCGTCGTGATCGGGTCCATTAACGTGGACCTCATCGCGCAAGTGGCGCATTTGCCCAAACCCGGAGACACCGTCTCCGCAACCCAGCTCGTGAAACGCTTCGGCGGCAAAGGCGCCAACCAAGCGCTCGCCGCTGCTCGTCACGGAGCTCAGGTCATGCTCATCGGCAATCTCGGGGATGACCCCGATGGCCGTGATTACCGCAACCACCTCCGCCGCGAAGGCATCAACTGCAGCAGCCTCAACACCATCCGAGGCGGCACGGGCAATGCCTTCATCACCGTCGATGGCAAAGGCGAAAACCAGATCGTCGTCATTCCCGGCGCGAATGGAGCTTTGACCGGCCCGTCGATCAAGATGCAGCGCGCCCGCATCGCCGTGGCGAAGACGCTTTTAATCCAGCTCGAGATCCCCACCGAAGCCGCTGTGGACGCCATCCGCATCGCCAACGAAACCAAAGTCTCCGTGGTGCTCAATGCCTCCCCCGTCGCGCCGGATTTCCCCTGGGGAGACTTGAAGATCGACGTGGCCATCGTGAACGAAAACGAAGCTCAGCAGATCTTCGACCTCAAGCCCTCCGCCGCTGCCGCGCATCACGACTCCTGGAAGGAGCGCCTCACCAAGCACCGCATCCGCGATCTCATCATCACCCGTGGAGCGCAGCCCACTCTTCTGATCACAAAGGCCGCCGTGGCCGAAGTCCCCGCACATCCCATCACGCCGGTGGATACCGTGGGCGCGGGTGACACCTTTGCCGGAGCCTTCGTCACCCACTTTGCTGAAGGTGCCGACCTTCTCGAATGCATCCGCTGGGCCAATGTCGCCGCAGCACTCTCCACTCAAAAATCCGGCGCCCAGGAAGGCGTCCCCCACCGGGGTGATGTGCAGAGCGCGCTGACGAAAGCGAAGTAGCTCCAACGAAAACGGCTGCCCCGTTTCGGAGGCAGCCGTGGAATCTAAAGCTGGTTAAATCAAAGCGTCTTAAACTTCACCGTGCGCCAGCGCACCGTGTAAGGACCGTCGCCCTTCTTGATGCCGTGGACCTGGAAGCCGATGTATCCCTCAGGATCTCCTGGCTGGCTGAAGTCCGCCGTCTTCACACCATTCACGAAGCTCTGGTAATGGTCACCCTGCACCACGATGCGGTAGTGGTTCCACTCACCCTTTTTGAAAGCAGCCTTCGCAGCGTCTGAGCGGACGGCCTCCGTCTTCGTCAGAATGCTCCACCAAGTGCCACGGCGGGCTTCATCGTAGAAATCACCAGCGGTACCATTCACCGCGATTTCGCACTGCGGTCCGTAGAGACGGCCAGGAGGAAGCGGTTTGTCGCCCTTGGCACCTTCAGGCACAGGGTCGCCCTCTTTGGCGAGATGGCTGCGCACCTGAACGCCGGAGTTCAGCGCGTCATCCACCTTCACTTCAAACTGAAGCTCAAAATCCTTGAAGGGGCCTTTCACAAGAAATGTGTTCGGGCTGCCATCGACTGTGGTGCCGACGAGGACGCCGTCCTTGACTTCGTAGCTGGCCTGACCGCTGACGACTTTGGCATCGCCGAGGCCGTCTTTGAACCACTCCTGCCAGCCGTCTTCGGCTGAAGCAAAAGTAGGCGCTGCAAGGGTAGCGAGAACGAGGGGGAGAAAGTAACGTGTTTTCATGGGGCGCAGAGAACGGCTCTGGTGAAGCAGATCCATCGGAAGGCACGAAAAAGCCCAAATGCTTAATATATCTTAACTAATATGTTCATTTTCAGGGCATTAAAACCCTGAAATAACCGAATTCAAACTTGCGACTCAGGTATAAGTCTGTTAAAACCCTATTAATTCCGGGTTTAAATTCAATGGCTCGCCCTTCCAACAACTTCGATTCGGTCACCATGACCATCGCAGTCACGCCCCAGATCAAAATGTATCTGGAGGACCTGACCGCCGATGGAATGTATGGTTGCAGCCCGTCCGAGGCAGCACGTCTGCTGCTCGGCCAGGCGATCGAGCAGAAGATCAAAGATGGGGCGCTGACCCGGAGGAAGTTCATTATTCAAGATGGTGAAGTGCTGCCAACCGCCGCACCCGCCCTACCCTCCTAGCTCCCCATGCCCACGCAACTCGAACTTCAGAATGATACCATGGTCTTCAACGCCCTGATGGCCGTCGATCTCGAAGACCAGGACCGCAGCCTGCGCGGAAGCTGGCGCTCGGAAACACGGCTGGAGGTGCTGGCTCACGAAATCGTGCGCTACATGCCCGACCTCGGAGACATGCTCGTCGCCATGGGCAAACAAAAGCTCGCCGCCTGAGACCCACGCTGGTTTTTCAGCCATTTTTGCAAGGCCAACGTCTGCTGACGTTGGCCTTGTCATTTTAGCGCTGGCATTCATCTTCGGCCCCTCGTTTCCACCGACCATGCCCCGTTTCCACTTTCCCCTTCTGCCCATGCTCATGGCGGCCCTCGCTCTCAGCGCCTGCGCGACGATCAAGCGCTTCACGCCCGATCTGAGCAAGCTGCCGAAGCCGCCGATGCCCAGCTTTTCCTCTCTGAAGAAGATCAAGAACATCATCCCCGGCATGCCCGACACCGACAAGGTCACCGAGGAAGACCCGCAGATGCCCTTCAACGCTCGCGGCACTCTCGGTTATGGCCATTCGCTGCGCATCCATGTCTATGAAGGTGCCCGCTCTCCCGAACGCCTCTTCAATCAGGTCGTCATGGTGGACTCAAAAGGCATCATCGACCTCGGACCGGCAGGCACCACGCAAGTCGGAGGAGCGACACTGCCCAAAGCTGCGGACGCCATCGCCGCCACGTTCCGAGTCGGTCTGCGCCTCAGCCGTTCCGTCACCGTCCACATCCTTTCCGTCGAAGACACCCCCGTCGTCGCCGTGCGAGGTGATGTGCTTACTGATGAATTCATCCCCGCGTGGGAAGACATGACCCTCGAACAAGCGGTTCGCGTCTCCGGCGGTCGCAAGCTCGGCTCCACCGCCCATGGCGTGTATCTCATCCGCGAAGGCGAACGCCGCTACTTCTCCTCCTTGGAGAACGCCAACGAGCTCGAACCCGAGCCCGGCGACATCATCGAACTCTCCCCCGACATCTAAAACATCATGCTCGACTACGTCGGTGGCAATCCAGCCGCCAATCAAAACCCCTGGAGCAGCATCTTCAAAACCATCGCCGTCCTGCGCATCGGAACCGGCGTTCTGCTGCTCACCCGCCACGCCTGGCTGGCCGTGAACGGAGCTTATGCATTCATCTGGAAAGAGCAGCCCTGGGACTGGGTGAAGGCCTTCGCCGATGCCGGCCTGCCTTACCCGCAGTTCACCGCCCCTGCCGCCGCCATCATCCTCGGGGCTGTCGCCATCAGCTTCACGCTTGGCTTCCTCACCCGACTCTTCGCCGTCGTCTTCATGCCCGTCGTCGTGCTTTTTTTGATCTACGCTCAAAAGATGCACATCGCCCAGGTCGAGACTGCCTGGCTCTACCTCCTCATCACCTTCACCCTGCTGCTTTTCGGCTCTGGAGCCATCTCATTGGATAAACTCTTCCACTTTGGCGAAAGCTGGGCCAGCCGTCCGAAGAAGCGCAAAGGCGGTTGGTAATCTCCACATGGCCCGTGTCACCGCCGCCGATCTCAAACGCGTCCTCGCCAACGCGTCGAAGACAGGCCGTCGTGTCACCGACCGCTCCGCGCCCCAGGTCGCGGCAGCCAAAAGTATCGCCACATCCGCAGCCAGCGATGTCGAGCGTGTGCTCGCCATCGACCCCGCTTTGCGTAACACCGGCTGGGCTGTCCTGGAAAAGCGCGGGCGTGACTTGCAGGCCATCGCCTGGGGCGTGATCTCCAACTCGCCCAAGCTCCTCCACTCCGGCTGCCTCGTCGCCATTCGTGAGCAGCTCAGCGATGTCATCCGCCAGCACCAGATCACCGTCTGCGCCATCGAGTCCACGATCTTCGTCCAGAGCTACAAGACCGCCATCGTGCTCGGCACCGCCCGCGCCGCCTGCCTCATCGCCGCCGCCGAGCATGGCCTGCCTATTTATGAATACGCCCCCAAAGAAGTGAAGCAGGCCGCCGTGGGACGGGGAGCCGCGCAGAAAGACCAGGTCGCCTTCATGATCCGCTCCATGCTCCGGCTGAAGGAAACGCCCCCCGCCGACGCCGCCGATGCCCTCGCCGTGGGCATCGCCCATTTCCAAAACGCCGACGCCGGAGCGGCCCTCGGAAGAGAAGCCCGGCGAGTCTGAACGGCCCGCCGCTTGCACAGCCCGACATCTTGGCACAAGGAAAGCTCACAAACCTTATGGCCAAAAAACCTGTAGTTCTCATCATCCGCGACGGCTGGGGCATCAACCCCGGCGGTAAAGATCAAGCCGCTGCCAATGGCGACGCCACCCTGCTCGCGAAGACCCCTTTCCACGACCACCTCTACGCCACCTATCCGCGAGGCACCGTCAGTGCCAGTGGTGAGGACGTCGGCCTGCCCGACGGCCAGATGGGAAATAGCGAAGTCGGTCATCTCAACCTCGGTGCAGGCCGCGTGGTGTATCAAGATCTCACCCGTATCAACAAAAGCATCCGCGACGGCGAACTCGCCACCATGCCCGTGCTCGTCGAAGCCTTCCAACAGGCCAAAGGCAAGCGCCTCCACTTCCTCGGCCTCATCAGCGATGGCGGCGTGCATTCGCATCAGGACCACCTCGCCGCGCTTTGCAATGCCGCCAAGGCCGCAGGCGTCGAAGACCTCATGGTCCACGCCATTACCGACGGCCGCGATACCTCGCCTAAAGGTGGTGCCGCTTACCTTGCCAAACTTGAAGCCGATCTGAAGCCCAGTGGTGCCAACATCGCCACCGTCATCGGTCGCTACTACGCCATGGATCGCGACACCCGCTGGGAGCGCAACAAGCTCGCCTGGGATGCCATCGTCCTCGGCCGTGGCGAAGTCCGCAGCGATACCCCCAGCTCCGCCGTCCAGGCCGCCTATCCGAGTGACCCGCGTGGCGACGAGTTCATGCAGCCCATGATCTTCGGCAACGCCAACGAACAACGCATCCGCGATGGCGACGTCATCCTCTGGTTCAACTTCCGCGCCGACCGCGCCCGCCAGCTCAGCGAGGCCTTCTTGAAGCCCGACTTCTCCGGTTTCGACCGCGAAGTCACGCCGAAGACCGGCTACTTCACCCTCACCGAATACGACGCGACCTACACCGACCTCGGCGCGAAGGTCATCTTCGGCACCGAGACCCTGAACAACAACCTCGGCCAAGTCGTCGCAGCCGCCGGTTTGACTCAGCTCCGCGCTGCTGAGACCGAAAAATACCCGCACGTCACCTTCTTCTTCAACAGCGGCGTCGAAGAACCGAACGCAGGCGAAGATCGCTACCTCGCCATCAGCCCGAAAGAGGTGCCCACCTACGACAAAAAGCCGCAGATGAGCGCCCCCGACCTCACTTTTGAAGTGCTGCGTCGCCTGGAGAAATACGACCTCGTCATCATGAACTACGCCAACCCCGACATGGTCGGCCACACCGGCGTCGTCGAAGCGGGCGTCCATGCCTGCGAGACCATCGACCTCGGCGTGCGCATGATCGTCGAGAAGGTGCTCGAACTCGGCGGCAAGCTCTTCATCACCGCCGACCACGGCAACTGCGAGCAAATGCGTAACGCCGACGGCTCCCCGCACACCGCCCACACCACCAACCTCGTCCACGGCATCTACGTCGCCGCCGATTCCGCTGACTACACCGTCGCCAACGGCAAACTCGCCGACATCGCCCCGACTTTGCTCGACATGCTCGGTGTGGCGAAATCTGCCGAGATGACTGGGAAGTCATTGCTGGTGCGAAAGTAACACCCAGCTCCAACAATATGCCATCCGTTCGCCGCCCTCGGGTTACCTGGACGGATGGCATTTATCGGTGCTGATCGTGTCTGTGAATATCACGATCTCATGTCTCAGCTATCGAGATGGAGGCTATTCTGAGGGCTGAATATCGTCATCCTCAAATACTGCCAACATAATCCCTTCGCACGAGAGGCTGGCGCAGCGCAAACACTGGGCTGGCGGAGATGAAGGCACCCTAGAAAACCCTCTTTGGTTCGCTGCTGCACTCGGCACAGCAGCCCTTGATGGTGGAGGCAGATCAAGCAGCGATTTCGATGCCACGACACCGGAATTTCCACCTCCAGTTCACTTCATCCACTGGCCCGGAATAGGCTGGAGATGATTTCCGCGTGAATGTCTCTGGCCTTCATTGGGCCGTTTTCCTAAACTCCCGCTTCCTCATGCCCGCCTTCACGATCTTTTATCTCATTCCCGCCGGAGTTTTTCTTGCCATGGCTTTCCTCTGGTATGTGGGAGGCAGGCTGCCGCGATTCTTTTCTGTGCTGCCTGTCGTGGCCTGTTATGCAGCCACGGCATTGCTGATTTTTTCTTCGGCGGCATGTGCCACCGGGTGGCGCATGTGAAGCTCAGCGGGCTGGAGATCGACCTCGCGGATCGGGCGGGCAAAGAACGCATCATTTCGTTCGGTGGATCGGTGAATGGACTGCGCGCCACGGATGACATCGAGATCCCCGGCCTGCCGCCCGAGGCTCTGCGGCTCAGCCTTGTCGGCGAGCAGCTCAGGATCACGCCCGGCCCAGGTTATCAGCGTGGCATCCTCGTGCGCAGTGGAGGAAAGATCGTGCCACTGGAGGCTGGCGGGGTGCCGCGTCTTGTGCCCTTGAGCAAAGGGGATCAGATCAATGTACCGGCCACCGAAGGCGGCGAGGTCATCGCTCAATGGCGGCTCGGCAAGGAGCGCATGGAACTGGATGTCACCGCCACGCCGCGCTGGATCGGCAGCAGCGGCACCGGCATGGCGAAACTCGCTGGACTTGCTCCCCAGGTGCTGGGTTTGAAAACTGACGGCGGTGACATCGTGCTCGCCAAAGGCTCCGGATGGTCAGCGGACCTCGGCGTGCTTGTGAATGGCCGCCGGGTGGACTTTGGCAAGGCCGCCGAGCTGCGCACGACCTATCGCCCCGGTCTCACCACACTGGCCCTGGTGAAAGCAGAGCCGCTGGCTGGCACCATCACCTTTGATGAATCCTCGCCGCCATTGCGCGCCACGGCTTCACTCGACTGGAAATCTATGCTGGCACAGCCGGTGGCATTCCCCTTCGAGCTTGAGGCGGGGCGGGCCTACCTCGTGGGTGGATCGCTGGAGGATCATGTTTTCATCAAAGGCCTGCCGCCAGGAGCACTCACACTCACCATCGCCACCGATGGCAAACTCTCGCTCGAACTCACCGAGGACGGCATCAAAGCCCAAAAAGAAGGCCGCGTGCAGGGCAGCTATCCGCAGACGGGCGAGGCCACCAAGCCGCTGTCCATCGGCGATGCCAGCGTGCCGTATGCAGGCAGCTTTTTCCTGCTCGGCCCGGTGCAATCCATCGCTGCTCCTGCCACCGCCAGCGCAGAGACCTCGGAGAGCGACATCAATGGCGATCCAGCCGTAGGCACCGAGCCCCCCAAACGCTGGCGCTGCGCCTGGCAGCCAGCGATTCAAACGCACTGGCAGCTCCCAAATCGCACCATCAGCCTGCCGCTTGCGGACGTGCCGGTGGATCTCTTTACGCGCCGCCTGTGGACCCAGCGCGTATTTCCGCTGAACCAACTCTCCGCCCGCGAAGGCAGCCTGCGCTCCGCCATCGCCTACACGCCGGATCATAGTGCGCTGGTGAATAGCGCGAGTCTCCTCCAGCTCGACCCTGGACTTACGGTCACACGCGCAGGGCAGCCAGTTGCCATCGAAAGTGCCCAGATCGGCCTGCTGAAAAAAGGCGACAAGCTGGAGATCCTGCAAGTGCTCGCCGAGACCCAGGGCGAGCGCATCGCCAGCAGCCTCGGCAATGCGCTGCATCCCGCCACGGCCTATGATCCGCAGCGCATCACCACACGTCGTCGCTTCGCCCGCATCGCCGTCGAACTCGAAGAGCGTGGGAAAAAGGAAGTGCCCGTGCTGCGCATCGACTTCGAGAAACCGCAGATCCGCTCCATCTCCATGTCTGAGGTGAAGCAAGAACTCGCCGCGCGCGACGAAGAAGGCCTAGAGGGCGTGCGCTTCGGTCTCAATGACCGCAGCGGCTTCAGCGAGCTGCCGCACCAGGTCACCTTCCCGCTGCTCACCCGCGCCTTTGATGAAGCCAATGCCGAGGTGGACATGCAGTGGAGCGAGTTCACCACGCAGGATGATTTCAAAAGGCAGACACTGGGTTATGGCGAGCCCTTCGAGATCGGCGGAGCCAACCGGCTGCAACTCACCATCACCAAGGAAACCATCCCCACCTCCCGCATCTTCTGGGTCGTCGTCGCAGGCTTGATCGCCACCGCCGTGGCCTGGACGAATGGCGGCACCTTCTGGTGGATGGCGCTCCAGTTCGGCGTCTCCTTCCTCACCTGCAATCGCGTCCTCTTCGGTCAGGCGGCGCTGGTGAATCCACCCTTCAATCCCGAAGTCGTGAACACCGGCATGGTCGCGCTGTTGGCCGCACCCATCCTCCTCGGCCTCGGCATGTTCCTCATGAAAGGCCTGCTTCCAGGCCGCATCGAGCAGCGTTTACAGCGCATCGAGCTGCGGCTGACTTATCGTTGGCTCGGCATCCTCGCCTTCACCTTCCTCCTGATGCGCGTGGCCCTGCTCGGCGGTCTTGGTGCCAAAGAAGCCGTGTCACTCGGCGGCTTCCGCATCGCCTTGTCCGTGTTCTTTGTACCTGCCTACCTCGTGCTCTTTGCCCAGGCCTGTCAGCTCATGTGGGGTGAAAAGGAACTCGCAGGCGGCCTGCGTCCCCGAGTCGTCACGCGCTTCACCTTGATCACGCTCTGGCTCTTTGGCTGCCAGGCCATCACCGCCCTCATCACCAGTGATCTCGGCATGTTCCTCTACTTCGTGCCCATGGCGCTCGTGCTCGCCGCCGTCGGCCTCTGCGCCTCG
>NZ_JBILYB010000088.1:0-25699 GCF_044378005.1 Prosthecobacter sp.
CATGACCATGGGTGGGGTGTCAAAGTGTAGCCCCCTGATGCCGTTCAAAGCCCGTGGAATATGGGCTCCAGAGTGATTGTTTGCCCTGTTTTGAGTGCTCTTTTTGTAAGCCCGTTGGGCTTGGGAAAAAGAGATTCATTCTGGCGACGCACCCGATTCAATCGGGCTCGGACTTCGATTCCGAGTGCTCAGCTTCTTCTTCAACATCTGACTCGGATTCATCCGCTACTGCTTCCGCTTCTTCAGTGGCATCCTCAGGCTCTGCATCATCCGGCTCTTCTGCATCGGCGGACTCTTCGGCCATGGCTTCTTCCACCTCGCTCTCGGGCGCAGGCGCTTCGGGCTCGGCTTCTGCGGCTGGCTCTTCTGCCTTCGGAGTCTCCGACGAGGGCTCGTCTTTGACCAGCTTGCCATCGGGCGTGAATTTCATGCCGATGGACTTGGCGGCGTCCGCAGCGGGGCCGCCGAAACCGAGGAGCATGGCCACTTCGTCCTGAAGCTGGGCGAGTTCATCGAGACGCAGATCGGGATCGCGGACGATGAAGACTTCGCCGGTCTTTTTGTTCTCGTAGAAGAGCATCTTGTTCCCATCCACTTCCTTGGTGGCGGTGGGGCTGAGGATGCGTTTCCGCTCCAGCATGAGGGCGAGGATGTAGCGGGCGTTTTCCGTGGCGGGCTCATCTTCTTCGATGAAGCGCTGCAGCAGGGCCATGGCGCCTTCTTTGCTGGCCACCTCGGGCTTGGCCTCGACGATGGTGGGCGAGTAGGTGGTGCGCCAGTAGGCGATGGGTTTCCTTTCCGCGATCTCCTGCTGCCAGGCGTCGATGGCGACATCGCGGCGCAGGTAGCCGGAGGTTTCAGGATCAAAGTAGATGGCCGTGTGGAAGACTTCGCCCTCAGCGAAGGGGCGCTCAGACAGGGCACATTGCGGGGCGCGGGAGCGGATGGACCAGTTCTGGATCATGGACGGAAAAAAGGAATCAGGCGGCCTGTCGATTGCGCGGCCGGGCGATCTTCGCCTTCGTGCCGAAAAGCCATTTTAGAGACAGGCGCGGCAGATCTTTGTTTTGTGAGCGGTAATGGAGCAGGGCGAGACCGAGCACGCCGAACAGAAGGTGCGGAATCCACGGGCTGAGCCAGGTGGGGAGATGGGAGCCTTTGCCGAGATTCAGGCAGAGATTGTTCAGGAAGAGCAGGGCAAAGAAGATGAAGATGGACCCGGCGATGCCGCCCACAGCTCCGCGTCGAGAATAGGCGATGCCGAGCGGCGCAGCGACGAGCGCCAGAGCGAAGCTCTGCCACGGCAGGGCAAAGCGCTGATGGAAATGGGTGCGGAAGGGGGCCAGCCGCTCGGGGGTGTCTTTCGGGTGGGCTTTCAGATAAGAGACGAGTTCCGGCACGCCCATGAAGTCAGGCTGGAGGGCGTAGCTGATCATGCTCCAGGGCGTCTCCTCATAGCCTCGGACATCCAGGATGCTGCGCCCACTGATGTCCGGCACGAAGGGGCGGATATCGCCGGGCTGGCCGTCCACATAGCGGACTTCTTTGCCATCAAAGAAGCGCCACAGGCCGCCGGGGAACCAGGTGGCGGAATCGGCGTGAATGACACGGGAGATCTTCCCTTTTGCGTCCTGCTCGCGCACCTGCACTCCGCGGAGACGTCCGTCGCGCAGGGAGAAGGGCATGGAGGAAATGAACCAGGTGCGCTGTGTCAGCGGGTCGTGATACATCACGGCAGACTGCATGATGCTGTCCTTCTGCTTGCCTTCGAGACCACGCATGATGGCCTCCTTTTTCCCCTCGGCACGCGGCGCCCAGTGGTAGTTCGAGGCGAAGCTCATGATGGCCACGGCAGCGGCGATGACAAAAATGGGCTGCAGGATCTGCACCACGCTGCGCCCCACGCCCAGCATGGCCACGATCTCATTTGCCCGGGACATCTTGGTCAGCGTGTAAAGCACGGCCAGCAGCAGGGAGGCAGGCATCACTGAGACAAAGATGAAGGGCATGACGCCGAAATAAAACGCCACCACGCGGCCAAGCGGAGCCTCTGCTTCCTGGAAGTCCTTCAGATTGTCCAGCAGGTCCATGATCAGCCAGAGGGAGGTGAAGGCCACGAAGCAAAAGATCAGCGGTGCCAGGAAAGTGCGCATCGTGTAGCGGTCCAGAGTTCCCCGGCGGTGGTAGTAGTGCAGCAGCGCCGGCACGCAAAGCGTGGCCGCCACGAGCAGAACGAGCTTCAGATAGTAAGCGGAGAAGGCCAGCGGCTCGCCCATCTCCGTCATCTGCATGGCTCCGAGCTGGTGGGCGATGTCCGTGCAGACGCCCCAGGCCGCGATGGAAACTCCGGCGACCCAGGCAGGCAGCACGAGCTTCTTCAAATTTCCCCACTGGCGGAAGAAGATGGAGATGAGCACAAAGCCACCCACGAGCATCCATTTGTCCAGATACGGCAGGACGACGGAGACGAACTTCAGCGCCGGTCCCGGCGGTGGCCCGCCCTGCTCGGCCACCAGTCTGCCATCCCTCAGGTCATAGCCCGTGATGTCCGCCGGATTCACCAAATGATGCCCCTGGGTGATCAGCAGCATCATGGCGATCAACGCCAGCAGGAAGGTGATCCGCCCTGCATATGGCCACCTCCGCGAGCGGTGTTGCAGCGCACGGAGCTTGGTCAGGAGGTCTTGGAGCCAGAGCATGGGAAATCGGAACCGCCCCTTTGCCCGTGCTCCCCGGCGGAATCAAGCGGCAGGTCGTATCCGGTGGCGGACTGGCAATAGCCCCGAAGTGGTGGAGAGAGCCAACAGAGGACTCGCAGTTGGTGAGTGTCGGCTACCACAAAAACCTCTCCTCATAGGCCACCATCCCACCACGCAGGGGCTTGCGGGCAACATCGCCGGGGCTATTCGCACGCTCCACCTCGCGCCCCTGCCGGGGCGCATCCCGAATCGGGGACGATGAGACGGTTCGTTTCCGGTGGTTCCCGGTCGCTCCGCGACCTTCACCATATCTAATCTGTTTCGAGCCTCCGACTCGACACGTCGTTCACCTCATGGCATCAGCTACTTCTTTCAACGTCAGCGCTGGAATCTGTAGGTGAACCATCGCATGGCAATTCGGACATAGCGGTATTAAATCCTTGATCGGATCCACCTCATATTGTTCTCCAATCTCTGCGAGCGGACGCAAATGATGAACGTGGATAAAACCACGGCCAAGTTGACCGAAACGGCGCTCAAAGTTGAAACTGCAAATCGCGCATGAATAACCGTGGTGGTCGAGACAGGCCTTTCTAGCTCGAGGATCACGCTCAAAGGCATTTACGGAAATGGTGCGAACGGAGCCTTCCCAAAATTGTTCTGGAGTAATGACTTCCTCTGCAGCTACTGAAGGCACCATGCCTTTGGACTCAAGATGAGCCTTCCACATCCCTTCCAGTATTTGAGCTTCACGGGCAGGAATGGTGATCCCACTCGCTTGTGGACTCCACTGAACATCGGGCATTTTTTCCTGCAATTTGTCTCGGCTCAAGGGCTCTTCATCTGTAGGATTCAAAAGCACGTCATAGCGCAGTTTGATGTAATGAGCTTTGCTTCTCGCATCATTGAAATGACCGTCAACAAAAGGGTCCGACAACGCATGCCCGGAGGCCATGATACCGGTGGGCTGTTCGGCACCCAGCTTGATTAAAAACACTCTGTCATTTGGACGAATGCGTTTCGTGACTCCACAAGACCACCGTTCGTTAAGAAAGCCTCTTTTTCGACACTTCTCGACGTCTTGCTCTAATGAAAGCCATTCCCACTTTCGTGGATTCCAGGTCAAAAGATAAGTCGCCATAATTCAAAAGAAGCGTTCGTCCTTAAATCCCATTCAATGCTTCACCGAGCACCCCGGACCCACGGTCTGGAAGAAGTCATTCCCCTTGTCATCGATCAGGATGAACGCCGGAAAGTCTTCGACTTCGATCTTCCAGATGGCTTCCATGCCGAGTTCGGGGAACTCGACGACTTCGACCTTCTTGATGTTCTCCTTCGCGAGGATGGCGGCGGGGCCGCCGATGCTGCCGAGGTAGAAGCCGCCGTGTTTTTTGCAGGCGTCGGTGACTTGCTGGCCGCGATTGCCTTTGGCGATCATGATCATGCTGCCGCCGTGGCTTTGGAAGAGATCGACGTAGCTGTCCATGCGTCCTGCCGTGGTAGGTCCAAAACTGCCGCTGGGCATGCCGGCGGGCGTTTTGGCGGGACCGGCGTAATAGACGGGGTGGTTCTTGAAGTAATCGGGCAGCGGCTTGCCGACATCGAGCATCTCTTTGAGCTTCGCGTGCGCGATGTCGCGGGCGACGATGATGGGGCCGTTGATGAGGAGGCGCGTGGTGGTGGGATACTTGCTGAGCTCGGCGCGGATCTCGGCCATGGGGCGGTTCGTGTCGATGCGAACGGCGTTGGTGTCTTTGCGGTGGCGCAGCTCCTCGGGGATGTATTGCAGCGGGTTGGTTTCGAGCTTCTCGATGAAGACGCCATCACGCGTAATCTTGCCTTTGGCCTGGCGGTCGGCGGAGCAGGAAACGCCGATGCCGATGGGCAGTGACGCACCGTGACGCGGCAGGCGGATGACGCGGACATCGAGCGCGAAGTATTTGCCGCCAAACTGGGCACCGATGCCGCACTCGCGAGCAGCCTGGAGCATTTGCGCTTCGAGTTCGACATCGCGGAAGGCGCGACCGTGTTCGTTGCCGGTGGTGGGCAGTCCGTCGTAATACTTCGTGGAGGCGAGTTTGACGTGTTTCATCGTCGATTCGGCCGAGGTGCCGCCGATGACGAAGGTCAGATGGTAGGGCGGGCACGCGGCGGTGCCGAGCGAGGTCATTTTATCGCTGAGGAACTTCACGATGCTCTTCGGATTGAGCACGGCGCGGGTCTCTTGGTAGAGGAAAGCTTTGTTCGCCGAGCCGCCGCCTTTGGCGATGAAGAGGAATTTATACGCGTCGCCATCGGTGGCATACAAATCGAGCTGCGCGGGCAGGTTGGTGCCGGTGTTCTTTTCGTCGAACATGTTCAGCGCGGCGTTTTGCGAGTAGCGAAGGTTGTTCTCCGTGTAGGCGAGATAGACGCCCTTCGAGAGCGCTGCCTCGTCGCCGCCGCCGGTCCAGACCTGCTGGCCTTTTTTGCCCATGATGATGGCGGTGCCGGTGTCCTGGCAGAAGGGCAGCAGGCCTGCGGAGGCCACGTCGGCGTTTTTCAGCATCGTGAGGGCGACCATGCGGTCGTTTTCGCTCGCCTCGGGGTCATCGAGGATGGCGGCGACCTGCTTGAGGTGCTTCGGACGGAGGAAGAAATTGATGTCGTGGAAGGCCTGGTTCGCCAGCAGCGTGAGCGCCTCGGGATCGACGGCGAGCAGCTCTTTGTCGCCGATCATTTCGACGCGGACGTGTTCCTTCGTCAGCAGGCGGTATTCGGTGTCGTCGGTGCCGAGTTCGAGGAGGGGCTGGTAGTGGAAGGCGGGGGTTGGCATGGTGAAGTGGTGAAAAGTGGCGTGCTGGCAGCGTGGTGCAACCGGGTGCATCGCCAGAATGATTGAGGAAGGTGGAGGCATCACTTTCCTCCAGTCTCACAGTCTCGTCCAAGCCCAAAGGTTGATGACGGCTGCTACTTCTGAAATGTCGCTTCGGGCTCTCTGGAAAATCACAAAACCAGATGATGCGCGGAACTTCCGGCCATCCGCCAGCCGCACATGCGTCGAGACCACCGGATCAGTTCCGGGTCCCTGCCCAGGGCAAAAGAAACACCCGCCGTGAGATAGTCGCCCAGAGCATCGATCCGATCTTCCAGCAGCGCCTGTCCACCGCTGGCAGCACCCTCTGCACCGCGAGAGTCACCGTGTTTGCCAGTGCCGGATTGCGCTGGATCAGCAAAGCCATCTCCGCCCGCCGCGCTGCTGCCAGAGCACATCCGCCGATGGCGGCAGGCCCGACTCGCGGGCGGCCTTTTCGACGAAAGGCCTGGCCGCGCCGCCGCATGTGACCGGCGCTGAGAGTGAAGGCGCACCGGCAGTGGTGGGTGCAGAATGCCGCGCGCAGAGCCAAAAGGCACCAGCAGCGATCAAGGCAGCAAAGGCGAGGGTGATGAGGGGCTTTTTCATGAGGTGCGGCAGAGGTGTGTTGCTCTGATGCCCCAAGCATTTTCACACTCTGCGCCGCCGCGTTATCGGACTTCCGCCGTATACCCACAGCCCTTTTACCTCCGACTTTAGTCGGAGTTACAAGGGCCGTCATACTTGCCGATGGTGGCTGTATCGAGGCGGCGCATGGCTGGAAGCTCACAAACCTCCACCGCCATGTTTATTCTTGTCAGGAAGTCGCCGGTAATTGCAAAGAGAAGGTGACCAGTCCAACCAACCTGCTGTTTTTTTTGCCAATGCGCCTGCTTCCTCTCCTCCTGCTTGGGCTACTGTCCCTGCAAACCCTTCACGCAGGTGCCGTGAAGCGCAGTCTGCCGATGGGCACGTGGCCTATGACTGGGCAGATCAACTTTGATCTGTACCTCGATGGGGTGATGGATCTGACGGGTGAAAGATATGCAGGCATGACCAACGGCATCCCTGGTTCATCCTGGAATGGAGCAACGGTCGCTCCACGCCAGGGGATGGAGTTTTTAGTCGCGACTGCACCCGGGGGGCGCGAGTTACTGTCTCTCAATTTACCCGCCACGGTGCAGGCTGCCTTTGCTGGCGGCACCTGGATGGCTGATACGGCGGTGCTGGGCACTACTCTGGGATTTAATTTGGGCGGAACTTATACCTCAGGAGATGGAACCACCTATTCGGGTCCTTTTGCCAATCGACCATATGGCTGGATCGGCTTTCGGATTCAAAGGCAGGGCCGGTGGTATTACGGGGCCCTTCAGGGGGGCGCCACTCAGGTGCGCCGCTCAGTGCCCTTCATTTCATCCGGACTCGGCTCGAGTCCTTCCACAGGTCCGCAAACAGAACTGGTCACACTGCCAGCCGAAAGCCTGCGTGCCATCATTCTGGAGTCTGAGCCAGACACGCCGGTCATCGTCACAGCACCTCTTTTGAGGATTGAGCGGGACACAGGGCTGGCTCTTGAGGATGGCTCCGCGACAGACTTCGGCGAGGTCGGTATCGGCGAAATCACGGTGAGGCAGTTCACGGTGGCAAACACGAGTGCTGCCACTTTGACTGGCTTGAATTGGACTTTTGAAGGGCCTGCCAGCCCTAGTTTTACCCTGCTGGATGCCCCGATCACTGAGTTAGCCGCCGGGGCGAGTGCCAGCTTCCGCATTGGCTTTCTGCCTGTGCAGCAAGGGGCCTATCGCACGACACTAAAAATCAGCCAAGGCAGCACGGATCCGAATCCCTATCTGCTCAATCTCATCGCAGGAGCCTCAGAGGCGGAGACGAGCCTCTTTCTCGAAGAAGTCGGTGCCGGTCCGGCAGCTCAGGTCATCGACTTTGGCAGTCCGGCCATGGGCACGACGGTGAAAAAGACCTTCCGCCTCGTGAATGCGAGTGGCAGGACGTTCACCGGTAGAGTGAATTTGTACAATCCGAATTTGGGGAGGATTCTCTACCTTTCAGGTTTGAGCCTATACTCGACTACCACAGCACCTATGCCGGGCTTTTCATTGATCAGTCCTCAGCGCTTCACCCTGCGGCCAGGAGAGAGCAGGAGCTTTGACATCGCCTGGAATCCTGAGAGCACGCAGCGCGTCCAGCAGACGGTGCAGGTCACTGAAGACAGCACTGGCTCGGTGAAGCGGAGTTTCCAGGTGGTCGGTGCTGGGACGCGGGGCAGCGTCATCCAGGACCACGCGCTTTTCCGCTTCGGCGATGGGCAATCCCTCAGTATCATCAGCGGTGCTCCTGTGGCTCAGGAGCTGGCACTGCATTTTGGGGATGAGGATGTATGGGATGGTCAATATCCCAATCATGTCATTCCTGCGGTGGTCGGTTACATCATGCCCGATTTTGTGGGGCGGCTGGCAGCTGGGCTCTCCTCGGCCCCAACCTTGCTTCCTCTCAACATTCCTGGCACGGCGGCTTCTCTCATCGGTAGCCGGGCAGCGCTGCATTTCTCGGTTGGGGACTCGCTCTCGGATAACAGCTTCGGTCTCGGCCAGCACACGAATCTGGGTGTTCAGCTTTGGGTGCGGGCGGAGGAAGTTACAGGCACGCATCGGCTGGTGCATGTGGGTGATCCGGCGGGCGATGGCATGGGCCTCTGGCAGGTGGACGGCGTCATCAAGGGCAGGCTCGCGAATGGTGCCTGGGTGGGGGAAGCGCCTGTGCAGGTCGGTGTCTGGCAGCATCTGGCGCTGGTGCGTCAGGGCATCACCAGCACGCTGTATTTGAATGGCCAGGCCGTGGGCCCGACCTCCACGGCGGAGATTCGGGCACCGTTGTCGGCTCCCATCGTCCTACCGCGCATCACGGGCCTGAAAGTCGGTGGCGCGCTGACGGCAGGTGGCAGCTCCTTCACGGGTAATCTGGACGAGCTGCAATTCTTCACGCTGGCTCCGGGCGCGGTGTTTTCGCCGCAGGCGGAGCTGGCTCCGAGTGCCCAGCCTGAGTTGCGGGTGCAAAACAGTCCGCCGCTCGTGCCAGACGTGATGGTGGGGCGCTCGATGACTTTTTATGTAGAGATCACGAATGTGGGCAGCGGCATGGCGGCAATCACGCCTCAATGGTTTACGGGTGACGGATCGGCGGACTACCTGCTGCACTGGTCAGGGGCGGGCACTTGGCAGGATGGTCTGAGTGGTGCTCAGACGACCCACACCCTCGCTCCGGGTGAACGATGGCTGCTGCAAGTGGCCTTCATACCGAGGGTTGTTGGGCCGCGTCCTGCCATGCTGAGGCTCCTAACTAACGACCCTCAGCGTCCAGAGATCGAGCTGGGTTTCTCCGGGGTTGGTGCGGAGGCGCAGCCACGACTGGTCGTGGGGCAAAGTCGCACGCAGGAGACGGATCGAGTCTCCTTCGGCAGGGTGCTGCAGGGTTCCTCAGCCAGCACGAACATCTTCATTGGCAACGCGGGCGGGCTAAATCTGACCGGACTCTCGGCGAGGGTGGTCGGTCCACAGGTAGATCGGTTTCAGATCAGCAGCTTCATGACCTATACCTACGTGCATGGGATCTCAAACACGGTTGATCCGCTGGTGCCTGGGATGCAGGTCTATGCGCTGCTCACTTACACGCCCGACGCCACGGACATCGACACCGCCTGGCTGGAGATCACGAGCAATGATCCTGCGGAGCCGGTGAAGCGGCTGCTGCTCTCCGGGCGCGGCATCCCGCCGACGCCGGACATCCAGGTGAGCATCGCCGATCAAAACATGAGTACCGGGATGACCGTAGACTTCGGCGCAGCAGACCAAGGCATGACAAACAACGGCAAATACCTCGGGATCAGCAACCCTGGCACAGGTCCGCTGAACATCTCAGATCTGCGTTTTGAAGGCGCTCATGCAGGAGACTTCACGCTGCGCTATCCGGCTGTGTATGCGGGCAGTGTTTTGAATGCAGGTGAGGGACGCCCAACGGGAATCATCGAGTTCACCCCCAGCGCTGTCGGCCAGCGCAGCGCCCGGCTGGTGATCGAGAGTGATGACCCCGATGAGTCTCCCTTTGTGATCGATCTCACGGGCGAAGGCTTGCCACCGACACCTGAGATCGCTGTGCTGGATGGCAGCCGCGAACTGATCAGTGGGCATGCTTTGGTCCATGTGGGACATGCCACGCCGGGTGGCCCGCGCGTGAGTCGGCAGCTCACGATCCGAAATGACGGCGGAGCACCGTTGACTGGTCTGACAGCCACGTTTGAAGGCCGAAATGCCTCCGCTTTCAGCCCCAGCATTCTCACCAGCACGCTAGCTCCCAACACCGATGCGTCTTTGGACATCCGCTTCACCGCCAGCGATCTCGGTCCGCATGGAGCCACGCTCGTGATAATCAGCAATGACGCTGATGAAGCCCGCTACGAGATCCAGCTCGGTGGCACGGGCGCGAATGGCACCGACTCTCTGCTGCGCCCTGATCTCCCGAATTGGACGACGACGGCCATGGCCGAGGCCTCAGATGGCACACTCCTCCTCGCGGGCTACACCACGATAGCAGCCAGCAAGAATCACCAAATCAGACGCATCGCCAAAGACGGCTCCGAGCTGACCTCGAAAGTCCTGACGCAGTTTCCAAACGGTGAGATCACCGCGCTCGCGCTTCAGCCGGATGGCCGTGCGCTCATCGTCGGAGACTTTACCCAGGTCGGACTGGCGAAACGACAAGGCATCGCCCGCCTGAATCGGGACGGCACTCTGGATGCCACCTTCACGCCGCCGACGGGCGGCTTCAGAGGACGAGATGTGCTCGTGCTGCCGACTGGGAAAATCATGCTCGCAGGCTCTGGCAGCCTCGGCGCTCAGAAGAATCTGATCCGCCTAAATGCCAATGGCACGCTGGACACCAGCTTCACGCTTGTTTCCCCGAATGCTTCCGTGAATGCTCTGGCGCTGGAAGCCGATGGCTCGGTGCTCTTTGGCGGGGAATACACCAACGCAGTCGAGATGCTGGCCACGGGCGGGAATAGTCAGTTCTTTAGTGATGGCGATCTCAGACGCATCAAGCCAGACGGCAAGCTTGATCCGGTGTTTGGTTTCGGACGCAGGATCTATGACATCGTCATCCAGGGTGAGGACATCTATGTGGCGCATCTTGAAACGCGCATGTTGATCACTATCACCAACACCACCTTTGTACAGTTCCTTGGTCCAGTGTTTTCACGGAACGCTAGCTTCTCTTTAGGCAGTGACGCCAGGACGCTAACTTCGTCGGACAGTGCCCCCTCTTTTGGGCCGAACGACTCCTACTCCTATACAGACACGCTGACCCGCCTCTCCCGCTCTGGCTCGGTCCTGGCGCAGCAGACGTTGGATTCCTTCACCACCACCGCTGAATGTCTGCCACGAACCCTCGCCTTCCAGCCTGGCGGCGGGCTGCTCGTGGCTCCGGGGCCGCGCTTCTGGAACAGTCCAGACTTGCAGCAAATCAGCCGCTATCGGCGTGATACACTGGCCGTGGATGCAGGCTTTTATGCCATCCTCGGACAGCCTGCTGATGTCCGTGCCATGCATGTGCAGGCGGATGGAAAGGTGCTCGTCGGTGGTCAGTTCACGGGCGTGAATGCCTGGAGCGGCGGCTACATTGGCATGCCACCGCCACCCACCACCGGCCAGCCCGGTAATGGCAACGGGGGCCCAGCTCTTGGCTTCGCCCAACTCAGTCACGAGGGAAATTTCCGGCCTGATCTCCGCGTGAAGGAACAAGCCTCCGGTACGGCTCTGTCCGACGAACTAAGCACGCTGGAGATGAATGCAGGCAGCAGCGCTGAGACCACGGTGAAGCTGGATGTCTCCAGCATCCTGAATCTCCAGCCAGCCTATCCTTCCACCGCTCCGACGAACCTCGTCATCGAGATCGAAGGTGATCATGCAGCCGACTTCACCGCCGAGGTCAGCCACACTCCACCCGCATCGCACATTTACTGGAATGATGTTGAAATCACCCTGCGCTTCCGTCCCTCGACTTCAGGTCTGCGCACTGCCCGACTGCGTCTCAGCCTGGAGTCCATGACGCGCTATGGCTATGCGCAAAACGTCTTCGAACTGAACCTGCGTGGCCTCAGCGGCCCGGTGGCACCCCTGACGAACCTTTCCCTCATGCAGGGACAAGCGCTCACACAACAGCTTGCCGACGCCAGCCTCTACGACCGCTTCGAAGCCACCGGCCTGCCTCCAGGAATCATGCTGAATCCAGCCACCGGGCAGATCAGTGGAAGCGCGACCATGCCCGGCACTTACGTCGTGAAGGTCCGTGCCCGTGATCGTGTCACAGGGGTCTTCACCTCCTTCACCCTGACTTTGCAAATCATGCCCAACCAGCTCGCCGGGCAGTATTTTGGACTCCTCGAAAGGCGGCCCGACGCGCTGAATGGGCGCGGCGGATTGCTTTCACTCGTTGTGACGGCCAATGGAAGCTGGACGGCCACCCTCCAGGCCAATCTCGTGCCTGCCAAAACCACCACTCAGCGTTTCACCGGCACGCTGAATGTGATCTCCGCCACCGAAGCTTCCGGCGTTGGTATCGCCACACAGAAAGGGCTCCAGCCGCTGGCGCTGGCTTTCGAAATCCGCCAAGGGGCGCTGTCCATCTTCCTCGATGAATCCCTCGTCGGCGAAGGTGGGCGTGCATTAACTCAAAGCAGTCTCGTGGGTGCCTGCCACCTTGCTTTGCTGCCTGATGCTGGAGTGCCTGAGCGCCTCGCAGTCGGCTTTGCCCGTGCGAACTTCACGGCGAAAGGCATCGTTACCATCGCTGGCAAGTTCACCCATGCTGTTGTTCCTGAAGTGCGACTTCTGACGCAGAGCACGACATGGATCACAGGCGCGGCATCATCCTCGCGCGTGCCTTTCTACATGTCGCTCGCCCAAGGCGAAACCGTCTCTGGCTGGCTCATGCCTGAAGCTGGCAGCCCCACGCTCCTCACCAGCACGCAGGCAGGCTGCACCGTGCCAGCTTCGCCGTATCAAGACAGCGCCACCATGACCCACTGGAAAGCAGGCGATGCCGCGATGGCCATCCGAGGCGGTCTGTGGACGCCACCCGCACGCGGCACGCGGCTCCTCGGCGCTGGCACTCAGGTGCCCAATGCGAGGATCACCGTCAGCCAGCTCACGCAGGACTTCACCCTCACCTCCACGCATCAGGCAAGACCGCCGGGGAATGCTTGGCCTCGGCCTGAGCGCGGCGGTGTCGTACAGAACCTCACCGTCAGTTCGGCGGGCACCTTCACCGGCTGGACATGGTTTGTCTTTGGCCGTCAGGGACTTGTGGCACCCGCTTCGGCAAACATCGCTTTTGGTATGTTTGATGGACTCTTCATCCCTGGCCTCGATCAAGGTATCGGCCTCTTTCAGTCCATCGAATCAGCACCTACGGGGCGATACCCAGCTACGACGCCCGGTGTGATCATTCAGGCGCTGAAGTAAACTGACTAGAAAACGAAAACGGGTGACCCGAACGTGTCGGATCACCCGTGGTGCGGAATTCAATGAGACCGGATCAGGCCAGCGCGTCGAGCTTGCTGGCGAGGGCGGCTTTCGACTGCACGCCGACGACGGTGTCCTTCACTTCGCCGCCTTTGATGAAGAGCAGCATCGGGATGGAACGGACGCCGTACTTCTGGGAGAGGCCGGGATTTTCATCCACGTTCACCTTCACCACTTTCACGGCACCGGCCTTCTCGGCGGCGAGCTGATCAAGCACGGGGCCGAGCATGCGGCAGGGGCCGCACCATTCGGCCCAGAAGTCCACGATCACAGGGACGGTGGAGGCGGCGATTTCAGCGTCGAAATTCGAATCGTTGAGGTTTAAAACAAGTTCAGAGGCCATGTCAGTATTGGGGTTTGGATGAGAGCTTACGCAGGTGCGTCCGAAAAGGAGACAGGCGAGTCGGTAGGCACATCAGCGGGTGGCGCAAACTTTTTCCATGCCAGCGGCGGTTTTTCGCGCTAGCGGCAGCTCATGAGTCTCGATCATCCCGACGGCCTGACCCGCCTCCGTTACATCGTCCATCGCCTGCGCGCCCCCGGCGGCTGCCCCTGGGATATGGAGCAGACTCACGAGTCTCTCATCCCGCACGTTTTAGAGGAAGCCTATGAGGTCGTCGATGCCATCAAGAGCGGAGATCCCACCCTCATCTGCGAGGAATTGGGCGATCTCCTCCTCCAGCCGGTCCTCCACGCCGAGATCGCCAGTGAGACCGGTGCTTTTGATCTGGATCAAATGGCGCATGGCCTCTCCGAGAAGCTCATCCGCCGCCATCCGCACGTTTTTGGCGAGGCCAGCGCCGCCACCTCCGACGCGGTTTTGACACAATGGGATGCCATCAAGCGCCAAGAAAAAGGCACGCAAAAGGAGGGCCATCTCCACGGTGTCGGCAACGGTCTGCCCGCGCTGATGCGTGCCCAGAAGCTGCAAAAAAAGGCCGCCCGAGTCGGCTTCGACTGGCCGGACGTGGCCCCCGTCTTCGGCAAACTGCGCGAGGAGATCGGCGAGCTGGAGGAAGCCATCGCCAAAGGTGAAACCGCCGCCATGCAGGAAGAACTGGGCGACCTGCTCTTCAGTGTCGTCAATCTCGCCCGCAAGCTGGACATCGGCTCCGAGGCCGCGCTGGCCGCGACGAATGAAAAATTCATCCGCCGCTTCCATGCCGTGGAGGATCAGCTCACCGCCGCAGGCAAAAAACTCGGCGAAGCCACCCTGGAGGAAATGGACACCGCCTGGGATGCGGCGAAGAGTGGGGAATGAAAAATTCTGACTCCCTGATCCTGAAAAAATCATCGCATCCTGTAACGTTCATGGCAAAATCCGGTAATTAATCTTTGGATACCTCATGCCATGCTAACCCCTATCGGACAGACTCTCAGAGCCGCTCGCGAATCACGCGGCCTGAGCCTGCTCGACGCTTCGCACGAGACCCGCATCCCTGTGGCAAAGCTGCATTTGCTGGAACAGGACAATTATCCAGCCTTTGGCAGCATGACCTACGCCCGCGCCTTCCTGCGCCGGTACAGCCAGTATCTCCAGGTGGATGCAGCAGAGATTCTGAATGAACTGCCCGGCGGTGTCCTCGGCGGGCCGCGTGATTACCGTTACCTCATCGAAAATCATGGTGATTGGGTAGCTCCCCGTGGCTCTGTCGGACGGTTGTCGTCTCCACAGTTGAAGGGGCGTGCGAGCCGTTCTCCCGTGCCTGCGGGCCTATTCATTTTCCTGCTGGTGCTCGCTGGCACCGGCATCTGGGGGAAATATGTGGCTGATGACCGCGTGGCCCAGCAGCAGCACCAGCCGCCCGTGGTCCTGCCGGTCGTTCCAGCCCAGCCTCTTTCCGCCAGCGTACGTCCTGCACCCTTTGGAATCGAGAATCAGCCAGTGAAAATCCTGAAAGCCATTCCAATTCCAGAAGCAGATGAATCCAGAGAGGCTGCTGGAAATGTCAGGCGGGTGGAGTAAACCTCCCTCATGTCCGACCACCCCACCCCTCCGGCCAAAGGCTGGTGGATCACTCCCGTCCTTTGCCTGCTCGTCTTCATTGTGGGCGTCGTCATCGTTTGGCAGGTGAGCGAAATCGGCCGCGAACTGCTGGCGAAGTCCTTCATGACCATCGCTGGCTACCTGGCCACTCCCTTCATTTTGGAGACCAGCGCGGCCTTGTTTGGCCTCGTCGCGGTCCTGGTTTACAATGAGTGGCGGCGTGGCAGGGATGGACCCGACTGGGTGGAGATGGAGGTCAAGGAGGACAAGGCACCCGAGACGCCGCCTGAAGCGAGCCCTGCTGAGAAGTAACAGCCCGACATCACTCAGATCATCCCCGCTATGTGACCACCAATCGCCAGTGATGCCGTGGCGGCAGGACTGGGGGCATTGAGGATGTGCAGGGCGTGATCGCGAGCGACGATGTGGAAGTCCTGCACGAGATCACCCTGCGGTGTCATGGCTTGTGCGCGGACGCCCGCACCGCCTGGAGCGAGGTGCTCAGGGCGTACCTCGGGCACGAGTCGCTGGAGGTTGCGGCAGAAGCGCTCGCGGCTGAGGGATTGCGCGAGTTCGGTAAAGGCCATGCTCGGATAGCGCTTCAAAAAGCGCCACAGGCCAGGAAAGGTGAGTGCATCGGCGAGGTCGTGGAGGTCGATGTCACGCAGGCGGTAGCCTTCACGGGCAAAGGCGAGCACTGCGTTCGGGCCGGCCTCGACTCCACCGCCAATCATGCGTGTGAAATGCACGCCGAGGAACGGAAACGCGGGATCGGGCACGGGATAGATGAGATGGCGGCAGAGATGCTTCGCCTCATCACTGAGCTGATAGTATTCGCCACGGAAGGGAACGATGCGCACCTCCCTTTGTTCTCCGGCGAGTTCGCTGACCCGGTCACAATGCAGCCCGGCGGTGTTGATGAGCCACTGGCCGCGTATTTCACCCAGCGGCGTGTGCGCGATCCACTCATCGCTGTGGCGATGCAGTCGCGTAACCCCGGCATTTGTGTGAACGATGCCGCCGCGTTTTTGAATCTCGGAAACCATCGTGTCGCATACGGCACGGTAATCGACGATGCCCTCCTCCGGCACATGAGCAGCAGCGATTCCAGCGGCGTGCGGCTCGATGCGGCGCATTCCATCCCGCTCGATGCGGCGCAGGCCGGTCAGCCCGTTCGCAGCCCCACGACGCAGCAGTTCATCGAGTCGTGGAAGTTCAGCTTCGTTGGTTGCGACGACGAGTTTGCCGCAGATCTCATGCGGAATGTCATGCGTGCGGCAAAAGGCAACCATCTCACGGATGCCCTGCACAGCGAGCCGGGCTTTCAGCGAACCAGGTTTGTAATACAGACCGCAATGCAGCACACCGCTGTTGTGCGTGCTCTGGTGGCGTCCGACGCCTGCTTCTTTCTCCAGCAGCGTCAGTCTGGCAGCAGGGAAGCGCTCCAGCAATTTCAAGGCCGTGGCGAGGCCGACGATGCCGCCGCCGATGATGAGGAAGGAATTCATTTGAAAACAACGTCGAGCATTTCCTTGAGGGCGATCCAGCCAAAGAGCAGCAGCGAAATGATGAGCACGACATTGCAGGCGATGCCGTTGCTCTGTGCGCCCATCCAGTCGCGGCGATTGTTTAGATAAAGGAGCAAGGCGGCGAGGAAGGGCATGAAAAAGGCACCTACTACCGTGAAGAGCACGACCACGGCCACAGGTTTGCCGACGAGGAGCAGAAGGAGCGGCGGCCCCGCGAGATAAAGCAGGTAGCCGCGATAGGCCCGGGTGTTTTTCAGATCAACAGAACCCGTGCCGGTGTTGCGCACACGCTGTGTCATGAAGTCGGCGAAGAAATACGGCACGCCCTGCCACACACCAAGCATGGAGGCGAACACCGCGCTCCAGAAGCCAATGAGAAAGGCCCAGCGTCCGGTGGTGCCGAGCGTAGCTTCCAGTCTTGACGCCACTTCCAGTGCCATGCCACTGCCCTGCGTGACGGCGGCATTGCAGCCCGCGGCGACGATGGTCAGCGCCACGGCAAAGATGAGCGTGACGCCATACGCCAGCAGCAGGTCCGCACGCATCACGCGCTGATGTCCGGTGCCCGTCCACGCATTCTCACGGATCCAGTAGCCGTAGCAAAGCATCGTCATGCTGCCGCCGATGCCGCCAAAGATGCCGAGCACAGCTTTGCCCGAGTCTGATGGCAGCGCAGGCCAGGTGAGATGTCTGAGTAACTCACCGAGATGCGGCTTCACCAGCACGGCGCAGACCAGCACCGTGATGACCATGATTCCGACAAGCAGCTTCATCACATTCTCGAACAAACCAAATCTGCCCATCAGCACCAACGCCGCCGCGATGATGGAATGAATCACGCCCCAGACCTCGACCGACAACTGGGGGATCAACGAATGTCCCGCGAGTCCGCAGGCATTTGTGAGCGAGGCTCCGACGAAGAAAGTCCACACGAGCAGGTAGAGCAAAAACAAGAGGCTCACCCAGCGCGGCAGGCGTCGCACACAGGCTTCCACGATCGTGCTGCCCGTGGCGAGTTGCCAGCGCGCCACACCTTCATTGAGCACGAACTTCAGCACCACGCACACCAGCAGCGCCCAGGCGAGCCCGGTGCCAAACTGCGCTCCTGTCACCGTCGCCGTGATCACATCCCCTGCACCAATGCCCGCCGCAGCGACGACGAGTCCCGGGCCGAGGGCTTTGAGAGGTGCGAGGATTGAACGAGGCATGAGGGCTTGCCCACCGTGTCCTCCAAGATTTCCTTCACGTCAAAGTCAGGATTGTGCTCCCAATTTCAGGCATCCGGGAACAGATCTCGGTTCATGCGGCCGGATGATCCGGCAGCTATCAATATCCACCCGCGCCGATCTCGCCGGTGGATGCACCAGAGTCACCGGCGGCCTCGCGCTTGCGGTAGTCGTCCATCATCGCCGCTGTCGCCGTCGCGCCGCAGCGGGTGCCGCCGAGATCGCGGACCTTGATGAGGCCGTCGAGGTCACGCACGCCGCCGGCGGCCTTCACCTGCACTTTGGGGCTGCAACTGGCGCGCATGAGTGCCAGATCGTGCTCGGTGGCGCCTTTGTAGTTGTAGCTGCCGTCCGGTTGCTTCACGAAGCCGTAGCCGGTGCTCGTCTTCACCCAGTCGGCTCCGGCGCGCTCGCAGATCTCGCAGAGCTTGCGCTTGAAGTCGTCGCTGCTGAGGCCGGCGCCGCCACCCGTGAGGTAATCGTTCTCAAAGATCACCTTCACCTTCGCGCCGTGCTTGTGCGCCTCGTCGCAGACGGCCTTCACATCCGCTTCGACGTAGTCGAAATCGCCGCCGAGGGCCTTGCCGATGTTGATGACCATGTCGATCTCGTTCGCGCCGTCCTTGCAGGCCAGCTCGGTCTCGTAGCGCTTGGATTCGGTGGTACTGTTCCCGTGAGGAAAGCCGATCACCGCGCCGACGAGCACGCCGGTGCCGCGCAGCCACTCCAGGGCCTGCTTCACCGCGTAGGGCTTGATGCACACGGAGGCCACCTGGTATTTCGCGGCCACCCGGCAACCGGCCTCCAGGTCCGCGTCCGTCATCGTGGGATGCAGGAGGCTGTGGTCGATCATTTTGGCGAGGTCGGAGTAGCTGTATTTCATCGGGGGTGGTGGTTTTGGATTGGCTTAGCCACGTTATGAATTGGCTTAGCCACTTGTCAAAGCCTGCTTTTGCCCCAAGATCGTCCCATGTCAGACAACGGCACCTTCCACCAGCAGCTCATCGAGAAGCTGCGCGCCCTCATCCGCACGGAGGACTTCGTGCCCGGCTCGCAGTTCCTCACCGAGCGAGAGGTCGCCGGGCGCTTCAAAACAAGCCGCCCCACGGCGAACAAGGCGCTCAGCAGCCTCGTTTCCGCCGGCTTGCTGGAGGTGCGGCGCGGCGCGGGCACCTTTGTGCGTGAATCAGTGCTCGATTACGATCTGGAGCGGCTCGTGAGCTTCACGGACAAGGCGCGCGCCGTCGGCAAGAAGCCCGGCACCGAGCTGGCCGAGTATCGCAAGCTCACCGCCGCCGAGGCACCGCCCGCTGTCGTGCAAAGCCTCCACATCGACGCTGATGAGCCGCTCATTTACATGGAGCGCATCCGCCTGGCCGATCAGAAGCCGGTGATCTATGAGCGCCGTCATGTTGTCGCGAAGTTTTGCCCGAAGATGACGCGCACGGACGCCAAGGGCTCGCTCTACACCTGCTGGACGGAGAAATGCGGCCTCACGATCACCGGCGCGGAGGAAATCATCCACGCCGTCAATGCCACGAAGGCCCAGGCGGCGCGTTTGAAGATTCCCACCGGCACCGCCTGCTTTCAGATCATCGCCACCGGCCACACGGCCGGGGACAAGCCGCTCTGGCACGAGGAGACGCTCTACCGCGCCGACGTGTATGAATTCCGCAACCGCATCAGCGGCCTGAGCGCGTCACATTCGGCGATGGGGCGGATGAAGGCGTGATGGCTTCAGGGGCGGGAAAACTTCGCGAGCCACACGGCGGCAAGTTCGTGCCAGCGGGTGACGGGTTCGGAAGTCACGCGGAGGCCGTAGCCGTGACCTCCGGTCGGGAAGAGGTGGAGTTCCGCAGGCACGTGCTCCTTCGTCAGTGCGGTGTAGAGCACGGTGCAGTTCAGGCTGTTCACATGGTCGTCCTGCGCCATGACGAGGAACATCGGCGGCGCGTCCTTCGTGATCTTGAGATAGGGCCTCAATGCGCCGGTTTCTTTGTCGAGGAAGCCGGCGGGATAGACCGGCAGCGCGAAGTCCGGCGCGCAGCTTTGCTCGTCAGCGGCGTCGAGCTTCGTAGGCGGTGGCAGAGACAAAAACCAACGCAAAGAGAAAAAGGGCAAGGCGGAGCATGGGAATGAAAACGATCCGCAAGACGCGCGCCTGACAGAAGTTCTGAAGTGATCCACCCAGTCAGCCTAGCTGAGACAGTTGCAGACAAAGACGCCGCTGGTGGTGGAGAGGCTGCGCCTGGCTTGCCAACTTGTTGAATTTAGGTTGATGTTCGTTAGGGCCCGTGAGTGCCCCTTAGACGAACGAGTTTGAAACTCGAACACTGGTGCGGCGGGTTTGGAACCCGCCACCGGGCTTCCCCCCCGAGTAGGAACCCAGAGGCACCCTTGGACGACTTGAAAATCGTTCCGCTTGAAGCTGCTTACGGAATTCCGTGCCCCTTCGCGGCTGTCCAGAGGGCATACCAGTCTTCACGCTCCAGCTTGATGTCGGCGGACTTCGCGGTGGCGATGAGGCGTTCGAGTTTGTTTGTGCCGATGATGGGCATGGGCTGGCTCGGATGGGCCATGATCCAGGCGTAGGCGAGCTGATCGACCGTCGCGTTGCCATACTTGGCGCTGAGTTCGGCGCATTTGGCATGGATGCGGGCGGAGGCGGGGTCGGTCTTGTCCATGAGCACGCCTTTGCCAAGCGGGGACCAGGCCATGGGCTTGATGCCGAGGCGCTGGCATTGGTCACCCGTACCGTCGTAGATCGGGTCCATGTGCAGGAGGCTAAACTCGATCTGATTGGTGACGAGTGGCTGATCCATGCGCGAGTTCAGCAGTTCGAACTGATGCACATTGTAGTTCGAGACACCAGCAGCGCGGATTTTGCCGTCTTTGAGGAGCTTGTTCAGGCCAGCGGCAGTTTCATCAGCGCTCGTGAGCCAGTCGGGACGGTGTACGAGCAGGAGGTCGATGTGGTCGATGCCCATGAGGCGCAGTGATTTCTCCGTGCTCTTCACGAGGCGGGCTGCATCGGCATTGTAGAAGGCGGTTTTGCGGTCGGGATGGAAGTCGCAGGGGACGTAGATGCCGCACTTGGTGACGATCTCCAGCTTGTCGCGCAGGCCGGGTTCCTTCTTCAAGGTCTGGCCGATGAACTCTTCGACTTTGTAGAGCCCGTAGATTTCAGCGGTGTCGAGCGTGGTGATGCCGAGTTCGAGGCACTTATGGAAGCGCTTCAGCAGGTCGTCAGAATTCGCCTTCTCGGCGTCATCGAGAATGCGCCAGGTACCGTAGATGAGTTTGGAAAACGAGGGGCCGTTCGGCGCGATGGGGAGACGTGGGATCATGGTCAGAATAGAGCTTGGGGGTTCTAGCCCCTGCGCTGCTGGGGCGGAATCAAAAACTGATCAGCGAACTCATTTTGCCAGCAAAAAACCCGCTGGCGGCTAGCTCAGCGGGTTCTTTGAAAATTGGAGATCGAGAGGGAGGTTAAGCCTTCTTGGTCAGAGCGCCGACCTTGAGGGCGAGGCGACTCTTGAGGCGGCTGGAGGTGTTTTTGTGGAGCACCTTGGTCTTGGCGGCTTTGTCAGCGGCGGAAGCCAGTTCATTCAGGCTGGAGCTGGCGGCGGCGGCATCGCCTTTTTCGACGGCGGTCAGGACTTTCTTGCGCAGCGTGCGGATGCGGCTTTTCACCGTCTGGTTGCGTGCGGTGCGTGCCTGTGTGCGGCGGATGTCTTTTTCAGAGGAGCGGATGTTGGCCATAAAGGGGGTCTGCGGAAGGGGCGCGGTGTTTAACGCACCTCGGGGGGACTGTCAAACGGGGATTCGGATCACAATCCAGCGGCTTGCCGGGCATGACTGACTTCACGGATGAAGCGGGCACGTTCACCGCTGGCGTCGCTGCCCTTGGCTTTCTCGGCGAGAGACAGGACGACTTGATGATTCAGAGCCGGGCTGCGGTGGTCTCCACGGAGGAGCATCCCGAAGCCGACGACAGCGGATTCAAAGAGAAAATCTTCACGCGCTGCCTGCCAGGAGGCTCCGCGATCGAGCACGGCAAGCTTCGATCCATCGAACGGGCCGACACTCGGCATGGTGAAGCGGCCTTTTTCCAAGGTGACAGTGGCCACGGGGCGGCCGGTGCGGATGGCCTCATCGCTGATGGGCTGGAATTCATACCACACGGTCTGGGTGCCGGAGGTGGTCATCTCGGCGGCGGCAGTGTGGCGCTCGCAGAGGCGGCGGAACTCACGGACATAGCGGCGGTCAAGGCTGACCTGGAGTGGGAAGGCGGCAGCGCTTTCAGCCGCAGGCTGGTTTGGTGGGAGCTGGATGGTGACACGCAGAAGTCGGGTGGCGGGATTCCAGGGGCAGGAGGTGACTTCGGAGCGCCAGGCATGGATGTAGAGTTCAGAGGCAATGCGCGGTTTGGCATCTGCGGCAGGTTTCGGGGCCTGAAGTGGTGCGGGCGAGGCCATGAGTTCCTTCGGGTTCACCTTCACGGGCGCGGGGCGGATGTCCGCCGGGCGGATGGCGAATTGATCGACCTCCTGCTTGCTGGTTGAAACGAAGGCCAGCTCGGCATTCGGACGTGTGACAGCGATCGGGACGGCAGGCGCGGGTTTCGCAGTGGAAACGACGACCACCGCTTTTGGAGCTGGGGCCGTTTTTGGAGCTTCAGAAGCGATGACCACGACGGGAATCTTTTCCGCAGGCGCGGGCTTCACCTCAGCCACAATGGGCGCAGGCGGAGCTACTTTGACCAACGCAGGCACCACTGGCTTCGATGCCGGAGCGCTGACCAACTCGGGCTGCTTTGCTGGCTCGATTTTCGTCGGGCTTGGCGTGCTGTCTTTTTCCGTCTTGGCGGCTGAGATGGCCGGGCTTCCGAGATCGGCATGACGCCCCATCCAGTAGGCAAAGCCGGTGACGGTGATAACGGCGGCGGCTTTGAGCAAACCGCCCATCACAGGCCAGAAGCTCGATGGTTTGCGCACGACCTGACGAGGCTGCATGGGGGCAAGTCGGCGGGGCATCTGCACAGGGCGGAGCACGGCGTGGCGCTGCTCGGGATTCAGGCGCTCCTGCGGGATGGGGGCGTGTTGGCGGAGGGCATCTGTGACAGCCTCGATCTGCTCCAGTTCGGACGTGGCGGCCGGGCAGTCGGTGAAGAGGCGGTGGATGTCGGTGGCCTGGTGCGCTTGCAGCTCACCCAGGGCGTAGGCCGTGAGTTCGGAGGTGTCGTTGGCGGGGCTGGTCATAAAGGTGTGGGAAAATTAAGAGGGGCGGGTGGCGAGTTCGCGGTTCAGGAGCTCGCGGAGTTTCTTGATCGCCATGTGCATGATGAAGCCGACATTGCCCACGCTAAGGCCTGTGATGTCGGCGATTTGCTGGTAGGAGCAGTCGTGCGTGAATTTGAGGCGGATGACCTCTTTCTGATTCGGTCGGAGCTTCTCCACGAGATCCCAAATACGCTCGTAGAGCTCATGAGAGACGGCATTTTCACTCGGGTCAGGATCGTAACTGACGGCCAGATTGAGCGCGTCTTCGTTGCCGAGATCGAGCCGGTGATCCTTGCGCAGGACATCGAGCGCGCGGTTCCGGCAGACGGTGAAAAGCCAGGCTTTGAGGTTGTCGCGGACCTTGTCGGGGTCAGTGAGGTAGAGCTTGAGCAAGGCGTCCTGCACCACCTCGCGGGCACGCTCGACATCGCCATTAAGAATGCCAGCCGTGTAGGCGATGAGGTTGCTCTCATGCTGGTCCAGCGCCCGCCTGACGAGCAGGGTGGCTTCTTCGGGCTGGGGTTGACTGGTGAGCATGTGTACACGGTGAGGCCTTTGAAACGCCTCGGGAAGGAAATAATTAGAGATGGATCACGGCTCCCCGATCACCGGCTCCGTTACCACCGCTGATTTCGCCCGCAGGCTGCGGGTCAGCACTTCCTTTCCAGACACGCCCGACTCACGCGCCATGCCGCGATAGCGCAGCGGCTGGTAGCCAAGCTCCAGCATCTCGGCGAGCGGGGCTTCTTTCAGCCCTGGCTTCCAGTAATCCGGCGGGCCGCCAGTCTCATAATAGTAGATCCACTTCTTGTCCGGCGTGGCCCAGCCAGCACACAGCACCACATGACCATGCGGGATATTCAGCAGATCGCCGGGGCGCAGATCGGCGGCGGTGATGGGCGTGCAAACGGCTGGCAGTTGCGTCGTGTCATGCACCGTGGGCAGCTTCAGGCAGCGTGAGATGAAGCCCGAGCAATCGACGCCCGCCGCACTGGCACTCACGCCGGCATTGTCAGCCACACGCTTCGCAGCAGAGGAGACATCGCCCGCTGCATGACCAGCGGCCACGCTTTGATCAAAGGCCGCCAAGTCATCGAAGCCGCCCCACTTGTAGGGCACTCCCTCATTCATCTCCCCTGGCAGCCACCAGCCCGTGCGCTGCTTTTCATCGGTAAAACTGGCGTCGGGAGTGTTCACCACCACGCCTGCCTTGTCCGCCCCATGCAGGATGTTCCGGGCAAAAGGTCGCCAGGAGTGTTTCGCGTAGCTGGCCGCGATGCTCAGCAACTCGCTCGGCGTCACCTGCGAGGGCGCGGTGGGATCACCCGGCACCAGCACGGCTTCCGCGCTTTTTCCCGAAGGCTTCGTGCCGGTGCAGGCGGCGAGGGCTAGCACGGACCCGAAGATGGCAAGGCGGCAGAGAGCTTGGCTGGACGGCATCATTTTGTGCCTCCATTCTTTTGCCTTCCCTGCCCGGCACGCAACCACTTCCCTACCCCCATGCCACGACTGCTCATCGCCCTTTTGCTACTGCTCGCCAGCCCTGCCCTGCTGGCCGAGACCACGCGCACTGCGCTCGTCATTGGCAATGCCAAGTATGAACCCGCCGCCGGCCCTCTGCGGAACACCGTCAATGACGCCCGCTCCGTGGCTGCCGCACTGAAGGGACTCGGCTTCTCCGTCGAGCTGAAGGAAAACGTGACGCGCGATCAGCTCCTGAAGGCCTTGCTCGCCTTCCGCGCCACGCTCACGGGCAAAGAAGTCGCGCTGTTCTACTTCGCCGGGCATGGCATCAGCGTCGCGGGGTCAAACTACCTGCTGCCCATCAAGTCCGGCTATCAGCCCGAAGGCGCGGACGATGTCACCCTGCGCCTCATGGCCGAGACGCGACTCTTCAACATCGAGCAAGCCGTCGCCGATCTGAAATCCGGCGGCGCTCAGTGCAATCTCATCATCCTCGATGCCTGCCGCACCACCGCTCTTGCCCGCAATGGTCGCACCCGCGATGCCGCAGGCACTCCCGGTGGCCTCGCCGAGATGAATCCGCCCGCTGGATCACTCATCGCCTTCGCCACCGATGCCGGACAAACCGCTCTGGATGGCGACGGAACGAACGGTCTCTACACCGAGGAACTCCTCCGCCACCTGCGCACGCCCGGGCTCACCATCGAGCAGGTTTTCAAACGCACCCGCGCCGCCGTGCTCGACCGCTCCAGCGGCCAGCAGATCCCTGCCGAATACTCCCGCCTCGTCGGCGATGACATCTACCTCGCCGGCACCGATTCCCCACCAGTGACTGCGCCAGCGCCCATGACAGCTCCGGTCAAAGCCGAACCCGTCCCCACGCCGACGTTGGCCGAGATCAAACGACTCGCCACCGCCAACCAAGCCACCGAAGCCATCGCAGCGCTCCGAGCTCGCGCCGCCGCCGAAGGCCTGACCAACGATGCCGCCTTGCCGCTCACGATCCTTCTCGATCACATCAAAGACGCCCTCAAAAAGCCCGACCTCAGCGACAGCGAAGCCAAAGCCACTCTGCAAACCTGCGATC